>CAYMDM010000004.1:7643-85575 GCA_964389235.1 uncultured Burkholderiaceae bacterium
GCCTATCTGTTCGCCTACTTCGCCGCTGGCGGCGCGCTGGTGCCGCTGTGGCTGCGCGCCGTGCGGCGCTGGGGCGCGGCGGCGACCTGGCTGCTGGGCATGGGGCTGGCGGTGGCGGCTTTCGTCTGGGCCGCGGCGCTGCAGCCGGGCGACCGCTGGGGCTACGCGGTCGTGGTGCTGCTCAGCGGCGCGGCGCTGGGCGCCGACCTGGTGATGCCGCCGGCGCTGCTGGCGGTGCTCATCCGCGAGGCGGGCCACGGCGACCGGCTCGAAGGCGCGTACTTCGGCCTGTGGAACTTTGTCGCGAAGCTCAACCTCGCACTGGCTGCCGGCCTCGCGTTGCCCTTGCTCGCGGCGTTTGGTTATCGCCCCGGCGAGGCGCAGACCGGCGCGCTGCCGCCGCTGGTCATCGCCTACTGTCTGCTGCCTTGCGCGCTCAAGCTGATTGCCGCGTTTCTGCTGTGGCGCGGGTTTGTGCGCGCGGGCGCGCTGCGGCCGGCCGAGGCGCTGCCGCGCTGAGCCTGCGCAGTCCTTGCCCCATCAATCCCTGATCAAGGAGTTCATCATGCCCACCCCCCTGACCCCCTTGTCCGCGCTGCGCCGCTGGGCGGCGTTGCTGGCGCTGCTGGCCACCGCAATGCTCGCCGGCTGTGCGCAGATTCAGCCGATTGCCTACCGCGGCCAGCAACCCACGCTGGATCTGAAACAGTATTTCAACGGCCGGCTGACCGCGGTGGGCATTGTGTTCGACCGCTCGGGCAAGATGACCCGGCGCTTTCACGTGACCATAGACGCGAGCTGGAAGGGCGATGTCGGCACCCTGCAGGAGCACTTCGTCTACGACAACGGTGACAAGCAGGAGCGCATCTGGACCATCCGCGAGCTGCCCGAGAAGGATGGCGAAAAACGCTACGTCGGAACTGCCGGCGACGTGATCGGCGAGGCCCAGGGCGCGGCTGCCGGCAACGCGCTGAACTGGCACTACACCCTGGCACTGCCGGTGGACGGCACGGTCTATCACGTGCAGTTCGACGACTGGATGTATCTGATGGACGCGCATACCCTGCTCAACATCTCGACCATCACCAAATTCGGCTTCAAGGTCGGCAGCGTGTTCCTCTCCTTCAACAAGCCGTAAGCGATGGCGCTCAACCCTCGCATCGAACACTGGAGCGGGCTGCGCTGCTGGGTGATCGGCGGCTCCACCGGCATCGGCCGCGCCTGCGCCGAGGCGCTGCGCGAGCGCGGCGCGCGCGTGGCGGTGAGCGCGCGCGACGAGGCGGCGCTGCTGTCGATGCCCGGCATCGTGCCGATGGCGCTGGACGTCAACGAGCCGGCCGCGCTGCTGATCGCCGCTCGCCGCCTGCAGCAGGACTGGGGCGGGCTCGATCTGATGCTCTACTGCGCCGGCACCTACACCCCGATGCGCGCCACCGCGTTCGACCTCGACGTGGCGCTGCGCCATGACGCGGTCAACTACCAGGGTGCGCTGCGCGCGCTGGCCGCGGTGCTGCCGATGCTGCTGGCGCAAGGCCGCGGGCACATCGCGCTGGTGTCCAGCGTGGCCGGCTGGGGCGGGCTGCCGCAGGCGCTGGCCTACGGCCCGACCAAGGCGGCGCTGATCAACCTGGCCGAAACCCTCTACCTCGACCTGCACCCGCACGGACTCGGCGTGCATGTGATCAACCCCGGTTTCGTCGACACCCCACTGACCCGGCAGAACACCTTTGCAATGCCGGCGCTGCAGACCCCGCAACAGGCGGCTGAAGCGATTCTGCGCGGGCTGGAGCGGGGCCAGTTCGACATCCACTTCCCCCGGCGTTTCACCACGCCGCTCAAGCTGTTGCGGCTGCTGCCGCGCGCGCTGTACTTCCCGCTGATCCGTCGCGCCACCGGGCTATGAGCCACGCCGGGTTATGCCCCCGGCTGTATGACATCCCGGATAAACAGGGGCGTGTCCACTCGTTAGGGTTGTGACCGAATACAACTGGCCGCGACCGCCTGGCGACGGCCACCCAACCCCGAGGAGAGTACCGATGGATCGTCGATGGCATCGCCGCGACTGGCTGACCCTGGCCGCCGCGGGCATCACCACCCTGGCGACCCGCCCGGCCTGGGCCGTGGTCGCCGCACAAGCGGAAACCCCTCTGCAGAGCTTCACCGGCCCCGAGGCCAATCCGTACTGGAACAACGTCGGGCCGTACGTCACCTACCCACAGAAAGCGCCTCTGCTGCGGCTGACCGACCGGCCGATCCAGCTCGAAACCCCGCGCCACTACTTCCGCACCGCGCTCACGCCGAACGAAGCGTTCTATGTGCGCTACCACCTGCCCGACATCCCCAACGCCATCGACCTCAAGCAATGGCGGCTGATGCTGTCGGGCAATTTCAAGAAGCCGGTGGAGCTGAGCTTCGACCAGTTGCAGCGCGAGTTCCGGCCGGTGACCCTCGCCGCGGTCAACCAGTGTTCGGGCAATTCGCGCAGCCGGCTGCAGCCACGCGTGCCCGGCGGACAATGGGGCAACGGCGCAATGGGCTGCGCGATGTGGACCGGGGTGCGGCTGCGCGACGTGCTCGATCGCGCCGGCATTGCCCCGGGCACGGTGCAGATCCAGTTCGAGGGCCTGGACCACGGCCCCGGCCCCGAGGGCAAGGGCTCGCATCGCTTTCTCAAGTCCTGGGACGTGCACGAGGCGATACTCAATGAGTCGGTGATCGCCTACGCGATGAACGACCAGCCGCTGCCGATGCTCAACGGCTTTCCGGTGCGGCTGGTCATGCCCGGCAAGTTCGCCACCTACTGGACCAAGCATCTCACCCACATCCGCGCGCTGACCGAGCCCGACACCAACTTCTGGATGAAGCCGGCGTACCAGATTCCCGACACGCCCAACGGCAGCACCACGCCGGAGGCGATCAAGGAAGGCAAGGTCAAGCTGGTGCCGATCGGCCATGTCAACATGCCGGTGCGCAGTTTCATCGTCGATCCCGACGACAGCGTGCCGGTGATGCGCGGGCATCCAACGGTGATCCGCGGCGTCGCGTTCAGCGGCCATGGCGGCATCCGCAAGGTCGAGGTCTCCACCGACGACGGGCAGACCTGGCTGCCCGCCAGGCTCGGCCGCGATCTGGGCCGCCATTCGTTCCGCGAATACCAGTTCGTCTGGACGCCCAGGCTACCCGGGCTGCAGACCATTGCCGTGCGCGCGACCGACACCGCCGGCAACACCCAGCCGGACACCCCGGTATGGAACCCGGGCGGCTATCTGTGGAACAAGATCGAACGCCAGCAGGTGCTGGTGCTGGCCGCGTGAGGGGAGGGACGACGATGAAACGACGGTTCGATATGACGCTCGACGGCAAGCGCGTTGCCCCATTGCTGAGCCCCGTGCTGGCCTCGCTGCTGCTGGCGCTGGCAGGCGCCATGCAGCCGGCGAGTGCCGAGACGCCACGCCCCGGTCTGCTCAGCTCCGGCGATTACGCCGGCGGCCCGCTGGGCAGCGCGCTGCAGCCCGCGCGGGTGATTCCTGGGAATGGCGACACCTACAAGGTCGGCAAATGGCCGACCTACACCGCCGAGCTGGCCGCCGGCCCCGGGCGCGACACCGTGCTCGGCCATTGCAGCATGTGCCACAGCGTCACCTACATCACCATGCAGCCGCCGCTGCCGGCAGCGACCTGGGACATGGAAGTGCAGAAAATGATCAAGACCTTCGGCGCGCCGATCGACGAGGCCACCGCCAAGGAAATCACCACCTATCTGCAGACCCATTACACCCCGCAGAACCGCAAGCAGTGAGGCGGTGGTTGGGCGAAACGCCGCAGCGCTTCGCTCTCACCGCATCTGCGCAGCGCCGGGCCCCTGGCCCGGCTTTTCTGTGCCCGCTCATCGCGCCTTTGCTGCCGGGCGCATACCGATGCCCGGCCTTGCTCAGCCGTTGCGGATGCGACGCACCACCGCGTCGGTGTAGACGCGGGTGCTGGCCGAGCCGCCGAGATCGCCGGTGCGCACGTGGTCGACGTTCAGGGTGTCGGCAATGGCCTGCCGCAGCCGCGCCGCAAGATCGCGCCGGCCGACGTGATCGAGCATCAGCGCGGCGGCCAGCATCAGCGCGGTCGGGTTGGCGATGCCCTTGCCGGCGATGTCCGGGGCGCTGCCGTGCACCGCTTCGAAAATCGCCGCGTCCTGGCCGATGTTCGCCCCCGGGGCCATTCCTAACCCCCCGACCAGCCCGGCGGTGAGATCCGACAGAATGTCCCCGAACAGATTGGTCGTCACCAGCACGTCGAACTGCCAGGGGTTGAGCACCAGTTTCATGCAGCAGGCATCGACGATGACCTCCTCCATCGCAATCTGCCCGGCGTACTTTTCCGCATGCAGCTGCCGCGCGGTTTCGAGAAAGATGCCGGTCAACGCCTTCATGATGTTGGCCTTGTGCACCACCGTCACCTTTTTGCGCCCCAGCGCGATCGCCGTGCGGAAGGTGAAGTCCAGGATGTTGCGCGCGCCCTGCCGGGTGTTGACCCCGGTGGCGATGGCCACCGCGTGCGGGTCGTCGTCGATCGGGATGTAATGCTCGTAGCCCATGTAAAGCCCCTCGACGTTTTCGCGAAACACGAGCAGGTCGATGTTGTCATAGCGCCCGCCGGGAATCAGCGTTCTGGCTGGGCGCATATTGGCGTAGAGCTTGAACGCCTCGCGCAGCCGCACATTGCTCGACCGCCAGCCGCCGCCCGACGGCGTCTCCAGCGGGCCCTTGAGCGCCAGCCGGGTGCGACGGATGCTCGCCAGCGTGGCCTCGGGCAGCGGGTCGCCGCTGGACTTCACACCGGCCAGTCCAGCGACCTGGGTGTCCCAGTCGAACGGCGCCGCGAGCGCATCGAGCACGGCCAGCGTGGCGTCCATAATCTCGGGGCCGATGCCGTCGCCGGGAATGAGGGTGGCGGGAATGCGCATGGCAGTCATGCTGGAGTCTCCTGCGGGCTGGGTGGTGGTATGGTGCAAGCGAAGGCGCGGCTTGCATTTATCGTGCCGGCCGCCTCGCGGCGCGGCCCTGTGATTGTGCGAGCCGATGTTTGTGACTGGCTGACAAACCGGGGAGGCTTTGCGACATGACCTTGCGCTCCATTTTCGTGCTCATCGTGCTGGCGCTGATCATTGTGTTTTCCGCGCTGAACTGGAACGTGCTGATCGCCCCGACCGATCTGTCGCTCGCGGTCGCGCAGGTCAAGGCGCCGCTGGGGCTGATCATGCTCGGGCTGATGGTGCTGCTGGCCGCGGCGTTTCTGGTCTACATTGTCGTGCTGCAGGCCGGCATGATGGCCGAGGCGCGGCGCACCGCCAAGGATCTCAAGGCGCAGCGCGAACTGGCGGAAAAGGCCGAGGGCTCACGCATCGAGGAGCTACGCGGCAGCTTTCTCGCCGAGTCGCAGAAGCTGTCCGAACGCATCGACCGGCTGGACCGCGAACTGCGCAGCGCGTTCGACGCCAGCGCCAACGGTATCGTCGCGACCCTGGGCGAAATGGACGACCGGTTGCGTCGCCAGTCTGGCGGCGGCTGAGTACCCGCGCGCTGCGTCCGCCACCCCGCGTGATGAGTGACGTTACCGCCCCCGCCCCTCTGCTGGGCGTGCCACTGCCCGACTGGCGCGAGCCGCCAAGGCCAGCGCGGCAGGTGATGCAGGGCCGGCTGGCGCGGCTGGAACCGCTGCACGCGCAGCGCCATGCCGCAGCGCTGTTCGCCGCCGACACCCTCGACACCACGGGCGGCAGCTGGACGTATCTGCCCTACGGCCCGTTCGCCGGCGCGGCGGATTACGCCGCATGGGTCGAGCGTCAGGCAAGCGGCGACGACCCGCTGTTTTTCGCCATCGTCGACCGCGCCGACGATGCGCCGGTCGGTGTCGCCAGCTATCTGCGCATCGCGCCGGCGGCCGGCAGCATCGAAATCGGCCATCTGCATTTTTCGCCGCGGCTGCAGCGCAGCGCCGTTGCGACCGAGGCGCTGTTCCTGCTGATGGACCGCGCGTTCGCCCTTGGCTATCGCCGGCTGGAATGGAAGTGCGATGCGCTGAACATCGCCTCGCGCCGTGCCGCGTTGCGGCTGGGGTTTCGCTTCGAAGGCGTGTTCCGGCAGGCCGCGGTGGTCAAGGGCCGCAACCGCGACACGGCGTGGTTTGCCATCGTCGATGGCGAATGGCCAGCGCTGCGCGCGGCTTTCGCGCAATGGCTGGCGCCCGACAACTTCGCTGCCGATGGCCGGCAGCGGCAGCGCCTGTCAACGCTGACGGCCCGCGCCCGCGGCATCGGCGCGGACTGACCGGCAGCGATGCACCGGGCACGCCGGCGCATCGCCGCACGGGCTTTACGCCGAATACACCGGAAACGCGTCGGTGAGTCGTTTCACCTCGGCACGCACCCGCTCCAGGGTTGCGGCATCAAGGGGGTTGTCGAGCACGTCGGCGATGAGGTTGGCCGTTTTCTCGGCCTCGGCCTCCTTGAAGCCCCGGGTGGTCATCGCCGGCGAGCCGACGCGGATGCCGGAGGTGACGAAAGGCTTTTCCGGGTCGTTCGGGATGGCGTTCTTGTTCACCGTCAAATGCGCTTCGCCCAGCACCTTTTCGGCCTCCTTGCCGGTGATGTGCTTGGCGCGCAGATCGACCAGCATCACGTGAGACTCGGTGCGCCCACTGACGATGCGCAGCCCGCGCCGGGTCAGCGTTTCGGCCATCACCCGGGCGTTGGTCACGACCTGCTGCTGATACACCTTGAACTCGGGCGCCAGCGCCTCCTTGAACGCCACCGCCTTACCGGCGATCACGTGCATCAGCGGCCCGCCCTGGATGCCGGGGAAGATCGCGCTGTTGATCGCCTTGGCGTGCTGCTCCTTCATCAGAATCACCCCGCCGCGCGGGCCGCGCAGGCTTTTGTGCGTGGTGGTGGTGACCACGTCGGCATGCGGCACCGGGTTGGGGTAGACCCCGGCGGCGATCAGCCCGGCATAGTGCGCCATGTCGACCATGAAATACGCGCCGACGGCCTTGGCGACCCGGGCAAAGCGCTCGAAATCGATGCGCAGGCTGTAGGCGCTCGCTCCGGCGATGATGAGCTTGGGCTTGTGTTCGTGCGCCAGCCGCTCCATCGCGTCGTAGTCGATTTCTTCCTTGGCATTCAGCCCGTAGGACACGACCTTGAACCACTTGCCGCTCATGTTCAGCGCCATGCCGTGGGTCAGGTGCCCGCCTTCGGCCAGGCTCATGCCCATGATGGTGTCGCCGGGGTTGAGCAGGGCGAAAAACACCCCCTGGTTGGCTTGCGAGCCGCTGTTGGGCTGCACATTCGCTGCCTCGGCGCCGAACAGTTGCTTGACGCGGTCGATCGCCAGCTGCTCGGCGATGTCCACATACTCGCAACCGCCGTAGTAGCGCTTGCCGGGGTAGCCCTCGGCGTATTTGTTGGTGAGCTGCGAACCCTGCGCCTGCATGACCGCGGGCGAGGTGTAGTTTTCCGAGGCGATCAGCTCGATGTGGTCTTGCTGGCGCTGGTTTTCGGCCTGGATGGCGGCCCAGAGTTGCGGGTCGGTATCGGCGAGGGTGATGCGGCGATCGAACATGATGGGGGCTTCCGGTCTTCAGCCGCCGCCCGCCGACGCGGGGCGGGCGCACAGCCTGGGCGAATGAAAGGATTTCATCTGACAGCGCGGCAAGCGCTGGCCCAGGCGAACGGCAAAAGTCCAGCACTCCCTGGTGGTCGGTCCCACCTCGGCGGCTTTGCAAGCCGCCTATCGCCAGTCGTGCAACGGGCAGTTTAGCGCGGGAGCCAGCTTGCCGCTGGCAGCCGGCTGCGCCCGGGTCAGGTCAGCGACTCAGGCTTGGCTGCCTCGTTGTGTGCCGCCGCGGTCTGCGCGGCAGCTGGAGCGTGCGCGGGAGCCGCTGCGGTCAGCGGTGCGCGGGTCTGCCGCACACCGGCAACGCGCTCCAGCTCGGTCAGCGCCGCCAGCACCTTGTCGGCGTATCCGCCCTCGGTGGCGTCACTGGTCGCGCCCACGTAGGCGCGCAAGCCGGCGCGAAGCGAACCGGCGCGGGCGATCGCGTCACGCAGCACCAGCGCACCGACCCGCATATTGGCAATCGGGTCGATGCTGGCCTGCGGGCCGCCGAACGGCGCGAACTTGTCGCGGTGCACATTTGCCATCACCTGCATCAGCCCGGTGGCCCCGACCGCGCTCTGCGCATACGGATTGAACGAGGACTCGACCGAGATCACCGCGAGGATGAGCAGCGGGTCGAGCTTTTCGCTGCGCCCGACTTCCCAGGCCGACTGCACCAGTTGCTCCATCGCCGCCGGGGCAATGCTGTAGCGGCGAGCGAGGAAGCTGGCGACCGCGCGCTGCTGCGCCGACAGCGCTGGGGCGGCCGGAGGCTCGTCGGCCGCGGCATCGGTGACCACGGCCTCCACCGGCTTCTGCGCCAGCGCCTGCAATTCCTCGGTGGCGGTCTTGCGCGCCAGTACCCATTGCGTGAGTCCATGGTTGAGATCCGCCACCGCCTGCGGCCGGGCGAGCAGAAACGCCCCGCCGGCAACGACGAACAGCCCGACCATCATCAGGGTGTGGTGGGTGAGTTCCCACAAGCCGCCGAGCAGTTTGCGCGGCAGCGGGATGTGTTGCACGTTTTCCATGAAACGCTCTCCTGTGTCTGCGAAGGTACGGCGCCGCGATCAGCAGCCTGCGCGCGCCCTCAGGGGCACAGATCCGACGACACGGGCTCTTCACGGGAGCCCACCGGCCTAAGATGCCGGCCGGCCCTTGGGGCCGAACCGGACATCCCGTTTCCGTGCGCCGCAGCGGGCGGCACCGGATAGGCGTGTCTCGGGACGAATGTGTTGCCATGCCTGCACCCCTTTCCGGGCGCCAAGCAACCTAGGGCAAACACGGAGGCATTCTAGGTTTGCATATATGCCTGGTCAACGCAGTTCAAATACTTTTTCATTCTTATAAGTTATATGAAATACCGCGACCTGCGCGATTTTCTGCAGCAACTCGACGCCCGCGCCTTGCTGCGGCGGTGTGCGCAGCCCGTTTCACCGGCGCTGGAAATGACCGCGGTTTGCGACTCCCTGCTTCGCGGGGGTGGGCCGGCGGTGCTGTTCGAGCAGCCCAGCGGATACGCGATGCCGGTGCTGGGCAATCTGTTCGGCACACCCGAGCGGGTGGCGCTGGGCATGGGCGCAAGTGAGGTGAGCGAATTGCGGCGAATCGGCGAGGTGCTCGCCCGGCTCAAAGAGCCCGAGCCGCCGCGCGGCTTGAAGGACGCCGGCGAGCTGATGCATCTGGTCAAGGCGGTGTGGGACATGCGCCCGGCCAGCGTGTCCCGCCCGCCTTGCCAGCAAGTCGTGCTCGACGGTGACGCGGTCGACCTCAACACCCTGCCGCTGCAGACCTGCTGGCCGGAAGATGCCGGGCCGCTGTTGACCTGGGGGCTGGTCATCACCCGCGGGCCGCAGAACGTGCCCAGGCCGCGGCGGCGGCAGAACCTGGGCATCTACCGCCAGCAGCGCATCGGCCGCCGCCAGCTGATCATGCGCTGGCTGGCGCATCGCGGCGGCGCGCTGGACTTCCGCGACTTCGCCGCCGCCAACCCGGGGCTGCCGTTTCCGCTGGCCGTCGCCATCGGCGCCGACCCGGCGACTACGCTGGGCGCAGTCACCCCGGTGCCCGACGCCTTGAGCGAATACCAGTTCGCCGGACTGCTGCGCGGCGCGCGCACCGAGGTCGCTCGCGCCACCTGCGTCGACCTGGACGTGCCGGCCACCGCCGAGATCGTGCTCGAGGGCCATATCCCGCCGGCAGCGCCCGGCTGGAGCGGGGTGAGCGAAACCGGGGTGGCGATGAAGGAAATCGGCGGCTATCTGCACGCCCTCGAAGGCCCGTTTGGCGACCACACCGGCTATTACAACGAGCAGGACTGGTTTCCGGTGTTCGAGGTGCAACGCCTCACCCACCGCGAGCAGCCGATCTACCACTCCACCTACACCGGCAAACCGCCCGACGAGCCGGCGGTGCTGGGCGTGGCGCTCAACGAGGTGTTCGTGCCGATCCTGCAAAAGCAATACCCGGAAATCGTCGACTTCTACCTGCCGCCTGAGGGCTGCAGCTACCGGCTGGCGGTGGTGTCGATCCGCAAGGCGTACGCCGGGCACGCCAAGCGGGTGATGTTCGGGCTGTGGGGGTTTCTGCGGCAGTTCCTCTACACCAAGTTCATCATCGTCACCGACGACGACGTGAACATCCGCGACTGGCGCGACGTGATCTGGGCCGTGACCACCCGCGTCGACCCGGTGCGCGACACCGTTCTGGTCGACCACACCCCGATCGACTATCTGGACTTCGCCTCGCCCGAGTCGGGGCTGGGCGGCAAGCTGGGCTGGGACGCGACGAACAAATGGCCGGGTGAAACGCGGCGGGAATGGGGCCGGCGCATCGTTCCTGACGCTGCGGCCGAAGCCCGGGCGGCCGAGATCGTCGCTGCGCTGCGCGGGAAAAAATGAAGCTCGTCAAATCGCTTAGCCGCTGTCTCGCGCAGCCGCTCTGCGATGCCCGCGTGCGCGACTCGGATTAGGCGTTGACGGGGCGCGGCGCGCAGGCGTAGCTTTAAGCCGTCGTCGCGGTCGCGCCGTGGCGACGGATCCTCAAAGGTTCAGCCTGCGAGGTGGGTGCAACCATCATGCATCTGTGCATGAGTGAGACAGGCGGCAGCAAACCCGACTGTCGGAAACCCGTCCGGGCCGCAACATCCGTTGCGGCCCACTTGTTTTTGTGCAGACGTTTTTTTCGCTTGCCGGCGGCGCAGCGAGCCCAGATCGCAACCCTCACGCGCAGCGAGGCACAGGACTGGGCAGTAAAGCTCAATGCGCGCCGTGCATCATCGGTGCCGCGCCACCCATGATTTTGTCCCGCGGCTCGACCTTGAGGTCCACGGCCACGCTGCCGGCTTTTTCGAACTTCACCGTCACCGGCACGGTCTGCCCAACCTGCAGCGGCGCGTTGAGGTCCATGAGCATCAGGTGATAGCCCGAGCCCGGGCGCATCTGCAGGGTCTGCCCAGCCGGCACCGGAATGGACTCGACCTCGCGCATGCGCATCACGCTGTTTTCCATCGACATGGTGTGCAGTTCGACGTGGCCGCATGCCGGGGAAGTGGCGGCGACGATGCGATCATCCGCGCCGCTGTTGACGAGGGTGAGAAAGCCGCCGCCGTTGCGCTGGCCCGGCACCGTCGGCATGGCCTGCGCCGCGGTAATGCGGATCGGGCCGACGCTCTGCGCAACGGCCACCGAAGCGAATCCCAGCAGCAGAGCCAGGGCGGCGGCCAGCAACAACCGCCGGCGGGAAAACGGGCTGATTAACATGGGCAGACTCCAAGAAAGCAGTGGCGGCCGGCAAGGCGCGCCGCTGTTCACATCTGGTCACAAAAGACCGCCATTCTGACAGCGCCAGCCGCTCTGCCCTGCGACACGTTGCCGCACTCCGCGGAGAACCCCGACATGAACCCCAATGCAGATACCCGCACTGAGCGCATCACCTTGGCCGGCGGTTGTTTCTGGTGCCTGGACGCTGCCTACCGCCGGCTGCGCGGGGTGCATGCAGTGGAATGCGGCTACAGCAACGGCCAGGTGCCTCACCCGAGCTATGCGCAGGTGTGCACCGGGCGCACCGGACACGCGGAGGTGGTGCGGGTGGACTTCGACCCCGCTGAAATCAGCCTCGACGACATTCTCGACGTGTTTTTCGCGATTCACGACCCGACCAGCCTGAACCGGCAGGGCGCGGACGTCGGCACCCAGTATCGCTCGGGCATCTACACCCACGGGCCGGAGCAGGACGCCGCGGTGCGCGCCTATGTGCAGCGGCTGGCCGCCAGCGGCACGTTCGACCGTCCGCTGGTCACGGAAATCGCGCCGGAATCGAACTACAGCGCAGCCGAGGCCGAGCACCAGAACTACTTCGATCGGCATCCGTATCAGGGCTATTGCGCCGTGGTGATCGCGCCCAAGATCGACAAGCTGCAGCAGCGCTACCGCGCGCTGCTGCGCGACGGCGCATGAGCCGCACCGCACCGGTGCGCACTCGTCGGCGATGAGCGCGGCGGCCAGCAGCGCGGCGACCGTACCGCTGTCCGAGCGGCTGCGCATCGCCGCGGGCGCCATCATCGGCGTGGCGCTGGCTGCGCTGCTCACCCAGGCCAGCGAGCACCTGCTGGCGCTGAGTGCCTTGCCGTGGCTGGTCGCGCCGATCGGCGCCAGTGCGGTCATCGTGTTCGCGCTGCCGTCCAGCCCGCTCGGGCGGCCGTGGGCGGTGATCGGCGGCAACACCGTCGGCGCGCTCGCCGGCATCGCCTGCGCGCTGTTCTTCGGCGCCTGGAACGCGCCGCCGTGGGTGATCGCTGCGGCAGCGGTCGGGCTGGCGATCGCCGGCATGCTGGCCGCGCGCTGCCTGCACCCGCCGGGAGGCGCTGCCGCGCTGCTGGCGGCGCTGACCCACGTCACCGACTGGCGCTTCGCCGCGGTTCCGGTCGCGCTCAACTCCGTGCTGCTGGTCGCGGCGGCGCTGGCCTGGCACCGCGCCACCCGCCGCCCACACCCGGCCGAAACGGCCCCCGCCGCCCCGGCGATGCCCGGCGCCGACGCGCTGTCCAGCGCGATCGACCACGCGGTGCAGCGCTACGGCGAGGTGCTGGACATCGACCGCGACACCCTGCGCGCGCTGCTGGCGCAGGCGCAGACCGAGGCCTACGCGCAGCGTCTGGACGCGATCACCTGCGCCGACATCATGCGCCGCGACGTGCTGACCCTGCGCCCGGACGACACGGTGGAACACGCGCGCCGGCTGCTCGATGAGCGCGGGGTGAAGGCGCTGCCGGTGATCGACGCGCAGCAGCAGGTCGTGGGCATCGTCACCGGCGCCGATCTGCGCCGCGCGCCACCGCGCAGCGCGCTACAGCCCGATGCCGAAGTCGTCGCCGCGCGCATGACCCGCCGCGTGCAGGTCATTTCGGCGCAGCGGCATCTGGCCGAGGTGCTGCCGCTGTTCATCGACACCGGCCACCACCATATCCCGGTGATCGACGCCGACAAACGCCTGGTCGGCATGCTCACCCAGACCGATGTGATGCGTGCACTGCACCGGCCGGCGACCAGCGCGGCCGCCTGATTCCGAGCCGGGCTGGCGCCGCGGCAGCCGGCCGCGGGGAAAACGTCAAGGATGGTGGTACCCGCCCCAGCGGTGCGCCAGCGCATTGAGGGGCGGCAGTGACCTGCCAAGCCGTGCCAGTCGTGCCGGCGCTCCTGGACACCTCTGTCAAATCTGATAAGTTATGTAATAACATTTTTTAGGTAACATTTCGTCAGCCAGACGCGCCATGACTCGATCACCCGAAACCCTGCCGCCACGACTGCGCCGCCTCGCCCTCGCTTTGCTGGCCCTGCCGATCGGACTCGTCCACGCGCAGGACGCCGCCCCGGTGACCGCGCTGCCCGGCGTGGAGGTCACTGCCGCCCCCGTGGTCGGCGTCCCCGGCGCGCCGACGGTGGAACTCAGCGGCCCGCAGTTGCTGCTGCGCCAGGGCGGCGGCAACACCCTGGGCGCGGCACTGTCCGGGCTGCCGGGGCTGACCTCGACCTGGTATGGCCCGAACGCCGACCGCCCGGTGGTGCGCGGGCTCGACGGCAACCGCGTCGATCTGCTGGCCAACGGCTCGCCGCTGCTCGACGCCTCGGCCGCCAGTTACGACCACAACGCGCCGCTGAACCCGCTGGCCGCGCCGTCGATCGAGCTGCTGCGCGGCCCGCAGGCGCTGCGCTACAGCGGCGGCGCCGTCGGCGGGGTGGTCGATGTGATCGACGACGCCGTGCCCAGCGAGCCGCTGCGCGGCATCGACGGGGCGGCGCAGCTCGGCGCCGACAGCGCGTTTCGCAGCGGCAGCGCCGCGTTCACCGCCGACGGCGGCGATGGCAATCTCGCTGCGCACGCCGACGGCTACGTCCGCGACGCCGGAGATTACGTCGCCCCGCGTGGCGCGGTCGCTCCGTCGATCGTCGACGGCCGGGTGCTGAACTCGGGCGCGCGTGCCAAAGGCGGCAGCCTCGGCGGGAGCCTTACCGGCGATTGGGGCTTTTTGGGTGCGGCGATCAGCGGCGACGCCAAGCGCTACGGCACCGTGGTCGACCCGAATGTGCAGATCGACATGCACTCCACCCGCGCGACGGTGCGCGGCGCGCTGCGCCACGTGCTCGGCGCCGACCGGGTTGGGCTGGACTACACCTACACCGACTACCACCACACCGAAATCGACGGCGGAGAGCCCGCCACCCGCTTTGTCAACCGCGGCCACAGCCTGCGGCTGAGCGCCGAGCGCCGCTTCGGCGCGGTGCGCACAGAAGTCGGCGTGCAGGCGCTGCGTTTCGATTTTTCCGCGCTGGGCGACGAAGCCTTCCTGCCGCAGACCCGCACTCGCGACACCGCGCTGTACGCGCTGGCCAGCGGTGAAACTGGCGCCTGGGCCTGGTCCGCCGGCGCGCGCGCAGCGCACGTGCAGGTCGATTCCGCGGGCGAAGCGGCGACCGGCGTGGCGCGATTCGGTGCCCCGCAGTCGCGCCGCTTCACCCCGTTGAGCGCCGCGGTGCAGGCGCAGTATGCGCTGACCCCACAGCTGGCACTGACCGGCACGCTGGCGCACAACGAACGCGCACCGAGCTTCGACGAGCTCTACGCCAACGGCCCGCACGACGCCACCGGCGCGTACGAGCGTGGCAACCCGGCGCTGCCCAAGGAACGCAGCCACACGCTGGAAATCGGCATCAAGGCCAGCGCCGGCCGCGCGCGCTACACCGCCACCGCGTTCTACACCCGTTATGCGGACTACATCACCCTGCTAAGGAGCGGCCAGTGGGTGGACGGCGACGGCGAGCCGGTCGCGCCCGGCGCGACGGACGCGCTGCCCGAGTTCAACACAGTCGGCGTGCGCGCGCGTTTCGTCGGCATCGAGGCCAGCGCGCAGCAGCCGCTGTTCGACCACGGCGGACGGAAGCTGGACCTGGCGGCGCGGCTGGACTGGGTGCGCGCCGACGATCTGAGCAACGGCCAGCCGCTGCCGCGCATCGCCCCGCTGCACTTCACTCCGGCGCTGGTCTACACCCAGGGGCCGTGGAGCGCACGCGCCGAATTGCAGATGGCCGCGCGGCAGACCCGCGTGCCGGCAAGCGATCTGCTCGGCGCCACGCCAGGCTATGTGCTGGTCAACGCCAGCCTGACGCAGCGGTTTTCGGCCTCCGGGCGATCGGGGGTGTGGTTCGTCAGACTGAACAACCTGCTCGACCAGCGCGCCTACAACGCCGCCACGCTGGACACGATGCGCAACCTGGCGCCGCTGCCCGGGCGCGGCATTGCCGCCGGTGTGCAGCTCAGCCTCTGAGCGGGGCATCGAAACATCGCCGCCCGCCTGCTTCCAGCGGCGTCCGCGCCGCTTATCCGGCCACGCTGGCGAGCATGTCCTTGAGCTGCGAGTCCGAGGGCACGCCGATGAACATATCGGCCCAGCCATCCTTGCGCTGCCACACCACCACCGGCACGCCGAACAGCTTCTGGCTGTCGTACACCGCCTTGTTCGCCGCCAGTTCCTTGCGCGCGGCCGGGGTGATAGTGGTCGCGGGCAGGATGCCGCCGCCGGGCTGGCCGTTGGCGGCGAAGTCGTAGTCGTCTTCGTTTTTGCGGAACGCTGCGAGGCGGTCGGGCGACTGCAGAATCGCCGCCGCCTTGGGCAGGCTGCTGGCCGTGAGCATGCCCAGCGGCACCCAGCGGAACTGCAGCCCGTCCTTGCCGACCAGCGGCCGCAGCTTGCCGTAAAGCTGGTGGCAGAACGGACAGTTGGGATCGAAAAAAATCCACATCACCCGCGGGCCGTCGCCCTCGGCGATGAAGGTGAGCTTGCTCGCCTGCGCGAGGATGGCCTTGGCTGCGCGGGCGCTTTGTGCCGACGCTGCCTTCGCGGCGCCGCCCAGCGCCAGCGCCGCAGCAGCCAGCAGCGCCTGCCGGCGGGTCAACCCACGCGGCTGGAAAACGGGACTCGCTTGCATGTCATCTCCTCCTGCGCGTGTTTTTCCGTGCTCGCCCGAGGTTCACGGCGCCAGCCGCTGCCGCAGCCAGGAACCATCGGGCTGCAGCCGATAGGCCAGACGGTCGTGCAACCGCGACGGCCGGCCCTGCCAGAACTCCCAGGCATCGGGCACCAGCCGGTAGCCGCCCCAGTGTGGCGGCCGTGGCGGATGCAGCCCGAACTTGAGCCCGAACTCGGCCGCACGCCGCACCAGCACCGCGCGGCTTGCGATCGGCTGGCTCTGGTCCGAGGCCCAGGCGCCGATGCGCGAGGCCAGCGGTCGGCTGTCGAAATACGCATCCGACTCGGCATCGCTGACCTTCTCCACCCGCCCTTCGATGCGCACCACCCGCTCCAGTTCCACCCAGTGGAATTGCAGCGCGGCGAACGGATGCACGGCCAGTTCGCGCCCCTTGCGGCTGAGGTAGTTGGTGTACCAGACGATGCCCTGCGCGTCGAAGGACTTGATCAGCACCACACGGGTCGAGGGCCGGCCGTTCTCCCCAACCGTCGCCACGGTCATCGCATTGGGCTCGGGCACCTCGCTGGCGCGCGCCTCGTCCATCCAACGCGCAAACTGCTGCAGCGGGTCGGCCGCGGCGTGCTGTTCGTCGAGCTCGGCGCGGGTGTAGTCCTTGCGCAAATCGGCCAGTGAGGTCATGGTGCGGAGTATAGGAAGCGCCCCTTTTGCTCACCTTGTCGAGCAATCGCAGCGCCACACCGAGCGGTTCCCCCGAAACTTGGTGCACGACACGTGAGCTGCCGGTTGGCGCCTTCGACACTCGCACACCGGCCGTATCAGCCGCGCCTGTGACACCTGGCGCTGCGCAGACATTGCGGTATGTCAATATGTAACCAGCGCCCTGCGCCCACAATGCCGCAGTAATTTAGTCAGCTATTTCTCCACCATGTCCGCGATGAACCCCGCCCAGACCCATCCCGCCGCGCCAGCCGCCCATGACTCGTGGCTGGCGCATTTCCCCATCACCCTATTCGCCACCGTGATGGGCACCACGGGGCTTGCGATCGCCTGGCACAAAGCCACCGCGGTGCTGCAACTGCCGCACGGCGCGGGCATTGCGCTGAGCTGGGCGGCGCTGGCGCTGTTTGCGCTGCTGCTCTTGGGCTACGGCGCCAAGCTGCTGCGTCACGGCGGGCACGTCGCTGCCGAGTTCCGCCATCCGGTGCGGATCTCCTTTTTCCCGGCGCTGTCGATCAGCGCGCTGCTGCTGTCGATTGCCTTCCTGCACGTGCTGCCGGGGCTGTCGCTGGCGCTGTGGTGGGGCGGCATCGCCGCGCATCTGGCGTTCACCGTGGTCATCATGTCCTCGTGGATCCACCACACCCGCTATGAAATCGCGCACTCCACCCCGGCCTGGTTCATCCCGGTGGTGGGCAACATCCTGGTGCCGATCGCCGGGGTGACGCACGGCGCGGTCGAGATCTCCTGGTTCTTTTTCAGCATTGGCCTGGTGTTCTGGATCGTGCTGCTGACCATCATGATGAACCGCTTTTTCTTCCACCCGCCGGTGCCCGCCAAGCTGCTGCCCACGCTGTTCATCCTGATCGCTCCGCCGGCCGTGGGCTTTCTGTCTTACCTGGCGCTCGATGGCGGCACAGTCGACGCCTTTGCCCGGGTGCTCTACTACACCGCGCTGTTCACCACCCTGCTGCTCGCGTATCAGCTGCCGACCTTCGGCAAGGTGCCGTTCTTCCTGTCGTGGTGGGCGTATTCCTTCCCGATGGCCGCGATCACCATTGCCACGCTGACCATGGGCAGCAAAATCGCCAGCAGCTTTTTGCTCGGACTGGGCGCGGTGCTGCTGACTCTGACGACGATTTTGATCGCCGCGCTGCTCGTGCTCACCGTGCGCGCGATGGCTGCGGGCAAAGTGTTCGTCCCCGAATAAGCCCGGCCGCAAGCCCGCGGGCTTGCGCGCATGGACGCGCGCGGCGCGAGCGACTATCGTGTGATCATCCACGCGATGACTCGCCCGCCCGATGTCTGCAACGTCTCGCCCCGCCCCGGTGCCGCCCGCTCAGTCACGGCGGCTGCTGTCCCGTCGCCACCTGCTGGCGCTGCTGGGCTTGATCGCGGCGGGCCACCGCCGGCTGGCGCTTGCCGCCCCAGCGGCTGACGCCGGCGACTGGTCGCTCGACCCGATGGCGGCCAAGGCGGCCGAACTGCTCTCCGGGGCCGAGCGCGCGCGCTGGATTGCCGAAGGCAGCGGCCCGCGGGTGGTCTACATCTTCATCGACCCCAACTGCCCGTTTTCCCACCAGCTTTTTCTCGACTCGCGCCGCGCGGTCGGCAAAGACGGGCTGCAGATCCGCTGGGTGATCGTCGGGGTACTGCACGAAAGCAGCTTGGGCAAGGCCGCAGCGATCCTCGCCTCACCTGACCCGCTGGCCGCGCTGCAGAAAAACGAAAACGACTGGGACTTCGGCGAAATCCCCGGCGGCGGCATCCGCCCGCTGCCGCATCCCGACGCTGCGCTGCGCCAGACCCTGGCCGCGAATTTCGCGCTGCTGCAACGCGCCGGCATCGACAGCTTTCCGGTGCTGGTGTGGCGCAACGCCAAGGGGCAGGCGCGTATGCTGATCGGCCTGCCGCCACCCGACATCGCGGCGGAAATTTTTGCCCACGCCCGTTGAATCGCAGCGCTGCGCTGCAGCCACGCACCCCGAACGATGAACGACCTGCGCCCCCTGCTCGACGCCCCGCCCGCCTGCCTCGGCGCCGCTCTGCGCGACGCCCTGCTGCAAGACGCGTCATTCCCGGCCCTGCTGCAGCGGAACATGCAGCACGGCTCGATCGCCCTGCTCGACGACGTGCTGCCCCATGTGCTGCGCCGCGAGGATGCCGGCGACACCACCGCGCTGCGCATCGCCGTGCACTACACCAGCCTGCTCACCGGCTGCGCCTGCGAAAACGATCCGACCCCGATCAGCCCGCAGCCGGAGTACGTCGAACTGCGACTGGCTATCCGCAAGGCCGACGGCGCGGCCACGCTGGCGGAGGCGTGAAGGCGCAGCCAGCCAACCGCCTCCCTCTTTTCAGCCGAGCATACGACCAGCGATGCGCGCGTCGCACTGAAACTCTGTCCGACACGGCCCCCGCCGGGATCTCGGCCGGTAGCGGGGCGTGACGGAATGGCCACGACCCACCACCATGCCGCTGCCCGCCTCGCCTGTCGTGTTGCCGGAGGAAACCGCTCGCTTTCTGCAAAGCGGGCTGTCGATCATTCTGGCCTCGCGCAACCCGCACTTGCAGCCCAGCGTTGCCCGGGCCCTGGCTTGCCGGGTGTCGGGCGACGGCAGCACCGTGGAACTGTTTGCGGCATCGACCAAGCTGGGCCCGCTGCTCGATGATCTCCGCGCGGGCGCGCCGATCGCGGTGGCGTTCACCCTGCCGAGCTCGCACCGAACGCTGCAGATCAAGGCACCGAGCGCCGAGATCGGCGCGGTTTCGGCGGCTGACCGCGACTTCGTCGCCGTCGCGCAGAGCCGCTTTGCCGACGACGTCGAGCGCGTCATGGACTCGCCCCAGCGGCAACTGCTGCGGGCGGCCCTGGGCGGGGCGGACGAGGTCGACCTGCGGCTGATCGTGCGTCCGACCGCCGTGTTCGAGCAAACCCCGGGCCCGCGAGCCGGGCAGCCGCTGCTGCGCTGAACGCTGATCCTTCGCCCATGCTTGCTCCCGCGCTCGCATCCATCCGCCCCTGTCTGGAGGGTGTGATCCCGTCCGCGGTCGCCTCCTGTGCGCCGGACGGCACACCCAACGTCACCTACGTCTCCCAGGTGCATTACGTCGACGCCGAGCACGTCGCCCTGTCGTTTCAGTTCTTCAACAAGACGCGCGAAAACATACTGCTCAATCCGCTCATCTCGGTGCTTCTGATTCACCCCGACACGGGCCAGACCTATCGGCTGACCCTGCGGTATCTGCGCACCGAAAGCAGCGGCCCGCTGTTTGAGGCGATGAAGGCCCGGCTTGCCGGCATTGCCTCGCACACGGGAATGGCCAAGGTGTTCCGACTCCTCGGTGCCGACGTCTATCGGGTGTTGAACATCGACGCCGTTCCCGGCCGCACCGTTGCCTCTGACGCCAGACCGAGCTACCGTCTGGAAGCGCTGCGCCAGATCGGCGCGCAGATGCAGCGTGCGTCCGACCTTTCGGAGCTGACGCAATCGGTTCTCGGCGGGCTGGCTCAGCGGCTGGACATGCAGCACAGCCTGGTTCTGCTGCTGGATGCACAGCGCGGCCTTCTCTACACGGTGGCCAGCCATGGCTACGCCGACAGCGGCGTCGGCGCCGAGATTCCGCTCGGTCAGGGGGTGATCGGCGTGGCGGCAGCGCATCGCACCCCGATCCGCATCGGCTACTACAGCCAGGACTACGCCTACAGCCAGGCGATACGCAGCAGTCTCGATGAAAGCGAACGCGCCGCGATCGAACTCGAAATTCCCCTGCCCGGGCTCCCGCAGTCGCGCAGCCAACTCGCGGTGCCGATCTGCCAGAGCCAGCGCCTGCTCGGCGTCCTCTTTGTCGAGAGCGACCGCAACCTGCGCTTCGACGCCGCAGACGAAGATGCCCTCGTCGTACTGGCCCAGCAACTGGGCCAGGCCATCTTGCTGCTTCAGCTCAGGGGCGACGAGCCGGGCGACTCCGTCGACGCGCCACAAGCCCCGCCCTGGTCTGCCGACGCCGAACCGCTTTGCATCCGCCATTTCCCGGCCAACGACAGCGTGTTCCTTGACGATGCCTACTTGATCAAAGGCGTTGCCGGCGCCATTTTCATGCGACTGGTGCGTGACTATCTGCGCGAAGGGCGCACAGCTTTCAGCAACAGGGAGCTTCGGCTCGACTCGGCGCTCGGCCTGCCGGACATCACGGATAATCTGGAGGCCCGGCTGATTCTGCTCGAGCGCCGGCTGGCCGAACAGCGACGGGGCGTGCTGATCGAAAAAACCGGGCGCGGCCGCTTTCGACTCGTCGTGCAGCGGCCGCTGCGAATTGCCCTGCCATCGTCCCCCTGACCCATCGGCCGATCACGCCGCGGCCAGCGACGGCGCCATCAGACTGCGCACGAGCCCGTCATGGCGCGATGCGTCGAGCTCGCCCCGCGCCAGCTCCAGCGCTGCGCGATACGCGTCGCGCGGCGCGGTGTGGCGCATGTCCTGGAACAACGCGACCAGTTCGTCGGGATTGAGCGCCCGAAGCATCCACGGCAGAAGCTCGACCAACATGCGCGGATCGACGTGTTCGACGATCCGTGTGTGCAAGGCACTGAGTTTGAGATCGTCGTACGCCGACCAGAGCGCAACCATGTTCGATCCTTCCTCGATCTGCATGTGGCTGAAGTTCTCACCGACGAAAGCGGCGAACTCCCGGTACAGACACAGCGCCAGCGCCTGACGTTCGCTCCGGCGCGACGTGGTCTGCAACTCATGCAGTCGTTCACGCAGTGCGGCGATCTGCGCCGCATGCTCGTCGTGATCGCTCGCCGTGCGCTCAGCGGCGCCGGGTGCCGATTGTTCGATGGCCGGGTGGATGAATGCGTTTTCGTGTTCGAGGTGAGCGGCCAGGTGATCGAGCAACCGCGCCGTGCGCAAAAGCGTGTGGTCACAGGCATCGGCCTGGTCGACGTCGAGCCGGCCCAGCGCCACCAGCACATCGGTCATGTAGCAGCGCAGAGCCTTGTGAATGGTGCGGTAGAGATCGGGCCGAACCAGGGCGCGACGCGCGTGGACGAGGGAATCGGTAGAGTCGTGAACGGAAAACATGGAAGCATCTTTCATCGGTTGAATGCAGCAAAAATGCACAAGACTCACCGCCACCTTGCTGCGCGGCGCAGTGGTTCCGCCTCGGGTCAGAGGCTGTGTTGAGCGGAATCCGGAATCCGGGTCTGTACCGCACGACCGGGCAGCGCCGCCGGCAGCCCGGGCAAGGGCTGGAGCGCGTCGAGCAGCATGTCGAGGGCCTGGGGGTGGAGATGCGGGCGAATCGCGCAAAGCAGTTGGGGACGGGCAGTCGCAGGCGCGGCTTGCAGCAGCTCGGCCGCGAAGGCACAGCGCGCTTCGGCGGGCAGGGCGCGCAGGAGTGCGCCGGGCGGCTCGATCCGCGCGCCCTGTTGCAGCGGGTCATGGGTCATCATGGTCTCCGTGGCGCGCTCAGCGGGCGGCCGGTCGAGGTACGAACTCGATCACCAGCCCCGAGGGTTGGCGCTCCGGCGGAACGAACGCCGGTGCCGGCGCGCCGCTCGGCCCAAGGCTGCGGATGGCCGCATAAATCGCCCGCAGATCCTTGTCGGACATGTCCCGCAGCGCGAACCACGGCATCGGCGGGCGCATCGGCTGGCGGGCGCGCTGAAGCCACTCCCGCTCGGTGAGACCGGCAAACATCAGGCGAAGATTGCTGGCGTAGGTCGTGCCCCACGGCCCATGAAATCCAACCGGGCTGCCTTTGAGCCATTCCTGGGTCGGCAAGCGCCCACCGCTTTCGGCGTAGCCCGCCGTGTGGCAGTCGTTGCAGCCGGTGATGCGCAGCAGGTAAAGCCCGCGCACGGTGTCGCCTCCCTGCGCCCACGCCACGCTCATGGGCGAGACGACCAGCGCCGAGGCACAGGCAATCGACGTCGCGAGGCGACGCCATATCGTTCCGTTCATAGGTCCTCCGTTATCTTGACTCCGCGGCCGAGACGGGCCGCGGGCTGGGAAAGAACCATAAAAGAACGGTCGTTCGTTTGTTACTTAAAGTTTCATCAGACTTTGCTAAGAAATTGCTAAGCGGCGAGCCGATCAGCGAACGTCCCTTCCCGGTGCGGACACCACCGCACGAGGGCATCACCGCAGGCGCTCAAGCCCTGCAGTGGCAGCCTCAATCCCGCTGCTGCTCGAGCAGGTGCAGCAACCGCTCGATCTCGCGGTCTCGGATGCCGGCAGAGGCCAGCGCCTGTGCAGTGCGCAGCACGTAGTCCAGCGTGGTGCCGTAGCGCCCGGCGCTGTGGTGCAGGATGCTGAGCAGCGTCGCGTCGTCGAGTGCGCCGGTATAGCTCGGGCTGCGCTGCGACAGGGTGAACGCCAGCGCCGACACCGGCCCGCGAGGGGTGAGGCAGCGCAGCCAGCGCGGGTCGTACACCGCGCGGGGCATTTCGCGCCGCCAGAGCTGGCGCAGCTGCGCCTCGGCCTCGCGATGCGGCACGCGCAGTGCAATGCCCGTGCAGGAGCCGCCGGCGATCAGCGCGAACACCAGGCCAGGACGCTCGGGCGTGCCGCGGTTGATGCGCGACCACATGCGCAGCGCCCGGTGCCAGCCCCACACCCGTGCGGCGCGCACTTCGGTGTGCAGCACCTCGGGGTTCCAGATCAGCGAGCCATAGCCGAACACCCACAGGTCGCCGCGAGGTCGCGTCGCCAGTATTTGTTCGAGCATCTGCTCGGGGTCGCGCCCCGGGATCGGGGGCAGATCGTGGGAATCGCTGGCGGCTTCATGCTGCATGCCGCGATGTTCGATCAGCGGCGCTTGATCGGCAAGGGCCGTCGCGCATTCCGCGTCCTTGAGCCCGGCGACGCCCTTGCGGCTGCGGGTGAGCCCGTGCCGGGCGCGTTCGGTGCCGGTCGGCGACTCGCTTACCAACGATGAGAGGGGTAGCTCACACGAGCGACCTGACCTATTCGCGCCGAGCAGCCCGCTACGCCGGGCTGCGTTCGTCCTTCCGCCCGCAGGGCGATCCGCGGAGGCCGGGCGCAGCGGTCAGCGTGGCAGCTCCGTCGTTCCCATCAGGAAACGGTCGATCTCGCGCGGCTTAACGGCCTTCGCGCTGGGCAGGCCGCTGGCCGGGCTGCGTTCGTTCATTCGCCCGATGGGCGATCCCCGAAGGCCGGGCGCCGTTTTTTATCGCGGCAGCTCGGTGCTGCCCATCAAAAAGCGGTCGATCTCCCGCGCGGCTTGGCGGCCTTCGCGGATCGCCCATACCACCAGGCTCTGCCCGCGGCGCATGTCGCCCGCGGCGAACACCTTGGTCACATTGGTCGCGTAGCCGCTGCCGTCCTCGGTGCCGGCCTTGGCGTTGCCGCGGTGATCTTTGTCGACGCCGAAGGCTTCGAGCACGCTGCCGGCCGGATGGACGAAGCCCATCGCCAGCAGCACCAGATCGGCGTCGAGAATGAACTCGCTGCCCGGCACTTCCTGCATGCGACCATCCTTCCACTCGACGCGGCAGGCCTTGATCTGCCTGACCTTGTTCTTGTCCTTGCCGGTGCCGGGCAGGAATTCCTTGGTCGCGACCGACCAGTCGCGGCTGCAACCTTCCTCGTGGCTGCTGGAGGTGCGCAGCTTGATCGGCCAGTAGGGCCAGACCAGCGGCTTGTTTTCTTCCTCCGGCGGCTGCGGCAGCAGCTCGAACTGGGTGACGCTGACCGCGCCGTGGCGGTTGCTCGTGCCCACGCAGTCGCTGCCGGTGTCGCCGCCGCCGATGACCACGACCTTCTTGCCGGTAGCCATGATCTGGCCCTTGACCTTGTCTCCGGCGTTGACGCGGTTCTGCTGCGGCAGGAATTCCATCGCGAAGTGGATGCCGTCGAGCTCGCGGCCCGGCACCGGCAGGTCGCGCGGCACTTCGGAGCCGCCGGCCAGCAGCACGGCGTCGAACTCGGCCTGCAGTTGCGCGGGTGAGAGGGTTTCCTTCGACAGATCGCCGATGGTCGCGCCCGGCCCATCCTTGGGTAGATCGCCGACCCGCACCCCGGTACGGAAGGTCACGCCCTCGGCCTGCATCTGCGCGATGCGGCGGTCGATGTGGCTTTTTTCCATCTTGAAATCGGGAATGCCGTAGCGCAGCAAGCCGCCGATGCGGTCGTTCTTTTCGAACACGGTCACGTCATGCCCGGCACGAGCGAGCTGCTGCGCGGCGGCCAGCCCGGCAGGGCCGGAGCCGACGATGGCCACGCGCTTGCCGCGTTTGCGCTTCGGGGGCTGCGGCACCACCCAGCCCTCGGCCCAGCCGCGATCGATGATGGCGTGCTCGATCGACTTGATGCCCACCGGCGCGGCGTTGATGTTCAGGGTGCACGCCGCCTCGCACGGCGCCGGGCAGATGCGGCCGGTGAACTCGGGAAAGTTGTTGGTCGAGTGCAGCACATCGAGGGCGTTGCGCCAGTCGCCCTGCCAGACCAGATCGTTGAAGTCGGGGATGATGTTGTTGACCGGGCAGCCGTTGTTGCAGAACGGCGTGCCGCAGTCCATGCAACGGCCAGCCTGAATCTTGGCGCGTTCGGCCGGCAGGGTCTCGACGAATTCCTTGTAGTGATGCAGGCGTGCCTGCGGCGGCTGGTAGCTCTCCTCCTGCCGCTCGAATTCCATGAAGCCGGTGATTTTTCCCATGACAAAGACTCCGTATGCGTTTGGCTCGACGCGCCGCGCGTAAAAGGATGAGACGGCGCGGCGCGGGCTGGGGCTTATTTGGCGGGAACCGCCTCGCCCTTGGCACGGGCGATTTCGGCGGCGGCTTCACGCTTGGCGGCCATCTCGGCCAGCGCGCGCTTGTATTCGGTGGGGAACACCTTGACGAAGCGGCTGCGGGCGTTGTCCCAGTCGTCGAGCAGTTCGCGCGCCCGCACGCTGCCGGTCCAGCGGTAGTGGTCGCGCAGCAGTTGCTTGAGCAGCGCCTCGTCGGTCTGGTCGCGATGCCAGACCGCGCGCGGCACCGAAGCTTCTTGCTCGGCCGCCGGCAGCACCTTGTCGAGCGCGACCATTGCGGTGTTGCAGCGCTTGGCGAACTGACCGTCGACGTCGTACACGTAGGCGATGCCGCCGCTCATGCCGGCAGCGAAGTTGCGCCCGGTCTCGCCCAGCACCACCACGGTGCCGCCGGTCATGTATTCGCAGCCGTGGTCGCCGGTGCCTTCGACCACCGCGGTGACGCCGGAGTTGCGCACCGCGAAGCGCTCGCCCGCAACACCGCGGAAAAACGCCTCGCCGCCGATGCCGCCATACAGCACGGTGTTGCCGACGATGATGTTGCGGTGCGCCTCGCCACGGAAGTCCAGGCTGGGCCGCACCACCACGCGCCCACCCGACAGGCCCTTGCCGGTGTAGTCATTGGCCTGGCCGATGAGGTAGAGGGTGATGCCCTTGGCGAGGAAGGCGCCGAAGCTCTGCCCGCCGGTGCCCTCCATCTGGATGTGGATGGTGTCATCGGGCAGACCGTCATGGCCCCAGCGGCGCGCGAGCTCGCCCGACAGCATCGCCCCGACGGTGCGGTTGACGTTGCGCACGTCCTGCATGATCTGCACTTTTTCGCCGCGCTCCAGCGCCGGGCGGGCCTTTTCGATCAGCACGTGGTCAATGGCCTTTTGCAGACCGTGATCCTGCTCGGCCACATGGCGGCGCGGCACGTCTTGCCCTTCCAGCGGCACGTGGAACAGCCGCGAGAAGTCCAGCCCCTGCGCCTTCCAGTGCTCAACGCCTTTGCGGGTATCGAGCAGGTCGGCACGGCCGATCAGGTCGTCGAACTTGCGCACCCCGAGCTGCGCCATGATCTGCCGCACTTCCTCGGCGACGAAGAAAAAGTAGTTCACCACATGCTCGGGCTTGCCCGAGAACTTCTTGCGCAGCTCGGGGTCTTGCGTGGCCACGCCGACCGGGCAGGTGTTGAGGTGACACTTGCGCATCATGATGCAGCCTTCGACCACCAGCGGCGCGGTGGCGAAGCCGAACTCGTCGGCGCCGAGCAGCGCGCCGATCACCACGTCACGGCCGGTTTTCATCTGCCCATCGGCCTGCACGCGGATGCGGTCGCGCAGGCCGTTGAGCACCAGAGTCTGCTGGGTTTCGGCCAGGCCGATTTCCCACGGGCTGCCCGCGTGCTTGATCGATGACAGCGGCGAGGCGCCGGTGCCGCCGTCGTGCCCAGCGATCACCACGTGGTCGGCCTTGGCCTTGGACACGCCCGCGGCAATCGTGCCCACCCCGGTTTCGGCAACCAGCTTGACGCTGATCGACGCCCGCGGGTTGGCGTTTTTCAGGTCGTGGATGAGCTGCGCGAGGTCTTCGATCGAATAGATGTCGTGGTGCGGCGGCGGGGAGATCAGCCCGACGCCCGGCACCGAATAACGCAGAAAGCCGATGTACTCCGACACCTTGCCGCCCGGCAGCTGCCCACCTTCGCCGGGCTTGGCGCCTTGCGCCATCTTGATCTGAATCTGGTCGGCGCTGGCCAGGTATTCGGCGGTCACGCCAAAGCGGCCGGAGGCGACCTGCTTGATTTTCGAGCGCAACGAATCGCCCGCCTTGAGCGGAATGTCGCTGACCACGCGCTCCTTGCCGAGCACAGAGGCCAGGGTGTCGCCGTCCTTGATGCCGGCGTCTCCGGTGCGCATTTCCTGGCGGTAGCGCAGCGGGTCTTCGCCGCCTTCGCCGGTGTTGCTCTTGCCGCCGATGCGGTTCATCGCCACCGCCAGCGTGGCATGCGCCTCGGTTGAAATCGAGCCCAGCGACATCGCACCGGTGGCAAAGCGCTTGACGATTTCACTGGCCGGCTCGACTTCCTCGACCGGAATGGCCTTGCTCGGGTCGACCTTGAACTCGAACAGACCGCGCAGCGTCAGATGCCGGCGCGACTGGTCGTTGATGACCTGCGCGTATTCCTTGTAGGTCTGGAAGTTGCCCGATCGCGTCGCATGCTGCAGGCGGGCGATGGCGTCAGGCGTCCACATGTGCTCCTCGCCACGGGTGCGCCAGGCGTATTCGCCGCCGGCGTCGAGCATGTGGGCCAGCACCGGCGAATCACCGAAAGCATCGCGGTGCAGCCGCAGCGCTTCTTCTGCGACCTCGAACACCCCGATGCCGCCGACCTGGGTCGACGTGCCGGTGAAGTACTTGTCCACCAGCTCGCGCGACAGCCCGATGGCCTCGAAAATCTGCGCCCCGCAGTAGCTCATGTAGGTCGAAATGCCCATCTTGGACATGACCTTCTGCAGCCCTTTGCCGATGGCCTTGATGAAGTTGGCCACGGCCTTGTCCGGCGACAGTTCGGCCGGCAGCCCGCGCGCCATGTCGCGAAGAGTCGCGAGCGCCAGATAGGGATGGATCGCCTCGGCGCCGTACCCGGCGAGCAGCGCGAAGTGGTGGGTTTCGCGCGCCGAACCGGTCTCGACCACCAACCCGGTCTGGGTGCGCAGCCCGAGGTTGATCAGATGCTGGTGCACCGCGCTGCATGCCAGCAGCGCGGGAATCGCCACCTGCTCGGCCGAGACATGGCGATCGGTGACGATGAGAATGTTGCAGCCGCTCTTGATCGCATCGACCGCCTCGGCGCAGATCGACGCCAGCCGCGCCTCGATGCCCTCCTTGCCCCAGGCCGCGGGGTAGCAGATGTCGAGCTCCTTGCTGCGGAACTTGCCGCCCGTGTGCTGCGCAATCGCGCGCAGCCGGGCGATGCCCTGCTCGTCGAGCACCGGCTGGCTGACCTCCAACCGCAGCGGCGGGTTGACCTGGTTGATGTCGAGCAGGTTGGGCTTGGGACCGATGAACGACACCAGCGACATCACCATCTGTTCGCGGATGGAGTCGATCGGCGGGTTGGTCACCTGCGCGAACAGCTGCTTGAAGTAGTTGTACAGCGGCTTGTTCTTGTTCGACAGCACGGCCAGCGGCGAGTCGTTGCCCATAGAGCCGACCGCTTCCTCGCCTTTTTCGGCCATCGGCGCCATCAGGAACTTCAGGTCTTCCTGGGTGTAGCCGAAGGCCTGCTGCAGATCGAGCAGCGCGGGCGCGCCTTCGGCAGCCGCCGGTGCAACGTCGCCAGCAGGCAGTTCGTCCAGCCGGATGCGCAGGTCTTCGATCCACTGCCGGTACGGCCGAGCCGCGGCGAGCTGGTCCTTGAGTTCCTTGTCGTCGATGATGCGGCCGGCGTCCATGTCGATCAGGAACATCTTGCCCGGCTGCAGCCGCCACTTCTTGACGATATGGCTTTCCGGGATCGGCAGCACCCCGGCCTCGGACGCCATCACCACCAGATCGTCGTCGGTGACGATGTAGCGCGCCGGGCGCAGACCGTTGCGGTCCAGCGTCGCGCCGATCTGCCGCCCGTCGGTGAAGGCGATCGCCGCCGGGCCGTCCCACGGCTCCATCATCGCCGCGTGGTATTCGTAGAACGCGCGCCGGCGCTCGTCCATCAGGCTGTGCTGCTCCCACGCCTCGGGAATCATCATCATCACCGCGTGCGACAGCGGGTAGCCCGCCATGGTCAGCAGCTCCAGCGCGTTGTCGAAGCACGCAGTGTCGCTCTGCCCGGGGTAGATCAGCGGCCAGAGCTTTTTCAGATCGTCGCCCAGCACCGGGGAACTCACGGCCCCCTCGCGCGCGCGCATCCAGTTGTAGTTGCCCTTGACGGTGTTGATCTCCCCGTTGTGCGCCACCATGCGATAAGGATGCGCCAGCGGCCACTCAGGGAAGGTGTTGGTGGAAAACCGCTGGTGCACCAGCGCCAGCGCCGATACCGCGCGCGGATCCTGCAGATCCTTGTAGTACTTGCCGACCTGATCGGCCAGCAGCAGGCCCTTGTAGACCACGGTACGCGCCGACATCGACGGCACGAAATACTCCTTGCCGTGACGCAGATTGAGCTTCTGGATGGCGTGACTCGCGGTTTTGCGGATCACGTAGAGCTTGCGCTCCAGCGCGTCGGTGACCATCACATCCGGGCCGCGGCCGATGAACACCTGGCGGATCAGCGGCTCCTTGGCCCGCACCGTCGGCGACATCGGCATCTCGGCATCCACCGGCACGTCGCGCCAGCCCAGCACCACCTGCCCCTCGGCCCGCACCGCGCGCTCGATTTCCTGCTCGCAAGCCAGGCGCGAGGCCGACTCGCGCGGCAGAAAAATCATCCCGACGCCGTATTCACCCGGCGGCGGCAGCTCCACCCCGCGCGCGGCCATGTCCTCGCGGTAGAGCTGGTCGGGAATCTGGATCAGAATGCCGGCGCCGTCGCCCATCAGCGGGTCGGCGCCGACCGCGCCACGGTGATCGAGGTTTTCCAGGATCAGCAGCCCGTTGGTGATGATGTCGTGCGACTTGCGCCCCTTGATGTGGGCGACAAAGCCCACGCCGCACGCGTCGTGCTCAAAAGATGGTTGATACAGCCCGTGTTGGCTGGCGTGCGAGCGATCGTCGGGCATGGCTGGCTCCTGGAAGGCATTGAAAAACAAGGGTCGCAAGATTAGTGCAGCGCAGCAGGCGGCGCAAGCACAACATTAGGGGTCTGACCCTAATTAAGTTACCTTGAAAACGCCCGGAATTTATTTGGGGACACATCAACGCCCCGCCACCGGCGGCCGGCCGGGTCGCCCCGGCCGCACGCGGCGCTGCACCTGCTGTTCCAGCGCTGCGAGAAACGCTTCGCTGCCCAGCGCCCAGCCGTGCCACGCCGCGTCGAACAGCTTTTCCACCTCGTCCGGGCTCAACCCCGCCTCGACCCGCGCGCGGTACGCCGCCTCGCGCGCAAACGGGGTGTTGCCCAGCTCCCAGTACACCTGCGGCACGGTCAGCCGCGGGTCGCTGCGCAGCCCCGCATACACCCCGTAGCTGCTCCACGGCCACGCGGCGGCCGAAGCCGCCAGCCCGGCGCGCACCGGCTCGGTATCGAACGCCACCAGCGTCGCAAGCAAAATCTGTGCGGGCTCGATGATCGCGGCACGGTAACGCCCGGCCCACAACGCACCCTGCCGGCCATGCTGCCGCCGCATCCACGCTGCGTGATGCCGGCCGAGCGCCTGGATGCCGCGCGACAGCGCTTCGCCGCTGGCCGGGCGCAGAAGCAGTCGCACCCGCTCGTCGGTCAGCACATAACCGTGCAGGTCGATGCCCGCATCCTTCGCCAGCCGCGACAGCGCGTCGAGAAATGCCGCCCGGTCGTCATCGGCTGCGAACAGCGGCGCGCCAGGCGCCGCGGCGAGCACCACATGGTGCACCTGCCCGGCCGCGGCCAGCCGCGGCAGCCGCGCCACGCGCTCAGCCGCGGCGGCGCAGGGCGTCGATCTGGTCGAGCAGATCGATCACCAGCGCGGTAGCCGCGGTGTTGAGTTCGAAGTCGCGTTGCAGCCGCAGCGCGCGGCGTGCACGCACCAGCGCCAGGCCGGAAAACCGCCAGTCCGCCGGCGCCGCCCCCGCGCTGGGCTCGAGCACGCCCTCCTGCACCAGCGCGACGATCTGCGTGGTCTGCACGGTGCAGGCCGCACAGAGCTGCTGCAGGTCGAACGCGGTCTGCTCGTCGAGCAGCACGCCCTGCAGCACGGGTTCGGTGTGCGAGGCATTCATCGCGTGGTCCTCCCGAAATTCGCCCGCGGGTTAAAGCCGGGGAAGTCGCCGTGCAGCCGGGCGTACGCGGTGCGCGCGGCCTCGGTGTCGGCCGGCGGCAGCACGATCTGCACGATCACGTAGAAGTCCCCCGGCGTGGCGCCGGGAATGCCCCGTCCCTTGAGCCGCAGCCGCCGGCCGGCGGCCGAGTTGGGGGGGATTTTCACCGCCACCGCGCCATCGGGCACCGGCACCTGCACCTCGGTGCCGAGCGCCGCCTCCCACGGCGCCAGCGGCAGATCGAGATACACGTCGCGACCTTCGACCCGGTAAAGGTCATGCGGGTTGAAGCCGATTTCCAGATACAGGTCGCCCGCCTCGCCCTGCCCGATGCCCGGCCCACCCTGGCCGGCCAGACGGATCTGCTGCCCGGCGCGCACCCCCTTGGGGATGCGCACCTGCAGGGTGCGCTCGCGCAGGACCACATGGCCCTGGGCATCGATTTCGGGCTGGCGCAGCGTCAGCGTTCGCGTTGCGCCGTGATAGGCGTCCTCCAGGTCGATGAACACCTGCGCATGGCTGTCCTGCCCGCGCAGATGCACTCCTTCGCCGCGGCCGCCTCGCGCACGGCCGGCGCGGCCGAACAGGCTCTCGAAAAAGTCGCTGAACTCGCCGGCGTCCATGTGTTCGGCGCCGCCGCGGTGGGCGAAGCCGCCATCCCAGTCCGGCGGCGGGCGGAAGTCCTGCCCGGCGCGCCAGTTGGCGCCGAGCTGGTCGTAGGCCGCGCGCTTTTCCGGGTCTTTGAGCACTTCGTAAGCCTCGCCGATTTCCTTGAAGCGCTTTTCGGCGTCGGGCTCCTTGCTCACATCGGGGTGATATTTGCGCGCGAGCTTGCGGTAGGCGCGCTTGATGTCGTCCTGCGTGGCGTTGCGCTCCACGCCCATGACGGCGTAATAGTCCTTGAAATCCATCGGTCGATCCTGGGTGTCGAACGGATGCACGTCATCTGGGGGCGAGGCAGCGATGTTGCCAGACCCGGCGCGGCTTTCGCCGCATCGCGCCCGCCCGATGCGCCTAGAATAGCGACACCAGACCGGCGCGTCAGCCCAGCGGCGCAAAACGCAGCAAACGCGGGCTTCGGTGATCGCAGGCGTGCCACGCAGCGATGCAATCGTGCCGTCGGCCCGTTTCCAGCCGCCGCGGGCGATCGCCTCGCGGCCAAGCCGCCGCAGGCGGCCCACGCGCGCAGCCGCGTTCCGCTGCGCATCCTGGCCTCCGGCCCGATTCCTAACGCAACGGATGACCCCCGACACTCCCACCGCGCCGTCCACCGAGCCCGCCGAGCCGTCCGCTCCCGGCCGTTTTGCCGATCTGCCGCTCGACCCGCGCATCCTGCGCGCGGTGCATGAGATGGGCTACGTCAACATGACGCCGATCCAGGCGCGCGCGATTCCGCTGCTGCTGGGCGGACGCGACATCATGGGCGCGGCGCAAACCGGCACCGGCAAGACCGCGGCGTTCTCGCTGCCCATCCTGCAGCAGTTGCTGCCGCTGGCCAGCACCAGCGTGTCGCCGGCGCGGCACCCGGTGCGCGCGCTGGTGCTGGCACCGACGCGCGAACTCGCCGACCAGGTGTTCGTCAACCTGCGCGCCTACGCCAAGCACACGCCGCTGCGCTGCGCCTGCGTGTTCGGCGGCATGGACATGAACCCGCAGAAAGAGGAACTGCGCAAGGGCGTGGAACTGCTGGTGGCCACGCCCGGCCGGCTACTCGACCACATCGAGGCGAAAAACGTCAACCTGAGCCAGGTGCAGTTCGTGGTGCTCGACGAGGCCGACCGCATGCTCGACATCGGATTCCTGCCCGATCTGCAGCGCATCCTGTCGTATCTGCCCAAACAGCGCACCACCCTGCTGTTCTCGGCCACCTTCTCGCCCGAAATCAAAAAGCTCGCCAAGAGCTATCTGCAAGACCCGCTGCTGGTCGAAGTCGCCCGGCCGAACGCAACCGCCAGCACCGTCGAGCAGCGCGTAGTGCAGGTGGAGGAAGACGACAAACGCGCCGCGCTGGTGCAGCTGGTGCACGACCACGGGCTGCAGCAGCTCATCGTGTTCGTCAACAGTCGACTCGGCGCCGGCCGACTGGCGCGGGCGCTGGAACGCGACGGGCTGAAAGCGCAGGCGATGCATGGCGACAAGTCCCAGGCCGAGCGCCTGACCACCCTCGACGCCTTCAAGCGCGGCGAGGTGCAGGCGCTGGTCGCCACCGACGTGGCCGCACGCGGACTGGACATCGCCGAACTGCCCGCGGTGATCAACTACGACGTGCCGTTCAACGCCGAGGACTACGTGCACCGCATCGGCCGCACCGGCCGCGCTGGCGCCTCCGGGCTGGCGATCACCCTGGCCACTGCGCGCGACGCGCGCGGGCTGGCGGACATCGAAAAACTCATCAAGCGCGAACTGCCGCGCGAAACCCTGGAACTGCGCCGCCGCCCGCGCCCGCCCCGGCGCGACGACGAACCCGGCCACAGCCGCGAATCCGCGCCGCGCAGCCGCGTGGCCACCGAAGGCTCCGCGGCTACGCCCCGGCCGCGCCGCGCCCCCAGCCACGACCCGTGGTTCGACAAACCTTACGAGCCCGATCCAGCCGCCGCGCAGCGCGAGACAGCCGAACCCGCACCCGCCAGCCCCCGCCCCGGCATCCGCCCGCGCCGCAAGGTCGCCGCACTGCTCGGCGGGCAGAGCAAGGGCTGATTGATCCGGCCGTTACGGCTCGCACCGACGATCTGGGATGTCGTTGCGAATCTGCTGGTCGCGGCAAGTCACTGGCGCATCGCGGTCCCGTTCGCCGCGGGCATCACCCTGGCGGTGCTGCTGGCCCGAACACTGCCAGGGTTCGACAGCGCCTGGGCGCTGGCCACGGCGGCAGCCGGGCTGGTGACCGGAATCCTCTGGCAGGCGCACGCTGAACAGGCCGATGCAACCCAGCGTTGCTGCCCGGATGCCGCACCGCGCCCGATCGCGAGGCCGGTGGCGGCATTGGGGCTCGGCTTCATCGGTTTCATCTGGGGCGGCGTGCTCACCGCGATGGGCGCATCGGCCACTCAGGCCGCGCTGACTCTGCTGCTGGCCACCGCGCCGGTGTTGATATTCCGCGCCTTCAGACTCTCGCTCGCAACTTCGAGCCTTTCCCTCAGGCTTACAGTCGCGGCGCTGTTCGTCGGTTTCGGCCTGGGACGGCTGCTACACGGCTCGTTCGCGCCGGCCTGAACCATAGCGCCACCAAGGTGACCGCCCTCTCCGTTAGCGAGCCGCGTCACTCCGTCGCCTCAGCCTCCGTCCCCCAGCGCTGCACCCACTCGGCCACGCCTTGCGCGAGCAGTTCGCCCAGGGTCTGGCCGTCATGCGGCAGATCGAGCGCGGCCAGCGCCTGCCGCACGGCCTCGGCACCCGGCTCGATCGCCGCGGCACCGTTCTGCTTGGACAGCTTTTCGCCATCGGCGGCTCGCACCAGCGCAGTGTGCAGGTAGCGTGGCGTCGGCAGCCCGAGGCGGCGTTGCAGCGCGATCTGCCGCGCCGTGGAGGCCGCCAGATCTTCGCCCCGCACCACATCGGTCACGCCCTGGGCCGCGTCGTCGACCACCACCGCGAGCTGGTAGGCCCACGGCCCGTCGGCGCGTTTGATCACAAAGTCGCCGACCTCCTGCGACAGCACCTGCTGCTGCACCCCCAGCCGACGGTCAGGCCAGCGCAGCGGCTGGCCGTGGTCTTCCGGCAGACGAAAGCGCCAGGCGCGGATCTGCGCGCCGTGCAGTCCCTCGCGGCAAGTGCCCGGGTAGATCAGTTCCTCGCCGCGGCGGGGCTCGCGCCCGAGTTCACGCAGGCGGGCGGAGATCTGAGCCCGGCTGCAGCCGCAAGGGTAAGCGTCGCCCTGGGCGATGAGCCGGTCGAGCGCGCCCTGGTAGAGGTCGGTGCGCGCGGTCTGCCAGACGGGCGCCTCATCGGGCAACAGCCCGCAGCCGGCGAGTTGCTGAAAGATCAGACGATCGGCGCCCGGTTGGTTGCGAGTGGTGTCCACATCTTCGATGCGAACCAGCCAGCGCCCCCGATGCGCGCGGGCATCGAGCCACGAAGCCAGCGCCGCGACCAGCGAACCGGCGTGCAGCGGGCCGGTCGGCGAAGGGGCAAAACGACCGACGTAATCCAGCGGGGGCATCGGCGTGCCGAATCACGTTTGTCGGCGCGCCACGGCCAGCGATGCCCGGCAAGTGGCGGCGCCTCGCCCGCCGGGTCAGTCGCCGTCGAGCAAGGCGCGAATGTCTTCGGCTATCGCCTTGGCGCTCGCTCCCTCGCGCTCGAACAGCCGGATCTTGCCCTTGGGGTCGAACACGTAGAACCCCGCGGTGTGATCCATGGTGTAGCTGCCCGGGGTCTTGCCCGGCACCTTTTTGTAATAGACCTTGAAGTCCTTCGCAGTGGCTTCGATCTGCGCGGGCGTACCGGTGAGGGCGAGAAAGCTCGGGTTGAAGTGGGTGACGTAGGCCTTGAGTATGGTCGGGGTGTCGCGCTCGGGGTCGACGGTGATGAAAATGAACTGCACGTCGCGCGCCTTGTCGCCCAGCAGGTTCATCGCATCGGCCATGGTCTGCAGCGCGGCGGGGCACACGTCCGGGCACTGGGTGTAGCCGAAATACAGCACCACCACTTTGCCGGCAAAGTCCTTGAGGGTGACGGTCTTGCCGTCGAAGTCGGTCAGTGCGAAGCCGCGGGCATAGGGCACGCCGGTGATATCGACCCCATTGAAGGTATGGGGCTTGCTGCAGGCGCCGAGCATCAGCGCCAACGCGCCGGCCGCGCTGCCGGCCAGCCAGCGCCGGCGCGACAGCACAACGGCGGAGATATCAGGGCGAAGGCTCATCCGACGAATTTCAGGTGCAGATAGTGGTCGACCAGCAGGGCCGCGAACAGTAGCGAAAGATAGAGAATCGAGTAGCGGAAGGTTTTGCGGGCGAGCAAATCGCTGTAATTCCGCTTGAGCTTGACGGCGTAGGCGATGAAGATCGCGTCGAGCACCACCGCCGAGACCAGGTAGATCAGCCCACTCATGCGCAACGCAAACGGCAGCAAGGTGACGGCCGAGAGGATCAGGGTGTAGAGCAGGATCTGCAGCCGGGTGAACTCGGGCCCGTGGGTGACCGGCAGCATCGGCAGGCCGGACTTTTTGTAGTCATCGGTGCGGTACAGCGCCAGCGCCCAGAAATGCGGCGGCGTCCACAGAAAGATGATCAGGAACAGGATCATCGCCTCGACCGACACCGTGCCGCTGACCGCCGCCCAGCCGAGCACCGGCGGCATCGCGCCCGAAGCGCCGCCGATCACGATGTTCTGCGGCGTGGCCGGCTTGAGGAAAATGGTGTAGATCACCGCATAGCCGACGAAGGTGCCGAAGGTCAGCCACATGGTCAGCGGGTTGACCCAGGCGTAGAGCAGCCACATGCCCAGCGCGCACAGAATGCCGGAAAAGGCAATGATGGCCGGCGCGCCCAGCTCGCCCTTGGCCGAAGGCCGCCACGCGGTGCGGCGCATCACCGCGTCGATGCGCTGCTCGACCAGGCAATTGAATGCCGCCGCGGCCGAAGCGACCAGCCAGATACCGATGGTGCCGAACACCACCGGCTGCCACGCCGGCAGCCCCGGCTCGGCCAGGAACATGCCGATCACCGCGCAGAAGACGATGAGCTGCACCACCCGCGGCTTGGTCAGCGCGTAGAACTGGCCGGCGACGTGCAGAAAGCCGTGGGGTTTGTCGAGGGCTTGGGGGTTCATGTTGCGGACCTCCGTTCGATGGCGTGCAGACTGAATCGAGGCGGGATGAGCAGCGGGTTCAACTGCCGTGGCGGGTGGCCGGCCGCAGCTTGACCAGCGAGGAGCCCAGCGCCTCAGACGGCGCCGTGACCCGCGCGGTGGCGCTGACGCGATACAGCCCGTTGACCAGCAGCAGCATCAGAATGGCCGAACCGCCGTTGTGCGCCACGGCGACCAGCAGCGGATGACCCTCGGTGACCAGGATGATGCCAAACGCCACCTGCGCGATCACCGCCAGCGCAATCCAGCCGCCGAGCCGACGCAGCGAGGGGATGCGCCACAGCGCCGCGACCGCGGCGAATACCATCAGGGTCGTGACAATGGCGAACAGCCGGTGACCCCACTGGATGGCCACCAGCGCCGGGGTGGTGATCGGCGCGCCGGAGGCGGTGAGGCCGAGGTCACGCCAGAACTCGAAGCCCTGCGCCCAGTTCGCATCCGGGGTGAAGGTGCCGTTGCAGGTCGGGAAGCCGGCACAGGCCAGCGCCGCGTAATTGGTGCTGGTCCAGCCGCCGAGGAACACCTGAATGCCCACGGTGATCAGTGCCGCCCACATCAGGCCACGGGTCAGTGCGCCGGTGCGCACGGTCTGGATGTCGGTGCGGTTGCGCATCCAGAACCACGCCAGCAGCAGCAGCAGAACGATGCCTCCCATCAGGTGCAGCGTGACGATGATGGGTTTGAGCAGCAGGGTGACAGTCCATTTGCCGAACAGCCCTTGCAGAATCACCCAGCCGACAATGAAAAACGGTAGACCGAGCTTGATGTTGTCCTGTCCCTTGCGCCGCGCCCACACCGCGCGGGCCGCGGCCACCAGGATGAAGGTGCCGATGACCGTCGCCACGTAGCGGTGAATCATCTCGACCCAGGCCTTGAACGGGCTGACATTGCCTTGCGTGCCGCCCTGCTCTTCCACGGCCTGCGAGATCTGCTCGTGCGCCTGGATCGGGGTGAACTTGGCGTAGCAGCCTGGCCAGTCCGGGCAACCGAGCCCGGAGTCAGTCAGCCGCACATACGAGCCGAACATCACCAGATCGAGGGTGAGGAACACCATGATGCCGGTGAGCTTCGACCAGCGCATGCGCAGGCCGAACCAGAACACCCCGGCGAGAACGACGACCCAGATCAGCGCCTGCACCCAGTGCAGCGAAAACTGCCAGATCGGATTGCTTGCGGCATTCATTGCGTCACCGGCTCCACATGTTTGAAACGGATGCCCGCGTTGTTGTAGAGCAGGCGCGCTAGCACCCTGCGCATTTTGGTCGGGTCGGGGTTTGAGGGAAACTGCAGCATCAGATGACCGAAAGGGTCGATCAGCCACACCGGGCCGTCGAGCCGCCCATCGGCAGACGGCAGCCACTTCGCCAGCTGCTGCGGGTTGGCACGCAGCATCAGCGTGCCTTCTGCCGGCTGCATGACGCCGGGGTTGACTGGCGCGTCATCGGTGATGAACCAGACCCGCACGACCTTGTTGCGATCGGTATTCATCGTGATTCGGATCTGGCGCAGGTAGAACAAGAGCTGCTGACACTGTTCGTCGCATGCGGCGGGCGCGGCCATCGCCATCAGCCAATAGCCTTCGAGACGATGCAGGTTGTAGGGCTTGCCGTCCAGGGTGGTGAGCTTGAGATCAGCCGGGATCGGGCGCTGCGGCTCGATCAGCGAGCCATAGGGCGGCTTGCCCGAGGGGTGCACCACATAGAAGTAGAAAAACGCCGCGACGATCGGCGCCGCCGTGACGAACAGAAGAATCCACAGCGGCCAGAGCGAGCGGGGCTTCTGAGGAGCGCCGGGACGTGGCGCGGCGGGGGCGGTGGAGACGGGTGGGGTCACGGGCAATCCAGGGTCGGGGTGATGCGGTATGGCGTTGGGCAAGGAGACTCAGCGCTGACGTCGTCGGGCCGAGGGGTAGAGCCGGCGGAAAATGAAATAGCCCAGCAGCAGCACCGCGACAGCCGACATCGCAAACCACTGCGCGGCATAGCCGTAGTTGGTGCTGATGCCGGTGTTGGCCGCCGGCCAGTCGCGGCTCAGGCCGTCGTCCAGTTTGCCCTCCTGGCGCAACACGTAAGGCAGCAGCGCGATGTGGTGCAGCCGGGCGAATTGGTCGAGGTCGATATTCTGCCGAATCACGGCTTTCGGCGGGTCGGGGAAGAAAGAAAACCATTGTGTCGGCGGCGGCGCGATCAGTCCATCGACGCGGGTCAATCCTTTGGGCGTCTGGTACGGCGCAATGAGATCCATCGCCTGGAAATTGCGCGGAATCCATCCACGCAAAACCATCACGTAACGGGCACTGCCTTGGAGCTTCAACGGGGTCAGCACCCAGAAGCCGGTGTGGTCATTGTCCTGCCGGTTCTGCAGATAGACGGTCAGCCCGGTGTCGAACTCGCCCACCGCAACCGCGCGGCGCCACTTGTCCTTCGCCAGGTCGATCCCGGGCGCGCCGACCACCAGCGGCACCGCAGCCTGGCTGCGGGCCATTTCGGCATCGAGCGTGGCCTTTTCGTGTGCTCGCCCGATCTGCCACCGGCCCAGCAGTGCCGTCACGACGATCACCAGCACACCCATGCCGATGATCAAAATTTCCTTGCGACCGAAGGCTTTCGCGCCCGGCGCCTTCGCGTCGGCAGTGGGGGCTGAGGTAATCTGCTCGGACATGAATCGTGTTTTCGCGATACAAACGCGGAACTCGCTTTTACTGCGGCAGGTTGGGCCATGCGCCGCAGGGTTTACGTAGCGCCTGCACACCCATGAAAATTCTCGTCGCTCTGGCTTTTCTGCTCATCATCGCCAGTCTGTTCTCAGCGCTGTTTTTTGTCATGCGCGATCGCGGCAAGTCCAGCCGGGCGGTCTACGCACTGACCGTGCGGGTCGGATTCTCGGTGTTGCTGTTTCTGCTGTTGCTATTCAGTTGGCACATGGGTTGGATCGCGCCGCACAACCTCGATCAGCCTTGAACGACCGCGTTTTTTGGTTCAACCCCAAAAACAATGCGCCGCTGCTGCGGCGCATTGTTTTTGGCATCGAGCATCGTAACAACGGGTGGAGTCGCAAGACTGCGACGTCCACCCTCTTTGCAGCGGCTGCGCTGCCCAAGGGACAGCGCGGCCGCTTCGATTACAGCCAGTAAACCAACACGTAAAGCAGCAGCCAGACCACGTCGACGAAGTGCCAGTACCAAGCGGCGCCTTCGAAGGCAAAGTGATGGTCGGCGGTGAAGTTGCCACGAATCAGCCGGATCAGCACCACCGTCAGCATGGTCGCACCGAGCAGCACGTGAAAGCCGTGGAAGCCGGTGAGCATGAAAAAGGTCGAGCCGTAGATGCCAGAGGTCAGCTTGACTCCCTCGACGGTGTAGGCGTGGTGATACTCATAGCCCTGGCAGAACAGGAAGATCACACCCAGCGCGATGGTGATAGCCAGCCAGGTGATCGCATTGCGGCGATGGTCGGCCCGCAGCGCATGGTGCGCGATGGTCAGGGTGACACCAGAACTCAGCAGCAGCGCGGTGTTGATGGTCGGAATCGGCCACGGGCCCAGCGCCTCATGCACCGCCGGGATCAGCCCGCCGGGGCCGACCGACGGCCACGCTCCGGAAAAATCGGGCCAGAGGATCTTGCTTTGCAGCGCCGCGAGATCGGGCAGAGTGAACACCCGCGAGTAGTAGAGCGCACCGAAGAACGACGCGAAGAACATGACCTCGGAAAAGATGAACCAGGTCATGCTCCAGCGATAGGACGTGTCGACCCGTTGGTTGTGCAAGCCGCTCTCGCTCTCGTGGATCGCCGTGCCGAACCAATGCCACACCACCCAGACGACCCAGATGAAGCCCGCCAGCAGCAGCCACAGTGCCGAGGGCATTTCGTTGAGCCACAGACCGGCCCCGAGCCCCATCGCCAGCAAGCCGATGGCGGTGAGGACGGGGTATTGGGACGGCCCCGGCAAGTAATAGCCGTGGTGCTGCGTGGTCGATGCCATATTGCCTCCTGTTATGTGCGCGCGGCGCTGGATAGGACGTATTGAACGATCAGAATCAGGGATACGACGAACACGATCGCGACCAGAATGCCGGCGATGATCGCGTGTTCGGGACGGATGGTCTGCAGATCTTTCTTGTGGTCGCTGGATTTACGGATGCCGGCAAAAGACCAGAGCACCGCGACCAGCGAGCGCAAGAAAGACGACCTGGCGGTCGGAGGTTGCTGCGCGGGTTCCATGGTCATCGGTTTGGCGGCACACAACCGGCTCCCAACGGGAACCGGTTGTGGCGTCAGGACGAGAGCAACCACCATTTGATGATGTAGCCCAGGAAGATGGCCAGCGCGATGCTGACCATGATCAGCGCCGTCTTGATGTTCTGGCGGCGCTTCTCCGGGCTGAGGTTGGAACCCGTCATTGTGATCAGTAGTAGCCGAGCACCTTGGTCGCGGTCGGATCGAGCTTCGGCGGGGTCTCGAAGGTGTGGAACGGCAGCGGGGTCGGCAGTTCCCACTCCAGCCCGGTCGCACCTTCCCACGGACGCTGCGGCGCCTTTTCACCCTTGCCCATCAGCATCGGGATCACCACGGCGAACAGGAAGTAAGCCTGCGCCAGACCGAACAGCCAGGCTCCGATGGTGGAGATCTGGTTGAAGTCGGTGAACTGCACCGGGTAGGCGACATAGCGACGCGGCATGCCGGCCAGACCCAGGAAGTGCTGCGGGAAGAAGGCGATGTTGAAGGAGATGATGGAGGTCCAGAAGTGGATCTTGCCCGCCGTCTCGTTATACATGCGGCCGCTGAACTTGGGCGCCCAGAAGTAGAAGCCCATGAAAATGCCGAACAGCGCACCGGCCACCAGCACGTAGTGGAAGTGGGCGACGACGAAGTAGGTGTTGTGCACCTGGGTGTCGATCGGCACCATCGCCAGCATCAGCCCGGTGAAACCGCCCAGCGTGAACACGAAGATGAAACCGATCGCGAACAGCATCGGGGTTTCAAAGGTGAGGGAGCCGCGCCACATGGTCGCGATCCAGTTGAACACCTTCACCCCAGTGGGCACGGCGATCAGCATGGTCGCGTACATGAAGAACAGCTGAGCGCTGGTCGGCATGCCGGTAGTGAACATGTGGTGCGCCCACACCAGGAACGACAGGATCGCGATCGAGGCCGTGGCATACACCATCGAGTGGTAGCCGAACAGCGGCTTGCGCGAGAACGCCGGGACCACCGAGCTCATGATGCCGAAGACCGGCAGGATCATCACGTAGACCTCGGGGTGACCGAAGAACCAGAACAGGTGCTCGTATAACACCGGGTCGCCGCCGCCAGCCGCGTTGAAGAAGCTGGTGCCGAAGTGGCGATCGGTCAGGGTCATCGTGATGGCACCGGCCAGCACCGGCATGATCGCCAGCAGCAGGTAGGCCGTGATCAGCCAAGCCCAGGTGAACATCGGCATTTTCATCAGCGACATGCCGGGGGCACGCATGTTGAGGATGGTGACGATGATGTTGATCGACCCCATGATCGACGAAGCGCCGAGGATGTGGGTGGCGAAAATCACCAGATCCATACCCGGGCCCATCTGCATGGTCAGCGGGGCATACAGTGTCCAGCCCACGCCGGGCGCTCCGCCGGGGACGAAGAACGACGCCGTCGCCAGCACACCGCCGGTGAACGCCAGCCAGAAGCTGAGGTTATTCAGGCGCGGGAACGCCATGTCAGGCGCGCCGATCTGCAGCGGAATCATCCAGTTGGCGAAACCCACCAGCGCCGGCATCACGACCAAGAAGATCATGATGTAGCCGTGCATGGTCGAGAAGGCGTTGAACAGCTCGGGGTTGAGCAGCCAGACGTAGGGCTTCCATAGCTCGGTGCGGATCGCCAGAGCGAGGATGCCGCCCTCGAACAGCATGAACAGGGCCAGCAGCAGATACAGCGTGCCGATGTCCTTGTGGTTTGTCGCCAGCAGCCAACGCCGCCAGCCGTGGGGGTGTTCGTGCGCGTGGTCGCCGGCGTGTGCCGACGACGCTGCGTGGTCGATGACTGCGCTCATGGTGATGCCTTCCTTTCCTGCGCTGCTTCAGTTCGGTTGAATCGTCTTATCCACTGAGCCTCTGCGGGCCCGAGTTGTCTCCACCAGCCTCGATGTATTCCTGTGTGTTCAGGTCGAAGACTGCCCGGCCGAGGGCGGCGGCGCCGCCCCGTCGGCGGGGGCCACGCTGTCCGGATGGGTCTTTTTCCATTGCGCGACCCATTGTTCGTACTCGGGCATCGTGACCACCTTGATCACGATGGGCATGAAGGCGTGATATTTGCCGCAGATCTGCGCGCACTGGCCGTAGTAGGTGCCGGTCTTTTCCGCCTTGAACCAGGTCGAGCGAACGAAGCCGGGGATCGCATCCATCTGAATGCCGAAGGCCGGCACGTAGAAGCCGTGCAGCACATCGTCGGACGTGGTGACGATCTTGATCTTCTTGTCGACCGGAACAACCAGTTCATTGTCGACGGCCAGCATGAAGTTGTTGGGCAGATCCTTGCCTTCGTACGACTCGGAGTAAGGCGTGGTCAGCGTGGACCAGAAGGAAATGCCTTTGCCGGGGCCCGCCATATAGTCGTAACCCCACTTCCACTGCGCGGCCGTCGCCTTGACGGTCATAAACGAGTCGGTCTTGTTTTCCTGCGCGATCACCGTGCGGGTGGTCGGGATCAGGATGGCGATGACGATCAGCACCGGCACCACGGTCCAGATGATTTCGATGGTGGTGTTTTCGTGAAAGTGCGCGGGTACGGCACCCTTGGACTTGCGGTGTTTGACCACGGAGTAAAACATCGCCCCGAACACGATGATGCCGATGCCGACGCAGACCCAAAGAATCATGTCCATCAGCCAGACCTGCTCCTTGGCGATGGGGGACATCGGATCCTGGAAGTAGATACCCCAGGTCTGCGGACCGCCCGGCAGGCTTTCCACAGCAGCATGCGCTGCGCCAGCAACGCCCAGCAACGAGGCCGCAGCGGCAAGACGAATGTGTTGGAACGCTTTCATGTCACCCCACAAGTTCAGATTGTTTTGAAACCCTGCTTCAGATCGCGCGCAGCGCCGCGCGCAGATCCCGCAACATCACTTCACGCCGCTCGGGCCGCACATAGCGGCCGATGTAAAACTTCCGCCCGGACGACGACAACTCGATCAGCCCGCCCTCGGGGTGCGACAGCCGCACCCAGCGTGGGTTGAACTGCGCGGACTCGACCACTCCCGCGTTTTCCCATTCCACCTGCAACCGATCGGGCGACAGTCGGACGCTCTCCCGGTCAGTCGCGTGCCGAGCGTAGATCAGCATGGCCATCGCCAGCGCAATCAGCTCCAGTCCGGTGAACGGAAACACCAAGGTTCCGCCCGCCATCCAGGCCGTGCCGGCGACGAGCAGCGAAGTCACGCTCAGCGCACCGAAGACGACCATCAACTGCCGCGGAGAAATGGAGCAGTTGCGCCGGAACACCCAGCAGCAAGTCCAGTTCTCCTCAGAGGCCCCTGCCGCAGGCAGATCCAGCGATTGAGCCGCTGGCGGCTGCAGATCGTTGTTTGCGTGCATCAGTTGAACTCCTGAAAAGCCGATGGTCGACGCACTCGGAAGTGCCAACATCAGGCACTGATTATAGGTGCGACGGTTTGCCACATCTGCCGTTTGCCGCCGACCTGCGACGATATTGCTCTCGATCAAGAAGGTTCCGTCACATCCTGTTCTTTAGATGTAACGAAATACGACTCAGCGAACCGGCTTTGTAAATCCCCCGCTTCGACCCGGCAATCCGGGTTGACGCGCAGTGCGCCTGAGGCTGTCGACATCGAAAGTCGCGCTGCCGCGCTTCGCCCTCTCGGTGCGCGGGCGGAAGGCGTGGCCATAGATGATTTCGAAGCGAAGCTGCACCCGGCCGTCGGCGCCCGCCATTGCCGAGAGCGTGTCGAGCAGCCGCTGCCAGGCGCGAGGAGTGCGCAGCCCGCGGTCGCGGCTGGGATGCGGGGTCGCGCCCAGGCCACGTAGCTCGCGCAGCGCCGCAGACGCATCGGCCCAGCTCAGCCGCAGCATGTCCATGTCCATCACCGGGTCGGCAAAACCGGCGTGCACCAGCTCGTCGCCCAGATCGTGCATGTCGGGAAAGTCCGTGACGCGGGCGTGCAAACCGGCACGGGCGCAGGCTTCATTCAACTCGCGCAGGGTGTCGGGACCGAAGCAGGTGAAAAACAAGGCTCCCTCGGGCTGCAGCCGCCGCCGCCACGCGGCCAGCACCGGCGCACGGTCGCGGTAGGTGTGCAGGTCGAGGTTGGACCACAGCAGCTCGGCCTGACCTGGAAACTCGGGGTCGCCGATGTCGGCGGTGCGCACCCACGGGCCCGAGCGCCCGGGAATCAGCCGCCGCCAGATCGGCCCGGACTGCCGCTGCCGTGCCACCTCGGCCAGCGCTGGCGCCGGCTCGAAGCCCAGCACCTGCACACGCGGGTATTGCGCGCGCAGCAAACCCAGCCCGTCACCCCAGGCGCATGCGGCATCGATCACCTGCTGCGGCTGCAGCCGCAAGAGCGGCAGCCGCGACGCCATGCGCCGCGCGGCCTCCTGCCAGATGAAAGGCGGCTCGTGGCGCGCCATGCGATCGCGGGTGTGCGCCAGCGCTTCGAGCCAGCGCGCCTGCGCCTGCGCTTCGGCCAGCTCTTCGGCGGGGGAGAGTTCGTTGATGGGATCGGGAGCTGCCACGGTCTGCGGCCGGTATAGTCGAAAGACGCCGCGTTGTTGCGGCCTCACCCTCCATTCTGCCCGTGCTGTCTGTCGCGAGCTTGTCTGCCCTCTGGCCCGGCCGATGCGCACATTGCGGGGTGCGCAGCGGCACGCCGCTGTGCGGCGCCTGCGTGGCGCTGGATCTGCCGCAAGTGCCACGCTGCCGGCTGTGCGCCCTGGCACTGCCCACCGGTGCGACCGGCGACATCTGCGGTGCTTGCCGCCTGCATCCGCCGCGCTGGGCCGGAGCGATGGTGCTGGGCGACTACCGGCCGCCGAACGACCGGCTGATCCTGCGGCTGAAATTCAGCGCCGAGCCGGCGCTGGGGCGCTGGTTCGGCGACCTGCTGGCCGCGCGCTGGCACGCCGCCGGCTGGGCGCGGCCGCAGCAGGTGCTCGCGGTGCCGCTGTCGCGTCAGCGGCTGCTCGAGCGCGGCTACAACCCGGCGTGGGAAATCGCCCGCCGCATCGCCCGTCACTGGTCGTTGCCGCAGCGCCCGCAGGTGCTGCAGCGCGTGCGGCAGGGGCCGGCGCAGAGCAGCCTGCCGCTGGCCGAGCGCCGGCGCAATATCCGCGGCGCCTACGCCTGCACTGACCGCTTCGACGGACAATCGCTGCTGCTGATCGACGACGTCATCACCTCCGGCGCGACTGTGGACGAACTCACCCGCCTGCTGCTGCGGCAAGGTGCGCAGTCCGTGTGGGTAGCCGCCGCACTGCGCACCCCGCCGCTCGACGTCTGAACCATCGCAGCCGCGCGGCGCGCCTCTGGCCGCCGCTCGCCGCCGTCTTGCAAGTTCCATGTTCCACATCGTCCTGGTCGAGCCCGAAATTCCGCCCAACACCGGCAACGTGATCCGCCTGGCCGCCAACACCGGCTGCACCTTACATCTGGTCGAGCCACTGGGCTTTTCCCTCGACGACAAGCAGCTTCGCCGCGCCGGGCTGGACTACCACGAATACGCCGATCTGCGCGTGCACAAAAGCTGGGACGCTTTTCTCGCCGCCGAGCAGCCCGCACAGGAGCGGCTGTTTGCTTTCACCACTCACGGCAGCCGGCTGATCGGCGACGTTCGCTTCGCCTCCGGCGACTGGCTGGTGTTCGGGGCCGAAACCCGCGGACTGTCGCCGGAGTTGCGCGAGCGCTTCGCCCCCGTGCAGCGGCTGCGGCTGCCGATGCGCCCGGGCCAGCGCAGCCTCAATCTGTCCAACGCCGTCGCGGTCGCAGTGTTCGAGGCCTGGCGGCAGAACGGCTATGCCGGCGGGCAGTGACGCAAGGCCGTCGGCGCGACCGGCCGTGCGCCGCCATCAGTCCATCTGCGAAAAATCCGGCTTGCGCTTCTGCAGAAAGGCCGACATCGCCTCGCGCGCGGCCGGCGCGGTCAGCAGCGCCTGGAAAATCGCCGCCTCCGACTCCATTCGCCGCAGCAGCGCCTGCGGGCCCTGATCGCCCAGCCCTTTCATCAGTCGCTTGGTCGCGCGCACCGAAGGGCCGGGCAGACGGCTGAATTTTTCCGCCTGCGCGATGGCGAATTCGCGCACGGCCTCAGGCGCCAGCACGCGGTTGACAAAGCCGAGCTCGCGCGCCTCGTCGGCGCCGAACGGCTCGCCCAGCAGCAGCCTCTCGGCGGCACGCTGCTGGCCGGCGAGTTGCGGCAGCAGCAGGCTGGAGCCGCCTTCGGCGCACAGCCCCCGTTGCACAAAGGGCAGCACGAACTGCGCATCATCGGCGGAGTAGACCAGGTCGCAATGCAGCAGCAGGGTAGTGCCGATGCCCACGGCAAAGCCCTGCACCGCAGCGACCAGCGGTTTGTCGAGCAACGCCAGATGCTGCAAAAAGCGGAACACCGGCGCGTCCTCGCCCTGCGGCGGATTGGCGAGAAAGTCCTGCAGGTCATTGCCGGCAGTGAAGCTGTCGCCCTCGCCATACAGCAGTACCGCGCGCACCGCAGACTCGGCCGCCGCCCGCTCGAACGCGGCGTTGAGCGCCTGATACATCGCCACGGTCAGGGCGTTTTTTTTCTCCGGGCGTTGCAGCGCGATGTGCAGCACGCCGTTTTTGAGTTCGGTGTGAACGTGGCTCATGGGAAATCTCGAGTGAGAAATCGACGTTGCCGGCAGCGGCCTTTGCCCGCGCAGGCCGCTGCCGGCAAGGGGGTCAGACCGCGAGGTTCTCGAAAATCCCCGCCGCGCCCTGGCCCGTGCCGATGCACATCGTGACCATGCTGTACTTGGCCTTGCGCCGGCGCATGCCGTAGATCGCGGTGGCGGCGCGAATCGCCCCGGTCGCGCCCAGCGGATGGCCCCAGGCGATCGCCCCGCCCAGCGGGTTGAGCACCGCGGGGTTGATGCCGAGATCCTTGACCACCGCCAGCGACTGTGCGGCAAACGCCTCGTTGAGCTCGATCCAGCCGATGTCGTCGAGCTTCAGCCCGGCCTTTTCCAGCGCGGCGGGAATCGCGAACTTCGGGCCGATGCCCATGATCTCCGGCGGCACGCCCTTGACCGCGAAGCTGACGAAACGCGCCAGCGGGGTGAGGTTGAATTGCTTGAGAATTTTTTCGCTCACCAGGATCAGCGCGCCGGCGCCGTCGGAGGTCTGCGAGCTGTTGCCCGCGGTCACGCTGCCCTTGGCGGCGAACACCGGCTTGAGCTTGGCCAGCGCTTCGAGCGAGGTATCGGCGCGCGGGCCTTCGTCGGCAGTCATCTTGCGGGTTTTGATGTCCACCTCGGCAGTGCCCAGCCGCGGGAATTTTTCGACGATGTCCAGCGGGGTGATCTCGTCGTCAAACTCGCCTGCCGCCTGCCCGGCCAGCGCCTTCTGGTGCGAAGCCAGGGCGAACGCGTCCTGCTCCTCGCGCGTGACCTTCCACTGCTGCGCCACCTTCTCCGCGGTCATGCCCATGCCGTAGGCGATGCCCACGTGCTCGTTGTTGGCGAAGATCGCCGGGTTGAAGCTGGGGTGGAACCCGCCCATCGGCACCCGGCTCATGCTCTCGGTGCCGCCGGCGATCATCACATCGGCCTCGCCGACGCGGATGCGGTCGGCCGCCATCTGGATCGCGGTGACGCCCGAGGCACAGAAACGGTTGATGGTCACGCCGCCGACGGTGTCGGGCAGGTCGGCCAGCAGCGCGGCGATGCGCGCGACGTTCATGCCCTGGTCGCCCTCGGGCATCGCGCAGCCGATCACCGCGTCTTCGATCAGCTTGGGATCGAGGTTGGGCACCTGCGCCAGCGCGGCGCGGATGGTGTGCACCAGCAGGTCGTCGGGGCGGTAGTTTTTCAGCAGCCCGCGCGGCGCCTTGCCGACGGGGGTGCGCTTGGCGGCGACGATGTAGGCGTCTTGCACTTGTTTGCTCATGTCGGTCTCCGTGAGGGCGTTCAGTTGCGCACCGGTTTGCCGGTCTGCAGCATGCCCATGATGCGTTCCTGGGTCTTGCTCTGCCCCAGCAGGGTGCAGAAATGGTGGCGCTCCAGCGCCATCAGCGTGGCTTCGTCGGCGGGTGCGCCCTCCTCCACATCGCCGCCGCACAGCACGGTGGCGATACGGGTGGCGATTTCATCGTCGTACGCCGAGATGAAGCCGCCATCGCGCAGGTTGACCAGTTGCGCGCGGATGTTGACAATGCCGTTGCGGCCCAGCACCGGGAAGGTCTGCCCCGGAATCGGCGGGCGGTAGCCGGCGTCGAACATCGCCCGCGCCTGGCCGATGGCCACATGGAGTAGCTCGTGGGCGTGCATCACGATCGGGTCGGACGGCAGCAGATAACCGAGGTTGCGGTTTTCCAGCGCCGACTTGCCGACCGTGGCCATCGCCGCGGCCTGGAAGTAGGTCTTGAGGAAGTGCAGGATGTCGCCGCCCTTGGCTTCTTCGGCCGCGCGGCGCGCCAGATACGTCAGCCCGCCGCCGCCCGGAATCAGGCCCACGCCCATTTCGACCAGCCCCATATAGCTCTCGAAATGCGCAACCCGCTTGGCGCAGTAGACGCTCAGCTCGGTGCCGCCGCCCAGCGCGATGCCCGACACTGCAGCGACCGTCGGCACCTGCGCGTAGCGCAGGGTGAGCATCAGATCCTGCAGTTTCTTTTCCTCCGGCTCGATGGCCTTGGGGCCGCCAGCCATGAACGCCGGCAGCATCGACTGCAGATCGGCGCCGGCAGAGAACGGCCCGGCGGCCAGCGACGTTGGCTGCCAGATCACCACGCCTTTGTAGTGGCGCTCGGCGAGTTCCACCGCTTTGTGCAGCCCGGCGATCACCCCGGGGCCGATGGTGTTCATCTTGGTCTTGAAGCTGGCGACCAGCACGTCGTCGGCGCCGGGTGCGGTCCAAAGGCGGATCGAGTCGTCCTCGAACACGGTATTGCCCGCGGTGCGCGGGTCGGGGCCGCTTTCGCCCAGCACCGCCTGCTTGAACGGCTGGCGGGCGTACACCGGCAGCGCCGAGCGGCCGATGTAGGCATTGCTGCGCGGCGAGTACGAGCCTTCGGGCTTGTGCACCCCGTCGACCTTGCCGACCCAGTCGGGCAGCGGCGCGCTGCACAGCGCCTTGCCGGCAGCGATGTCCTCGGCGATCCACTCGGCCACCTGCTTCCAGCCCGCGGCCTGCCAGGTCTCGAACGGACCTTCGTTCCAGCCGAAGCCCCAGCGGATGGCAAAGTCCAGGTCGCGGGCGTTGTCGGCGATGTCGGCCAGATGCACCGCGCAGTAGTGCCAGACGTCGCGGAAAATGCTCCAGAGGAATTGCGCCTGCGGGTTGGTCGACTCGCGCAGCAACTTGAAGCGCTCGGCCGCGGGCTTTTTGAGCATGCGCACGACGATCTCGTCGGCCTTGCCACCGCCCGGCACATAGTCGCCCTTGGCCGGGTCGAACTTCAGAATGTCCTTGCCGACCTTTTTGTAGAAGCCCGCGCCGCTTTTCTGCCCCAGCGCGCCCTTGCCCACCAGCGTGGACAGCACAGGCGGCGTGGCGTACAGCGGGGCGAAGGGGTCTTTGTCGGCCGGCAGGGTGTCCTGCATGGTCTTGATGACATGGGCCATGGTGTCCAGGCCGACCACGTCGGAGGTGCGGAAGGTCGCGCTCTTGGCGCGGCCGAGCTTGCTGCCGGTGAGGTCGTCGATGACGTCAAAGCCCAGGCCGAACTTTTCGCCCTCCTTGATCACCGCGAGAATGGAGAACACCCCGACGCGGTTGGCGACAAAGTTGGGCGTGTCCTTGGCACGCACCACGCCCTTGCCCAGGGTGGTGGTGAGGAAGGTTTCCAGCCGGTCGAGGATGGCGCCGTCGGTGCTGGCGGTCGGGATGAGTTCGACCAAGTGCATGTAGCGCGGCGGGTTGAAAAAGTGCACCCCGCAGAAACGCTTGCGCAACTCGGCGTCGAAGCCGTCGGACAACGCGGTGATCGACAGCCCGGAGGTGTTGGAGGCGAAGATGGTGGTCTTGCCCAGATGCGGCGTGACCTTTTTGTACAGGTCGTGCTTCCAGTCCATGCGCTCGGCAATCGCTTCGATCACCAGATCGCAGTCCTGCAGCAGTTCGAGGTCGGTTTCGTAGTTGGCCTGGCGAATCCACGCGGCCTCATTGGCATCGCCCAGCGGCGCCGGGTTGAGCTTTTTCAGGTTGGCCACGGCCTTGTCGACGATGCCGTTCTTGTTGCCTTCCTTGGCCGGCAGGTCGAACAGCACCACGGGCACGCGGGCGTTGATGCAATGCGCGGCGATCTGCGCGCCCATCACCCCGGCGCCCAGCACCGCGACTTTGCGGATCGGTTGGTTGTCCATCATCTCATCTCCTCGCAGTTTCAGGCGAACACCGCGTCGGTGTCGGTCAGGTTTTTCGCGCCGCTGCGCGCCATGCGAATGGCCGCGGCGGATTCGGGGTACAGGCGGCCGAAGTAGAAGCGCGCGGTCTGCAGCTTGGCCTGGTAGAACGGCGAGTCGTCGCCCGCGGCGATTTTGCGCAGCGCCACCTGCGCCATGCGGGCAAAGGCGTAGGCAAACACCACATGCCCGGCCACGCGCAGATAGGGCACGGCGGCGGCACCGACTTCGTCCTTGTTGGTCATCGCCTTCATGCCGAGCTCCATCGTGAGCTTCTGCACCTTGTCGGCGAGGTCGGCCAGCGGGTTGACGAACTCCTGCATCACCTCGTTGACTCCTTCTTCCTCGATGAAATCGGTGAGGATCTTGCCGAACTTGCGCAGCCGCGCGCCGCCGTCCATCAACACCTTGCGGCCAAGCAGGTCGAGTGACTGGATGGTGTTGGTGCCTTCGTAGATCAGGTTGATGCGCGCGTCGCGCACGAACTGCTCCATGCCCCATTCGCGGATGTAGCCGTGGCCGCCGAACACCTGCAGGCATTCGTTGGTCGCCTGCAGGCCGTTGTCGGTGATGAAGGCTTTGACGATGGGCGTGAGCAGCGACACCAAGTCATCGGCATCCTTGCGCGCTTCGGCGTCGGGGTGGTGCAGCGAGCGGTCGAGCTCCAGCGCGACCCAGTAGGCGAGAAAACGCCCGCCCTCGGCCCAGGCGCGCGCGGTCAGCAGCATGCGCCGCACATCGGGGTGGACGAGGATGGGATCGGCCGGCTTGTCCGGGTATTTCGGGCCGGACAGCGCGCGCATCTGCAGCCGTTCGCGGGCATAGGCCAGCGCGTTCTGGTAGGCCACTTCGGTCAGGCCGAGGGACTGCATGCCCACGCCCAGTCGCGCGCCGTTCATCATCACGAACATCGCCGGCAGCCCCTTGTTGGGTTCGCCGACCATCCAGCCCGTGGCATTTTCCAGGGTGATCTGCGCGGTGGCGTTGCCGTGGATGCCCATTTTGTGCTCGATGCCCGAGCAGAAAATGCCGTTGCGCTCGCCCACCTTGCCGTCGGCCGTCGGCACGAACTTGGGCACGACGAACAGCGAAATGCCCTTGCTGCCTTCTGGCGCGTCCGGCAGCTTGGCCAGCACCATGTGCACGATGTTTTCGGCCAGATCATGCTCGCCGGCGGAGATGAAAATCTTCTGCCCGGTCAGCTGGTAGCTGCCGTCGGGCTGCGGGATGGCCTTGGTACGGATCAGCCCGAGGTCGGTGCCGCAATGCGGCTCGGTCAGGCACATCGTTCCGCTCCACTGCCCGGCGACCAGCCGCGGCATGTACAGCGCCTTCTGCGCCTCGCTGCCGTGCGCGGCAAGCAGCTCGATCACGCCTTGGGTCAAACCCGGGTACATGGTCCACGCCTGGTTGGCGGCGTTTTCCATTTCATGCACCGCGCTGCCGACCAGGTGCGGCAGCCCCTGCCCGCCATACTTGGGATCGGCCGTCAGCCCGACCCACCCGGCCTGCACGAACTGATCCCACGCCGCCTTGAACCCCTTGGGCGTGGTCACGCTGCGGGTGGCCGGGTCGTAATGGCAGCCCTCGGCGTCGCCGCTGGCGTTCAGCGGTTGCAGCACCTCGGCGCAGAACTTGCCCGCCTCCTCGCAGACCTGGTTGATCAGGTCTGCGTCGATTTCGGTATAGGGCGGGAGTTCCTTGAGCCGGGTGGTGGCGTCGAGCACCTCGTGCATGACGAACTGCATGTCACGCAGGGGCGGGGTGTATTGAGGCATCGTTATCTCCTATCGACTCGGATCATTGTGGGCGGGGGAACGGGTCAGGCGGTCGTCGTGTCTCGACCCGTGAAAAGGTTGGGATCAGTGGTCGGTGCGCTTGGCGCCAGCGCGGATGCGCTTCTTGGCCACGCAAGGCTGCAGCAGCGCGGCGCCCGCGGGCGTGGACTGCGCGCGCAGCAGCGCGTCGATGCTGCGGCAGGCCAGGTCCAGCGCATTGGGCAGCTTGAGCAGCCTTGCGTCGTGATGCAGCGCAAGGATGAAACCGTGAATCTGAAAGAGCAATTGCTGCGGGTCGGTGTCGGGCTTGAGGTGACCGCATTCGATCGCCTGCTCGATCGCGCGGCGCACCGCGTCGTGCCAGGTCTGGATCATCGCCACCAGCGCATCGCGCACCGAGCCGGGCCGGTCGTCGAATTCCACCGCGCTGGAGATGTAGATGCAACCGGTCTCCATTTCCACGCTGACCCGCTGCAGCCAGCGCTGCACCATCGCCGACAGCCGCGGCATGCCGCGCTCGCGGCCGATCGCCGGGTAAAACACCTCTTGCTCGAACTGCGAGTGATAGGCGCGGATCACCGCAATCTGCAGGTCTTCGCGCGAGCCGAAATGGGCAAACACTCCAGACTTGCTCATACCCATGCGGTCGGCCAGCACCCCGATCGACAGTCCCTCGAGGCCGATGCGTCCGGCCATCTGCAACGCGCAGTCGATGATGGCCTGGCGCGTCTGCCGGCCCTTGCTCGACGCGGCTGGACGCGCCGGCGCGAGCAGATCAACCCCGCCCTCGGCAACGGGCTGCGCCGCGGCCAGGGTGGCGGGCGCGGATTTGCTGCGGCTGGGACGGGTGGCGCTGGCGGTCATCGATGAGTGCGGTCGGGAGAATGGAAAGTGCTCGGCTCCGGGCTTGCCGGGCGCTTTCGACGCCTCTTTTCAAGTCCGCGAAAAAATCGAACGGTCGTACTATTTCTGAAAACGCCCCCATTGTCAACCGGGCCTAAACTTGGCTGGCCGCTTCGGCTTGCCTGCCGGCTGCTTCCGCGGCCCGCTCCCCCGACCTCCCCCACCATGTCCCAGACTTCCTCCCCCGCCGACACCGTCGTTCGCGGCGCCTGTCCACACGACTGCCCGGACACCTGCGCGCTGCTGGTGACGGTGCGCGACGGTCGCGCGATCTCGGTGCGCGGCGACCCCGACCACCCCACCACCCACGGCAAGCTGTGCGCCAAGGTGGCGCGCTACACCGAGCGCACCTATCACCCGGGCCGATTGCTGCGGCCGATGAAGCGCGTCGGCCCCAAGGGGAGCGGGCAGTTCGCGCCGGTGAGCTGGGACGAGGCGCTGGACGATATCGCCGCGCGGCTCAAGGCGATTGCCGCGCGCGACCCGCAGGCCATCCTGCCGTACTCGTATGGCGGCACGTTGGGTTTTGTGCAGGGCGAGAGCATGGCCGCGCGGTTTTTCCACAAGCTCGGCGCCAGCCTGCTCAACCGCACCATCTGCTCGACCGCGGGCGAGGCCGGGCTGAACGCGGTGATCGGCGGCAAGCTGGGCATGGACGTCGAGCAATTCGCGCACAGTCGGCTCATCCTCATCTGGGGCAGCAACAGCATCACCAGTAATCTGCACTTCTGGACCTATGCGCAGCAGGCCAAGCGCGCCGGAGCGAAGCTGGTGTGCATCGACCCCTGGCGCAATGACACCGCGGAAAAGTGTCACGAGCATGTGCAACTGCGCCCCGGCACCGACGCCGCGCTGGCCTACGCGCTGATGCACGAACTCATCACCCACGACTGGCTCGATCACGATTACATCGCCCAACATACCCTGGGCTTCGACGCGCTCAAAGCGCGCGCGATGGAATGGCCGCCGGAGCGCGCTGCGCAGGTCTGCGGCGTGCCGGCGGAGCAGATCCGGCAGCTGGCGCGCGACTACGGCACATTGGCGCCCGCTGCCATTCGCATGAACTACGGCCTGCAGCGGGTACGCGGCGGTGCCAACGCGGTGCGGGCGATCGCCTGCCTGCCCGCGCTGGTCGGCGCCTGGCGTCACGAAGCGGGTGGACTGTTGATGTCGAGTTCCAACCACTTCAAGGCCGACACCGCCGCGCTGGAGCGCCCAGACCTGCTCGCCGGCCGTAGCCCGCGCACGATCAACATGGTGACCCTTGGCGATGACCTGCTGCGCGAATCCTCGCCCGCATTCGGCCCGAAGATCGAGGCGCTGATCGTCTACAACAGCAACCCGCTGGCGGTGGCGCCCGAGGGGGACAAGGTGCGCGCCGGCTTTGCCCGCGACGATCTGTTCACCGTGGTGCTCGATCACTTCCAGACCGACACCGCCGACTACGCCGACTATGTGCTGCCGGCCACCACGCAACTCGAACACGTGGACGTGCACAAAAGCTACGGCCACCGCTACTGGCTGGCGAACAACGCTGCCATCGCGCCGCTGGGCGAAGCCAAGCCCAACACCGAAATCTTCCGCCTGCTCGCCGCGCGCATGGGCTTCACCGACCCGTGCTTCAGAGAGAGCGACGAGCAGATCGCCGCGCAGGCCATCGCCGCCGATGCGCGCAATGGCGACATCGCCTGGGCGTCGCTGAAAACGACGGGCTGGGCCAAACTGCCCGGCGCCGCCGCGCCGTTCGCCCACGGCGGCTTTGCCACGCCGTCGGGCAAGTGCGAATTCTGGTCGCAGCGCGAGGCAGATGCCGGGCGCGACCCCTTGCCCCAAGTGCTGCTGCCCTACGAATGCGCCGAGACCACGCCCGAGCTGGCCGCACGCTATCCGCTGGCGATGATCTCGCCGCCGGCGCGCAACTTCCTCAACACCAGCTTCGGCGCGGTCGACAGCCTGCGCGCCAGCGAGGGCCAGCCGCTGCTGCTCCTGCACCCGCAGGACGCCGCCCGCCGCGGCATCGCCGACGGCGCGACGGTAATGGTCCGCAACGACCGCGGCAGCGTGCGGCTGCAGGCCCGCCTGAGCGACCGCACCCGCATCGGCCAGGTCGTGGGCCTGGGCATCTGGTGGCGCAAGCACAGCCCCGACGGCAAGAACGTCAACACCCTCACCCACCAGAAACTCACCGACCTCGGCGCCGGGCCGTGCTTTTACGACTGTCTGGTGGATGTCTCGGCGGCGTGAACGCGGAAGGCCTGCCCGAAATGGACGCCGAGAACACCTTCCAGGTGGACGACCATCTGTGGTGCTCGGGCCAGCTCAGCGCGGCGGACATCGCCCGCCTGCCCGCGCTGGGCATTGGCACGGTCATCAACTTGGCGCTGCCCACGTCGAGCAACGCCCTGCCGGGCGAGGCCGAGCGCGTCACCGCGCTGGGGTTGAACTATGTGCAGATTCCGGTGCTGTGGGAGAGCCCCCTGCCCGTGCAGTTCCGGCAGTTCGTCGGGGTGATGGCCGCGCTGGGTGAGCGGCCGGTGTGGCTGCACTGCGCCAGGAACATGCGCGCCTCGGCCTTCGTCTATCTGTACCGCAAGCTCATCCGCGGCGAGCCCGAGGAGCAGGCCCGCTGGCCGATGCGCGATATCTGGACGCCCAACCCGGTCTGGCAGCAGTGGATCGACGACGTCTGCACTGCCTATGACAGCGGGGACGGCGGCGCGACGCGCTGACCGCGCACCGCCGCGTTCAGATCCCCGCGCGCTGCATCGACGCGAGGAAGGTCTTGGCGTCTTCGAAGCCGACGACCCGGCCGACTTCCTTGCCGTCCTTGAAAAAAATGATGCCCGGCGGGCCGAACAGCTGAAAGCGCTTGAGCAGCTCCTTGTCGTCGGCAGTGTTCTTGGTCACGTCGGCCTGCAGCAGCGTGAACCCGGCCATTTTTTGCGCGACCTCCGGGCTGGTGAAGGTGAAATGCTCCATTTCCTTGCACGACACGCACCAGTCGGCGTAGAAGTCCAGCATCACCGGCTTGCTGCTGGAGGCGACGATGCGATCGAGTTCGGCCACGGTGCCGATGCGCTGAAACTGCGGCGCCTGGGTCTGCACCGCTGCTGCGCCGGCGCCCACGCCCAGCCCGGCCAGCGGCTGCAGCAGATTGCGGCTGCCCGCCGCCAGGCCGACGAGCAGAACCGCCCCGGCGATTGCCAGCACCACGCCGACACCCTTGAACAGCCGCCGCCAACCCGACACGTCTTCCGGCAGGGTGTCGAACACCCGCAGGTAGGTGGCCGAGATAATCAGCAGCGCGGCCCACAGCAGCATCAGCAACCAGTCGGGCAGCACCGGCGCGATCATGTACAGCGCGGTGGCGATGAGCAGCACCCCGAAAAACGCCTTGACCCCGTCCATCCACCCTCCAGCCCGGGGCAGCAGCGCGCCCGCCCCCAGCCCGACCAGCAGCAGCGGCACGCTCATCCCCGCCGCCAGTGAGAACAGCGCCACCCCACCAATCACTGCGTTGCCGGTCTGGCTGATGTAGAGCAAGGCGCCGGCCAAGGGAGCTGCGACGCACGGGCCGACGATCAGCGCCGAGATGCCGCCCATGATGAACACCCCGGCAAAGTGTCCGCCCTGCATCTTGTCGGACGTGGACGACAGCTTGCTCTGCAACGCGCTTGGCACCTGCAATTCGTAAAAGCCGAACATCGACAACGACAGCAGCACCAGCAGCGCAGCGAACACTGACAGCACCCAGGGATTCTGCAGCGCCGCGGCCAGCCCCTGGCCAAGCAAACCAGCGGCGACGCCGAACGCGGTGTAGACGATTGCCATGCCCAGCGAATACGCCACCGCGAGCAAAAAGCCGCGACCGCGCGACACCTTCTCCCCCTGACCGACGATGATGCTCGACAGAATCGGAATCATCGGCAGCACGCAGGGCGTGAACGCCAGCAGCAACCCGAACACCAGGAACATCGGGATGATGGTGATCAGGCTGCCCGAGGCCAGCGCCGCGCCGATGCGCGACGACTCTCCGCCCTGCGCGACGGCAGGCGACGCTGGTGCGGCGGCCGCAGCCGGGGCCGCGCTGGCGGCCGCGGACGCCGACTTGCCCGAAGAAAGCAACTGCCCGACCGCGCCGGCCGTGGCATTGCCCGCGGCAGCCGAGCCGGCTGGCGCGGCGGCTTCGTCTTCCTCCGGCGGTTCGCTGATGCTCACCGACCCGTTGCCGCCAAACGCGGTGAGGCTGATGGTGGCGAGCTTGTCGATCGGCGGGTAGCACAGCCCCTTGGTCGAGCAGCCCTGATAGGTCACCAGCAGTTGAAAGCTGGCGGGCGCCTGCTTGACCTGAATCGGAATGTCGACCTTGTCGGTGTAGTGAAAAACGTCCTTGCCGAAGTTAGGGTCGAAAATTTTTTCAGCGGGAGGAAACCCGGGCTTGTCGAGCTGCACCCCTGGGGTTTTCGGCTCGAAGTGAAACCGCTCCTGGTAGAGGTAGTAGTCCTTGGCAATCGCGAAGTGCAGCACCACGGTGTCGGTGCCCTGCACCGAGGCGGTGAAGCGAAAAGCCTGATCGGGCGGCAGGAACTGCCCGCCCTGCGCCCGCGCCGATGCCGCGAACAACGTGCCCGCGAGCAGCAGACACAGCGCGAGCAGGCGCCACACGGTGCGCTGCAACTGGGGCAAAAACGGCATCGGCATCTCCCGTATCGTTGTCGGGCCGAGCCACGGCAAGGCCGGGCGCGGCGAATGCGGACTGCGCCGCACTACAGGCGGCAAATATAAGCGCATCGCTATGTGCTTGCTCGCGCCGGGACGATGCGGACAAACCCTTTGCTCACGCGGCAAAGCGCCGCTGGGTCAGCGCCAGCGCCAGCGCCCAACCGGCCAGCAAATAGGCGAAGAGGATGAGCAGATGCAGCGGGGCCAGCGCATCCCAGCGGCCGAAAAACAGCGGGCGGATGAGTTCCACCGCAGCGTGCAGCGGCAGCAACTGCGCCAGCCATTGCAGCGGTGTCGGCAGTGCGGTCAGCGGGAAGTACACCCCGGAGAGAAAGGTCATCGGTGTAAGCACCAGGGTGAAGTAGTAGGTGAAAAAGTCGTAGCCGCGCGCCAGTGCGTTCATCACCAGCCCGAGCGCGGAAAACACCAGACCGGCCAGCAGCAGCAGCGGCAACGCGAACAGCAACGTCCAATCCCGGCTGATGCCCAGCACAACGATGACCACCAGAATCGCCACCCCGCTGAGCAGCGCCTTGCTCGCCGCCCAGGTCAGCTCGCCCAGCAGCACGTCGGACAAGCCGGTCGGGGTGACGCGAATCGCATCCCAGGTCTTTTGCACATGCATACGTGAGAAGGCCGAGTACAGCGCCTCGAAACTCGCAGCCATCATCAGGCTCATCACAATCGCGCCGGAGGCGAGGAACTGGATGTAGGGCACGCCCTGCACCGTGCCGATCAGCGATCCCACTCCCCAGCCGAACGCGGCCAGGGTGATCAGCGGCTCGGCGATGTTGCCCAGCAGACTGGGCACCGCAAGCTTTTTCCACACCAGGAAATTGCGCCGCCACACCGGCCAGAAGCGAAGACGAGGCAGCGGCGGCAGGTTGCGGGGGGAGGCATGGGCTGACATGGCTTGCATCCGAGAACGGTCAATCGCGCAGCGCGCGGCCGGTGAGCTTGAGAAACACGTCTTCGAGGTTGGCTCGGCGGTGCAGCACCCGCAGTCCGGGAATGTTCTGCAGCGCAGCCAGCGCGGGCGCGGCGTCGCGGGCATAGGCAAACAGCCCGTCGCCGCTGCGCTCCAGCCGATCGACCAGCGGCCGCAGCACCGTCTCGGCGGCGGGCAGATCGTCGCCGTCGATTTCGATGACCTCGGGCTCGACCTGGGCGGCAATCAGCTCGCGCGGACTGTCCTCGGCAATGCGTCGGCCGTGGTCGAGCACGATGATGCGCCGGCACAGCCGCTCGGCCTCGTCCATGAAATGGGTGGTCAGCAGCAGCGCCTTGCCCTGCGCGGTCAGCAGCTTGAGCCGCTCCCAGATCAGATGCCGGGCCTGGGGGTCGAGCCCGGTGGTGGGCTCGTCGAGAAAAATCAGATCGGGGTCGTTGACCAGCGCCCGAGCCAGACTCAGGCGCCGGCGCATACCGCCCGAGAGTTCGCCAATGCGGGCGCCGGCCTTGCTCTCCAGCGCGGCGAATTCCAGCAGCCCGGGCACCCGCCGGCGCATCTCTGCGTCGCTCAGTCCGAAGTAACGGCCGTAGACCAACAGGTTTTCAGCCACGGTGAAGTCGGGGTCCAGGCTGTCGAACTGGGTGACTACGCCGACGCGCTGCCGCGCCAGAGCGGCGTGCGCCGGCACCTCCTGCCCCAGCAGCTCGATGCGCCCGGCATCAGGCCGGGCCAACCCCAGGCAGAGCTGTATCGTGGTGGTCTTGCCCGCCCCGTTGGGGCCGATGATGCCCACGCAGCTGCCGCGCCGCACCTCAAAGCGCAGCCCATCGACCACCGTCAGCGCCCCGTAGCGCTTGGTCACGTCGATGAAGTCGAGCAGGACGTCAGGATTTGGGAGGGATGACATCGGTGCAACAGACCGGCCAGGGGCGTCGACGAAAAAACACGCAGTGCGCGCTGCTTGCAAGCTCCGCCGAGCGACCAGGCAGCAAAAACGCCGGCGGCTGCCGGCGTCTGCTGCTCGTGGCCGCCTGCCGCTGCGCAGCGGCGAGGCATGGCCGAAGCCAGAGCTTATTCGCCCTTCTTGTCCTCGGCGGCGGCCGCATCGACCTCGGGACGGTCGACCAGTTCGATCAGCGCCATCGGTGCATTGTCGCCGACGCGGAAGCCGAATTTGAGGATGCGGGTATAGCCGCCCGGGCGGGTCTGGTAGCGCGGGCCGAGCTCGTTGAACAGCTTGGTCACCGAGTCGCGGTTGCGCAGGCGGTCGAACGCCAGGCGGCGGTTGGCCAGCGAGGGCTTCTTGCCCAGGGTGATCAGCGGCTCGACCACACGGCGCAGTTCCTTGGCCTTGGGCACGGTGGTCTTGATCGCCTCGTGCTCGATCAGCGAGTTGGCCATGTTGCGCAGCATGGCCAGGCGATGGCTCGAAGTCCGGTTGAGTTTGCGCAGTCCGTTTCCGTGACGCATGGTGCTTTCCTTTCCTTATCGATACGGGCCAGCCGGATCAGGTACTGGCCCTGGCACACGCGGCGCCCGCTGCGCGGGCGGCCGCTATGGGGTCAAAAACGATTGTCATGTCGTCCGTGGTCAATCGTCGGGTCAGCGCTTGGCGTCCAGCCCGGAGGGCGGCCAGTTTTCCAGCTTCATGCCCAGGGTGAGGCCGCGGGCGGCGAGCACTTCCTTGATTTCGTTGAGCGACTTGCGGCCCAGGTTCGGCGTCTTGAGCAGCTCGGTCTCGCTGCGCTGGATGAGGTCGCCGATGTAGTAGATGTTCTCGGCCTTGAGGCAGTTGGCCGAGCGCACGGTGAGTTCGAGCTCGTCGACCGGGCGCAGCAGAATCGGGTCGTAGCTCTGCGCGCCAGCGCCCGCTTCGGCGCCTTCCATCGGCTCGGCGCCTTCGAGGCTGGCGAACACCGAAAGCTGATCGACCAGAATGCGGGCGGCCGAGCGGATCGCTTCCTCGGCGCTGACCGCACCGTTGGTCTCGATTTCCATCACCAGCTTGTCGAGGTCGGTGCGCTGCTCGACCCGCGCGTTTTCCACCGCGTAGCTGACGCGGCGCACCGGCGAGAAGGATGCGTCGAGAACGATGTGGCCGATGCTCTTGCCCCCTTCGTCACCAAAGTTGCGCACATTGCCGGGCACGTAGCCGCGGCCCTTCTCGACCTTGATCTGCATGTCGAGCTTGCCGCCCTGCGACAGATGCGCGATCACATGGTCGGGGTTGATGATCTCGACGTCATGCGGGGTCTGGATGTCCGCCGCGGTCACGACGCCTTCGCCTTCCTTGCGCAGCGACAGGGTGACCTCATCGCGGTTGTGCAGCTTGAGCACCACCCCCTTGAGGTTGAGCAGTACGGCGATGACGTCTTCCTGCAGACCGTCGACCACCGAGTACTCGTGCAGCACGCCGTTGATGCTGACCTCGGTCGGCGCATAGCCAACCAGCGACGACAGCATCACGCGACGCAGCGCGTTGCCCAGGGTGTGGCCGTAGCCGCGCTCGAAGGGTTCGAGCACGACCTTGGCGCGGTTGTTGCCGAGGGATTCGACGTTGATCGACTTGGGGCGAAGAAGTGCGGTTTGCATGAGGCTTCCTGTTCAATACCCTCCGCTCGTTACGCGGATAAGGCTGAGGTGAGCAACAACGCCCCGGCGGGGCGGCTGGGTGCGATGGCGGCAGGCGCCGCCATCGCGGGGCTGCGCCGACGGAGAATCAGCGCGAATACAGTTCGATGATCAGCGACTCGTTGATGTCGCTGCCGAATTCGTCGCGGTCCGGCGCCTTCTTGAAGGTGCCTTCGAGCTTGGCGGTGTCAACCGCGACCCAGGCCGGAAAGCCGTTGGACTCGGCGAGCTTCACCGCATCGGTGATGCGCAGCTGATTGCGCGATTTTTCGCGCACCGCGATCACATCGCCGGCCTTGACCTGATACGACGGGATGTTGACCACCTGACCGTTGACGGTGATCGAGCGATGACCGACGATCTGCCGGGCCTCGGCGCGGGTGCTGCCGAAACCCATGCGGTAGACCACGTTGTCCAGACGCGATTCCAGCAGGCTCAGGAGGTTGGCGCCGGTGTTGCCCTTGCGCCGCTGCGCTTCCTCGAAATAGCGGCGGAACTGGCGCTCGAGCACGCCGTAGATGCGCTTGACCTTCTGCTTTTCGCGCAGCTGCTTGCCAAAGTCCGAAGTGCGGGCGCCGGAGATGCGGCCGTGCTGGCCCGGCTTGGTTTCGAACTTGACCTTGGAATCGATGCCGCGGCGGCTGCTCTTGAGAAACAGATCGGCGCCTTCACGGCGGGTTTGCTTGCCTCGCGGCGCAATCAGACGGGCCACTTGCTTTCCTTTCTTTCATTCACTGCCATGCCGTGTTCCGCATGGGAGCCCGGAACCGTTCCGGGCAGTGGGCTTCGACAATGCAAACGGGATGGCCTGACCATCCCGCTGATGATCTGCCGGCACCTCGCGGCACCGCCAGACCGGTGTACGGATGCTTACACGCGACGGCGCTTGGGCGGACGGCAGCCGTTGTGCGGAATCGGCGTCACGTCTTCGATCTGGGTGATCTTGATGCCCAGGCTGTTGAGCGCACGCACGGCCGATTCACGGCCGGGGCCGGGGCCCTTGATCTGCACTTCCAGATTCTTGATGCCGTATTCCAGCGCGACACGCCCGGCCTGCTCGGCAGCAACCTGGGCGGCGAACGGCGTGGACTTGCGCGAGCCCTTGAACCCTTGTGCGCCCGACGACGAGGCAGCCAGCGCGTTGCCCTGGCGGTCGGTGATGGTGATGATGGTGTTGTTGAACGACGCGTGCACGTGCGCAACGCCGTCCGACACGTTCTTGCGGACCTTCTTGCGGGTGCGCTGCGCAGCGCCTTGACCGGCGGGTTTAGCCATGAGCGGAATCCTTCCTTATTTCTTGAGCGTGACGCTGCCCTTGCGCGGGCCCTTGCGGGTGCGGGCGTTGGTGCGCGTGCGCTGACCGCGCACCGGCAGACCGCGGCGATGACGGAAGCCGCGATAGCAGCCCAGATCCATCAGCCGCTTGATGTTGACCGAAATCTCCCGCCGCAGGTCGCCCTCGATGGTGAGCTTGCCGATGGCCTCACGCACCTTTTCGAGTTCGGCGTCGGACAGATCCTTGACCTTCTTGTCGTAGGGGACACCCGAGGCATCGCAGATCGCGCGCGCGGTCGTGCGCCCGATCCCGTAAATCGCGGTCAGGCCGATTTCGGCGTGTTGATGCGGCGGAATGTTGATACCAGCAATACGAGCCATTGAATACCTCGAGCTACAAAAGACTGGGGTGGGCTGCGGCTCAGCCCTGACGCTGCTTGTGGCGCGGATCGGTGCAGATCACACGCACCACTCCGTTGCGGCGGATGATCTTGCAGTTGCGGCACATCTTCTTGACGGAAGCGCTCACTCTCATGATGGTCCTCTCTTACTTGGCGCGGAAAACGATACGCGCGCGGGATAAATCGTAGGGGGTCAGTTCGACCGTCACCTTGTCACCGGGCAGGATGCGGATGTAGTGCATGCGCATCTTTCCCGAGATATGGCCGAGGACGGTGTGGCCGTTCTCCAGCTTCACGCGGAAGGTGGCATTGGGCAGGTTTTCCAGCACCTCGCCCTGCATCTGAATGACGTCGTCCTTGGCCATAAATCCTTTAATTACCGCGCCCCGGTGATGCCCTTGAAGTTGGCACGCTTGAGCAGGGCGTCGTACTGGTGCGACATCGCATACGCCTGCACCTGTGCCATGAAGTCCATGGTCACGACCACGATGATCAGCAGCGAGGTGCCGCCGAAGCTGAACGGCACGTTGTACTTGAGCACCAGAAACTCGGGCAGCAGACACACCAGGGTGATGTAGATCGCGCCGACCAGGGTCAGCCGCATCAGCACCTTGTCGATGTATTTCGCGGTCTGTTCACCCGGGCGGATACCCGGAATGAAGGCGCCGCCCTTTTTCAGGTTGTCCGCCGTCTCCCGGCTGTTGAACACCAGCGCGGTGTAGAAAAACGCAAAAAAGATGATCGCCGCGGCATAGAGCAGGATGTACAGCGGCTGCCCGGGCCACAGCGCCCCGGCGATGTTCTTCAGCCACTCCATGCCGTGCCCCGCGCCGAACCAGCTCACCGCCGTGGCCGGCAGCAGGATGATCGACGACGCGAAGATCGGCGGAATCACCCCGGACATATTGAGCTTGAGCGGCAGATGCGAGCTCTGTCCGCCGTAAACCTTGTTGCCGACCTGGCGGCGCGCGTAGTTGACGAGAATCTTCCGCTGGCCGCGCTCGACGAACACCACGATGTAGGTGACGAGCACGACGATCGCCAGCACGAACAGCGCCACCAGAATGCTCATCGCCCCGGTGCGCACCAGTTCGAGCAGCCCGGCAATCGCCCCCGGCAGCCCGGCGACGATGCCGGCGAAGATGATGATCGAAATCCCGTTGCCCAGCCCGCGCTCGGTGATCTGCTCGCCCAGCCACATCAGGAACATCGTCCCGGCGGTCAGGGTGATGACGGTGGAAATCTGGAAACCGAACCCGGGATTGATCACCAGACCCGGCGAAGCCTGCAAAGCCACGGCAATGCCGAACGACTGGAACACCGCGAGCACCAGGGTGAAGTACCGCGTGTACTGCGTGGTCTTGCGCCGCCCGGCTTCACCTTCCTTCTTGAGCTGCTCCAGCGTCGGCACGACGTAGGTGAGCAGCTGCATGATGATCGACGCCGAGATGTAGGGCATGATGCCCAGCGCAAACACCGTGAACCGCGCCAGCGCCCCGCCCGAGAACATGTTGAACAGCCCCAGAATGCCCTTGGAGTTGTTCTGGAACAGCTGCTGCAGATGCGTCGGATCGATGCCCGGCACAGGAATGTGCGCGCCGATGCGATAGACGATCAGCGCGCCCAGCAGAAAAGCCAGCCGGCGACCGAGGTCGCCGTACTTGCCTTGCTGGGCTCCGAGAGTAGTGGCCATGTCTCTGACTCGACGCGGAATTCAGGCAGCTGGTCTGGCGGTGGGCGGAAAGCGCAACGGCTCCGGCAAACTCCGACGCGACCTCAGGCCGAGGCGCGCTGCGCCTTGGGCTTGAGCTTGCCCTGCGCCGGCTGTTCTTCGGCGACGACCACGGTGCCGCCGGCGGCTTCGATCGCCGCACGCGCGCCTTTGGTCGCCAGCACCCCGCGCAGGGTGAGTTTGCGCGAGAGTTCGCCCGAGGCGATCACCTTGACGCTGCGCGCCAGCTCGGGCACCAGACCCGCGGCCTTGAGGCTGAGCAGATCGACTTCATCGGCGTCCAGGCGCTGCAGATCGGACAGCCGCACCTCGGCGCTGAACGGCGCCTGCAGCGACTTGAAGCCGCGCTTGGGCAGCCGGCGCTGCAGCGGCATCTGACCGCCTTCGAAACCGACCTTGTGGAATCCACCGGCACGAGACTTCTGGCCTTTGTGACCACGGCCCGCAGTCTTGCCCAGACCGGAGCCGATGCCGCGGCCGACGCGGCGCTTGGCGTGCTTTGCGCCAGCCGCCGGTTTGAGGTTATTGAGTTCCATGGAAATTCTTTCGCTGTCTAGAGGGTGCGGAAAAGCGCCGAGGCGGATTCAGGCCAGGCTGCCTTGAGACAAAGGGCCGAGCCGCCGCGCGCTCAGGCGCAGACTTCGACCAGGTAGCGCACCTTGTTGATCATGCCGCGCACGGCCGGGGTGTCCTCCAGCACGCGCACGCTACCGAGCTTGCGCAGGCCGAGACCGCGCACCGTGGCCCGGTGGTCTTCGCGGGTGCCGATGACGCTGCGCACCAGTTTGACCTTGACGGTTTTCTTTTCGCTCATGATGACCTCAACCCAGGATTTCTTCGACGGACTTGCCGCGCTTGGCCGCGATGTCGTGCGCCGACTTCATCTTGCCCAGCGCGTCCAGGGTGGCGCGAACCATGTTGTACGGATTGGTCGAGCCGTGGCTCTTGGCGACGATGTCGGTGATGCCCAGCACTTCGAACATCGCGCGCATCGGGCCGCCGGCAATGATGCCCGTGCCCTGCACGGCCGGCGACATCATCACGTTGGACGCGCCATGCTGGCCGTACACCGTGTGATGCAGCGTGCCGTTTTTCAGCGGCACCTTGACCATGTTGCGGCGGGCCTGCTCCATCGCCTTCTGCACGGCCACCGGCACTTCACGCGCCTTGCCCTTGCCCATGCCGATGCTGCCGTCACCATCGCCGACCACGGTCAGCGCAGCGAAACCGAGGATGCGGCCGCCCTTGACCACCTTGGTCACGCGGTTGACCGCGATCATCTTTTCGCGCAGGCCGTCGTCGCGCGCTTCGCCCGCAAACTTGCTTTGAACTTTCGCCATGATCTGTCCGATCCTCAGAACTTCAGGCCAGCTTCACGCGCGGCCTCCGCGAGCGCCTTCACACGCCCATGAAAACGGAACCCCGAGCGGTCGAACGCCACTCGCTCGATACCGGCCGCCTTGGCTTTCTCGGCGATGCGCTGGCCAACGATCTTGGCCGCCTCGACATTGCCACCGTGACCTTCGAGCTGCTTGCGCACATCGGCCTCGACGGTCGACGCCGACGCCAGAACGCGAGCGCCATCGTCGGAAAAAATGGTCGCGTAGATGTGCTGGTTGGTGCGATGCACCGACAGGCGCACGGCGCGCAGACGCGCGATGCGGCGGCGGGTCGCCAGGGCGCGGCGCTGACGGGATATTTTCTTGCTGATCATGCTGCGGCCCCTTATTTTTTCTTGGTTTCCTTGATCACCACGACCTCATCGGCGTAGCGCACGCCCTTGCCCTTGTAGGGCTCGGGCGGACGGATCGCCCGCACTTCGGCGGCGATCTGACCGACGAGCTGCTTGTCCACGCCCTTGATCACCACTTCGGTCGGCGTCGGGGTCTCGACCTTGATGCCCTCGGGCATGTCCTTGACCACCGGATGCGAAAAGCCCAGCGACAGGTTGAGCTTGGCGCCCTGCGCCTGCGCACGGTAACCCACGCCGATCAGCGTGAGCTTGCGCTCGAAGCCCTTGGTCACACCGGTGACCATGCCAGCAACCAGCGCGCGCATCGTGCCCGACATGGCATGCGCTTCACGGCTGTCGTCGGTCGGCGCAAACTTCAGCTCGGCGCCTTCCTTGGTGATCTTCACCCCGGGGTGGAGTTCGCGGCGGAGCTGGCCGAGCGCGCCCTTGATGGCGATCGCGTCGGCCGCCAGCGTGACTTCGACGCCGGACGGCACTTGAATCGGATTCTTGGCAACACGTGACATGTTCTACCCCTTTACGCCACGTAGCACAACACTTCGCCGCCCACGCCGGTCTGGCGTGCCTTGCGGTCGGTCATCACCCCCTTCGGGGTGGAGACGATGGCCACGCCCAGGCCGTTCATGACCTGCGGAATGGCGGCCTTGCCACGGTAGACGCGCAGCCCCGGACGGCTGACCCGCTCCAGGCGCTCGATCACCGGCTTGCCGGCGTAATACTTCAGCGTGATTTCGAGATCGGCCTTGGCCGCATCATCCCGGCGCACGTTGAAGCTCTCGATATAGCCTTCTTCATGCAGGACTTGGGCGATTGCGGTCTTGAGCTTGGAGGCCGGCATCGACACCGTCGCCTTTTCGACCATCTGCGCGTTACGGATGCGCGTCAGCATGTCGGCGATGGGATCACTCATGCTCATCAATACTCTCCTTAAAAGCCTGGGGCTCTGACGGTAGGGAACAGGCCAGACTTACCAGCTGGACTTGGTCACGCCGGGGATTTCCCCGCGGAAGGCCAGCTCACGAATCTTGCTGCGCGCCAGCCCGAAGCGACGGAAGGTGCCGCGCGGCCGGCCGGTGATTTCGCAGCGGTTGCGCAGGCGGGTCGGGTTGGCGTTACGCGGCAGCGCCTGCAGCGCCTGGCGGGCGGCAAAGCGCTCCTCGTAGGACTTGGAGGCGTCGTCGATCACGGCCTTGAGCTCGGCGCGCTTGGCGGCGTACTTTTCCACGAGCTTTTCGCGCTTTTTCTCGCGATTGATCAGGGACAACTTGGCCATGACTACCTCAGTTCTTGAAGGGAAAACGCAGCGCAGCCAGCAACGCCCGGCACTCTTCGTCGGACTTGGCGGTGGTGGTGACGCTGATGTTCAGACCGCGCAGTGCGTCGATCTTGTCGTATTCGATCTCGGGGAAAATGATCTGCTCCTTGACCCCGATGTTGTAGTTGCCACGACCGTCGAATGCCTTGCCGGAAATGCCGCGGAAATCGCGCACCCGCGGCAGCGCCACGGTGACGAAACGGTCGAGGAACTCGTACATGCGGTTGCCGCGCAGCGTGACCATGCAGCCGATCGGCAGGTCTTCGCGGATCTTGAATCCGGCAATCGCCTTGCGCGAGCGGGTGACCACCGGCTTCTGTCCGGCGATCTTGGTCAGATCGCCGACGGCGTGTTCCATCACCTTCTTGTCAGCCACCGCCTCGGACACACCCATGTTGAGCGTGACCTTGGTGATGCGCGGCACTTCCATGACCGACTTGTAGCCAAACTTGGCCATCAACTCGGGCACCACTTTGTCTTTGTAGATCGTCTGCAGGCGCGACATAAATCCTCCGGTCAGCCCTTGATCTGCTCGCCGCTGGAGCGGAACACGCGCACCTTGGTGCCGTCCGCCAGCATCTTGAACCCGACGCGATCGGCCTTGCCCGTGGCGGGGTTGTAGATGGCGACGTTGCTTTGGTGAATCGACAGGTCGCGCGAAACGATGCCGCCGGCGTCGCCCTTCATCGGGTTGGGGCGCACATGCTTTTTCACGCTGTGCACGCCCTCGACCACCAGGCGCTCGCCTTCGCGGGCCACCACCTTGCCTCGGCGACCCTTGTCGCTGCCGGCGATCACGATGACTTCGTCATCTCTGCGAATCTTGTTCATGTCGGCCTCTTAGAGCACTTCGGGAGCCAGCGACACGATCTTCATGAAGCGCTCGGTGCGCAGCTCGCGCGTGACCGGGCCGAAGATGCGAGTGCCGATGGGTTCGAGCTTGGCGTTGAGCAGCACCGCCGCATTGCCGTCGAACTTGATCAGCGATCCGTCAGAGCGACGCACGCCCTTGGCCGTGCGCACGACCACGGCGTTGAACACTTCGCCCTTTTTCACCCGCCCGCGGGGCGCGGCTTCCTTGATGCTGACCTTGATGATGTCGCCCACGCCGGCATAGCGGCGCTTGGAGCCACCCAGCACCTTGATGCACATGACGGACTTGGCGCCGGTGTTGTCGGCGACATCCAGCCTGGATTGCGTCTGAATCATGAAATTTCCTTCACCAACTTGAACGCATGCGAGGCATGCGACAGTCTTGGCCCCGGTTCGGGAGAATGACCTATGAACTTCGCGCCGCATCTGCCGATCCCACCAGGGCAAATCAGCCCGGGAGGACGCGCGCCAGAAGTTGGAGCACGCGGAATTTGCGCGAAGCTGCGCATTGTGCCGCGCCAAGCAGCGCGTGTCAAGCAGGCCGCCTGCGGGCTGCCTCACTCAAGCGCCGACCGCCGGCGCCTCGCCCTTCAAGCCTGCCGGCTCGCCCTCGACGGGGCGCAGCGCCAGAGCAACACGGCGACCGTCGCCACCAGCACCGCGGCGTAATCCCAGTTCGACCCCTCGCGCACCAGGGTGCTGCCGACCAGCGCGAGGTGCGCCACCCAGGCCGCGGCCGCCCCCCAGGCGGCACGCGCCGCCGCCTTCACGCCACAGCGCAACACCAGCGGGGCCAGCCAGCCGGTGGCTGCACCGACGCACAGCGGCATCACGCTGGTCTGCAGCAGCCAGTCCAGGGCAAGCAAAGCGGGGTTCATTGAGATACAGGACGGAAGGTGGCAAATGGCGGCGGCACCGGTGCCAAGCAGACCAATATACGCGGCCAGGTAGCCGGCGTACCGGCTGTGCAACGCGGCGTTCGCGCCCTTCGCGACAACTCTGGCAGCCGCCCGCTGCCGCGCTTCGGCGTCGGGCGCATTGATCGGCGTCAGCCGCGCGTTCGGTCACACGTTCTTAGAATATCTGGTTGTCATGATGCTTGCTGCTGTCGGTCTCAATCACCAAACCGCCCCGGTCGGGGTGCGCGAACGCCTGGCGTTTTCGGCCGACTCGATCGCCGACGCGCTGCGGCGGCTGCGCGCGCAACTGCCGGGCGGTCGCACCGCGCCGGCAGAGGCGACCATTCTGTCCACCTGCAACCGCACCGAAATCTATTGCGCAGCGCCCGAAGATCCGCGCAGCGCGCTGCTGGACTGGCTGTCCAACGAGCGCGGGGTGAGCCTGCACGAGCTGTCGCACCACAGCTACGGACTGGTGCAGGACGGCACGGTGCGGCATGCCTTCCGAGTCGCCAGCGGGCTCGATTCGATGGTGCTGGGCGAGCCGCAGATCCTCGGCCAGATGAAGGAGGCGGTGCGGCTGGCCGCCGACTCGGGCGCGCTGGGCAGCACCCTCAACCAGATGTTCCAGCGCACCTTTTCGGTGGCCAAGGAGGTGCGCTCGACCACCGAAATCGGCGCGCACTCGGTCAGCATGGCTGCGGCCAGCGTGCACCTGGCGCAGACGGTTTTCGAAAGCCTGCACGACTGCAAGGTGCTGTTCATCGGCGCCGGCGACATGATCGAACTGGTCGCGACCCACTTTGCCGCGCACCAGCCCAAGTCGATGGCGATCGCCAACCGCACCCTCGAGCGCGGCGCGCGGCTGGCGCAGCGTTTCGGCGCCGAGGCGCTGCGGTTGACCGACGTGCCGGCGCGCATGGCCGAATTCGACGTGGTGGTCACCAGCACCGCGAGCAGCCTGCCGATCATCGGTCTGGGCGCGGCCGAGCGCTGCATCAAGCAGCGGCGGCACAAGCCGATGGTGATGGTCGATCTGGCCGTGCCGCGCGACATCGAACCCGAAGTCGCCAATCTGCGCGACGTGTATCTCTACAGCGTCGACGATCTGTCGGCGCTGGTGCGCACCAACACCGAAAAGCGGCAGGCCGCGGTCGAGCAGGCCGAAGCCATCATCGAAAACCGGGTGCACGGTTTTCTCGAATGGCTGGACCTGCGCGCGCAGGTGCCGCTGATCCAACGCCTGCAGCAACAGAGCGAGCAGTGGCAGCAGCATGAAGTCGAACGCGCGCGCCGGCTGCTGGCGCGCGGCGAGTCGCCTGATGCGGTGCTGGCCGCGCTGGCGCACGGGCTGTCGCAGAAATTCCTGCACGGCGCCTTCACCGCGCTCAACCACGGTGACGCCGCGCACCGCGAGCAGGTGGCGCAGGCCGTCGAGCGCGTGTTCCTCTGCCCGCACCGCAACAGCGGCGCGGCGCACCACTAGTCCTTTTCGCGGCCGCGGGCAGGCGCAGCCGATGCTCGGCTGCGCGGCAAGCCGCGGCCTCCGGCGATGAAGCCCTCCCTAGTCGACAAGCTGACGCAGATGCGTCAGCGCCTGACCGAACTCGACGCCTTGCTTGGCGCCGCGGACGTCGCCGACGATCTCGACCGCTACCGCGCGCTCAGCCGCGAACACGCCGAGCTGGCGCCGATCAGCGCGCTGTTCGACGCCTGGCGCCGGCGGCAGCACGACCTAACGCAGGCCGAGGCGCTGCTGGCCGACCCCGAAATGCGCGAACTCGCGCAGAGTGAAATCGCCGAAGCGCGCGAGGCGATTGCCTCGCTCGATGCCGAGCTGCAGCGCGCGCTGCTGCCGCGCGACCCGGACGACGCCCGCAACGTGTTCCTCGAAATCCGCGCCGGCACCGGCGGCGAAGAGTCGGCGCTGTTCGCCGCCGACCTGCTGCGCATGTATCTGCGCTATGCCGAGCGGCGCGGCTGGACGAGCGAAATCGTCAGCGCCAGCGCCAGCGACCTCGGCGGCTACAAGGAGGTGATCGCCCGCATTTCGGGGCAAGAGGTCTACGGCTGGCTGAAGTTCGAGTCCGGCGGCCACCGGGTGCAGCGCGTGCCGCGCACCGAAACCCAGGGCCGCATCCACACCAGCGCCGCCACCGTTGCGGTGCTGCCCGAGCGCGAGGAGCAGGAGGCGGTGAACATCGACCCGGGCGATCTGCGTATCGACACTTTCCGCGCCTCCGGTGCCGGCGGGCAGCACGTCAACAAAACCGATTCGGCGATACGCATTACCCATCTGCCCACCGGGCTGGTCGTCGAATGTCAGGACGAACGCTCGCAGCACCGCAACAAGGCGCGCGCGCTGGCGGTGCTGGCTGCGCGCCTGGCCGAGCGCGAGCGCCAGGCGCGCGCAGCGAGCGAGGCGGCCACGCGCAAAAGCCTGGTCGGCAGCGGCGACCGCTCCGACCGCATCCGCACCTACAACGTGCCGCAAGGCCGGGTCACCGACCATCGCATCAACCTGACGCTGTACAAAATCGACGCGATTCTCGACGGCGACCTGGACGAGCTGCTGACCGCGCTGCGCACCGAATATCAGGCCGAACAGCTCGCGGCGTTGAGCGAGGGCTGAACGCAATGCCCAGTGTGGCCGACTGGATGCGCGGCTGCGGCCTGCCGCGGCTGGACGCGCAGCTGCTGCTGGGCCACGTGCTGGGGCTGAACCGCACGGCGCTGCTCACCCACCCAGAGAAGGAAATCGACGCGCCCGCGCTCGCGCAGCTCGACCGCCTGGCCGAGCGGGCGCGGGGCGGCGAGCCACTGGCCTACCTGCTCGGGCGGCGCGAGTTCTGGGGGCTGGAGTTCGCGGTCACTTCGGATGTGCTGGTGCCGCGGCCCGACACCGAAACCCTGGTGCAGGCGGCACTGGACGTGCTGGCGCCCGCCGGCGCATGCGCGCTGCCGGTGCTGGACCTCGGCAGCGGCAGCGGAGCGGTGGCCATCGCCCTCGCGCATGCTCGCCCGGACGTCGCTGTCTGGGCGACCGACCTCAGCGCCGCGGCGTTGCGGGTCGCGCAAGGCAACGCACAGCGGCTGCTGCCAGGCGACCGACCGGGCGGGCCGCTGCGCTGGCTGCAGTCGGACTGGTTCGCTGCGCTGCCGGCGGACGCACGCTTTGCCGCCATCGTGTCCAACCCGCCGTACATCGCCGCGGGTGACCCACATCTGCCCGCGCTGCGGCACGAGCCGGCCTTGGCACTGGTGGGCAGCCGGCCCTGCGCCGATGGGCTGGACGACATCCGCCGCATCGTCGCCGAGGCGCCGCGCTGGCTGCAGCCGGGCGGCTGGCTGCTGCTCGAACATGGCTACGACCAGGCCGCCGCGGTGCGCGCGCTGCTGCCGGCCGCGGGGTTTGCGCAGGTGGATAGCCAGCGCGACCTGGCCGGCATCGAGCGGGTCAGCGGCGGCTGCTGGCCGGGCCAGGCCGACTGCAGCAGCGGCGCCTAAAATCCATCGCGTTTCGCGCCCGCGCGCCGTTTTTCTCTCCATCGCCTCCGACCATGACCTCCGTCCACGACCGCATCGACCAGCTCGTCAAATCCAACGAGGTGGTGCTGTTCATGAAGGGCACGCCGCAGTTCCCGATGTGCGGCTTTTCCGGCCGCGCCGTGCAGTTACTGCGGCAATGCGGGGTGACCGACTTCAAGTCGGTCGACGTACTGCAGGACGAGGAAATCCGCCAGGGCGTGAAGGAATACGCCAACTGGCCGACGATTCCGCAGCTTTACGTGCGCGGTGAGTTCGTCGGTGGCTCGGACATCATGGCCGAGATGGCGCAAAGCGGCGAGCTGCAGGCGCTGCTGGCGAACAAGCCCGCAGCTTGAGCGCGCAGCCCTCACTGGCCGCCCCGGGTCCTCGGCGGCTGGTCGTCGCGATCACCGGTGCGACCGGCGTGGCCTACGGGGTGCGGCTGCTGCAACACCTGCGGCGGTTGGGCGGGGTGCAGACCCATCTGGTGATCACTGCTGCCGGGGTATTGAACCTGCAGGTCGAGCTCGGCATGGACCGGCGCAGCGCCGAGGCACTGGGCGACGTGGTCTACTCCCCGGCCGACATGACCGCGGCGATTGCCAGCGGCGGGTTCGCCACCGATGGCATGGTGGTCGCGCCGTGTTCGATGCGCACCCTCGCCTCGATTGCCCACGGGCTGTGCGATACCCTGGTCAGCCGCGCCGCCGATGTGTGCCTGAAGGAACGCCGCCGGCTGATCGTGCTGCCGCGCGAAGCGCCGCTGACCCTGGCGCATCTGCGCAACATGACTGCGGTGACCGAAATGGGCGGCATCGTGTTTCCGCCGCTGCCGGCGTTCTACCTGCGCCCGGCGAGCATCGACGCGATGATCGACACCAGCCTGGCGCGGGTGCTCGATTTGCTGCACATTCCTCACGACCTCGGCCCCGGCTGGAGCGGCATGCCCGCTGCCGTTGCCGGCGGCTGACCGGGCGCGCGTCAAAAACTTGATCGCGGACGTTGCCGGGCCGCGCGGCGCCGGCCTATAAACGGGGCATTGATATCCACACCGTGAGGCCGCCATGTCCAGCCCGCTCACCCCACCGCCAACCTCTGCCGCTGCCTTGCCCGAGCCGGCGGCTCCCGCCCGTCGAAACTCGCGCGCGGCACGGCTTGTGCAGTCGGGCGACATCGCCGCCGATCTCACCCCGGCCGGGGTGCAGCGCGACGCCGTGGACGCCGCGCGCGAAGGTGCGCAGGAAGCCGAGCGCATGGCGTTGCGCAGCATTCTCGAAACCCAGCCCGAAGGAGGCGTGGCCGGCGCGGTGCAGGCAATGCTGGCCGGTGCCGCGCCGGACGATGCCGCGCGGCTGCGCAGCGAGCTTCAGCGGGTGTTGCGCGAGGGCGTCGCCCCGCGGCGGCGGCGCACCAGCGATGAGTTGTCGCCGGACTGGCGCAAGGGCGCGTATCCCTACAAATACAAAATGCTGCGGCGCGACTACGAGGAGCAGAAGTTCATTCTGCAGACCGAGTTGCTCAAACTGCAGATGTGGGTGAAGGAGGCGCGCCAGCGCGTGGTCATCCTGTTCGAGGGACGCGACGCCGCTGGCAAGGGCGGCACCATCAAACGCTTCATGGAACACCTCAACCCCCGCGGCGCACGGGTGGTCGCGCTGGAAAAACCCAGCGACGTCGAGCGCGGGCAGTGGTATTTCCAGCGCTATGTCGCGCATCTGCCCACTGCCGGGGAAATCGTGCTGTTCGACCGCTCCTGGTACAACCGCGCCGGGGTCGAGCGGGTGATGGGGTTCTGCACCGACGAGGAATACCGCGAGTTCCTGCGCCAGACCCCGGAGTTCGAGCGCAACCTGGTGCGCAGCGGCATCCACCTGATCAAGTTCTGGTTCTCGGTCAGCCGCGAAGAGCAGCGCCGGCGCTTCAAGGAGCGGCAGGTGCACCCGCTCAAGCAGTGGAAGCTGTCGCCGATCGACATGGCCTCGCTCGACAAGTGGGACGACTACACCCGCGCCAAGGAAGCGATGTTCTTCGCCACCGACACCGCCGATTCACCGTGGACCGTGGTCAAGTCCGACGACAAAAAGCGCGCCCGGCTCAACGCGATGCGCTACGTGCTGCTGTCGCTGCCCTACAAGGGCAAGGATCTGGCGCGCATCGGCGCGCTGGACGATCTGCTGGTCGGCCGCGCGAATTTTGTGCACGAACGCGGCGAGCACGATATGAGCGGCGTGGCCGCGGCGTAAGGCGAGTCGATCCGCGAGGCGCGTTACCACGCCACACGGGCGTCGGGGCAGACGAGGCTGTTCTGGCGATCAGCCGCCGAAGCGCTGTTGCATCGCCTGCGCCAGCGCGGCATCGACCGCCGGCAGCCGCGCGGCGATGTCCCGCATCCACTGCGCATCGACCGGGCGCTGCGCTGGTGCCCACACCGGCTGCGGCCAGTGCGCATCCTCGCGCCAGCGGGCGATCACATGCCAGTGCAGATGCGGCACCACATTGCCCAGGCTGGCGAGGTTGATTTTGTGCGGCTGCAATTGCTCGCGCAGTACCTGCTCGGTGAGCGTCACCGCGTCGATGCAGGCCAGCCTCTGCAGCGGCGGCAGATCGGTGAACTCGGCTACATGCGCGTTCCACACCACGCGGTAAAACGCCGGCAGACCCGGCTCATCGGCGCGGATGACCCGCAGCCAGTCGCCGCGCCATACCCGCGCGCCGCCGTCGGCGGCGCACAGCGGACAGGCGGGCTGAACCTCAAGCGGCACGCGCGTCCCCGACCAGCACCACGGGACCGGTCGCCTGGCCGGTGGGTGACCCGCCCGGCGGCTCCACGCTGACCGCGAAGCCTTTGGCCTGTGCCAGCGCCGCCTGCGCCGCAGCGGGCAAGGCGTAGACCGAGCGGCCCGGCTGCGCCACCCCCAGGCTGATCGGCGCGCCCTCCCTGGGCAGCAGCCACAGCTCGAAGCTGCGGCCCGGCGGCGGCTGCACCCCGGCCATCACGGTGAAGGTAAAGCGCCCACCGGGCTGCACCATCAGCACCCCGCCAGTCGCACCGTCCTTGGACTGCAGCATGGCCACCATCTGCGCCTGTGCCGGCGCGGTGGAAGCGGGCGTGGGCACGCGCACCGCCAGCACCACCGCCCAGGCAACCGCAGCCACCGCCACCGCGCCCAGCGCCGCGGCCAGCCGCCGCCACGCACGCAATCCCCATCCAGTGACGGTCGGCGAAGCAGCGGGCGTCGGCGCAGGGGCCGCGTTGCCCGCCGCGACGCGCTCG
>CAYMDM010000005.1:0-78468 GCA_964389235.1 uncultured Burkholderiaceae bacterium
GCGCAGCAGCGCCAAGCCGGCGCGCGGGCTCAGTCCTTCGGCGAACAGCCGGCCGTCGCGGGTGGCGGCGAGCAGATCCTGCACGTAGTCGAGCAGCGCCGGCGCGGCGTGGACTTGCGCCACCTGCGACTGCAGCGCGGCCAGCTGCGGCGGGGCGAGCACCGGCTGCAGCGCGGTCAGCAGTTCGCGCCGGTCGCGGCCTTCGAGCAGCGCGCGCTCGGCGGCGCGGTCGGGGTAGCCGAGGGAAATGCACAGCAGAAAGCGGTCGAGCTGCGATTCGGGCAACGCGTAGGTGCCGAGTTGGTCGAAGGGGTTCTGCGTCGCGATGACAAAAAACGGAGCGGGCAGTGCGCGCGTCTGGCCGTCGACCGTGACCTGGCGTTCTTCCATCGCCTCCAGCAGTGCGCTCTGCACCTTGGGCCCGGCGCGGTTGATTTCGTCGGCCAGCAGCACCTGCGCAAACACCGGACCGGGGTGAAAGACGAAATCGCCGCGGTTGCGGTCGAACACCGACACGCCGAGCAGATCGCTGGGCATCAGATCGCTGGTGAACTGCACCCGGGCAAAGCGCAGCCCGAGCGCGCGCGCCAGCGCCTGCGCCAGCGTGGTCTTGCCGACCCCGGGCAGATCTTCGATCAGCAGATGGCCGCCGGCCAGCAGCCCGCACACGGCCAGTTCGATCTGCTCGCGCTTGCCGATCAGAATGTGGTCGAGGGCGTCGAGCAAGGCGCGCAGCGGGGCGGAGAGGGCGAGCATCGGGGGGCGGTGGAGAGGGCGAGCAGGGGCGGGAAGCGGCGGATGCCGACTGGTGCCGGCGACCGTATGCTAGGGCGATGCCTTCGGTCTGCGCTGCCGGCCGGGCTTGCGAGAACGTGTCTGCCCCAAATGACCACCGGCTATTTCACCCACCCGGACTGCGCCCGGCACGATATGGGCCCGGGCCACCCCGAATGCCCGCAGCGGCTGGCCGCAATCGAAGACCGGCTGATCGCCGCCGGCCTGGCTCCGCTGCTGGCGCGGCCCGAGGTGCCGCTGGCCAGCGAATCCGAGTTGCTGCGCGCGCACACCGAGCGCCATGTGCGCAGCATTCGCGAGCACGGGCGGCTCGCTGAACAGCAAGGCCGGGTGTGGATCGATGCCGACACCGCGATGAACGCCCACAGCTGGACCGCGGCGCTGCGCGCGGCCGGCGCCGCGGTGGCGGCGACCGACGCGGTGATCGCCGGCGAGCTGGCCAACGCCTTCTGCGCGGTGCGCCCGCCCGGGCACCACGCGATGCGAGACCGCGCGATGGGCTTTTGCCTGTTCAACAACGTGGCGATTGCCGCGCTGCACGCGCTGGAGGCGCACGGTCTGGAGCGCGTGGCCATCGTCGATTTCGACGTGCACCACGGCAACGGCACCGAAGACATTTTTGCCGGCGACCCGCGGGTGCTGATGGTCGGGCTGTTCCAGCATCCGTTCTACCCGTTCAGCGGAGCGCCGCCGGCCGCGGCCAATATGCACAACGCGCCTCTGCCGGCCTACACCCGCGGCGACGCGGTGCGGCGGCTGGTCGTCGAGCAGTGGCTGCCGGCGCTGCGCGAATTCGCACCGCAGATGCTGTTCATCAGCGCCGGATTCGACGCCCACCGCGACGACGAGCTCGGCCAGCTCGGGCTGGTCGACGACGATTTCGCCTGGATCACCCGCGAGCTGGTGCGCTTTGCCGCCGAGGCTTGCCAGGGCCGCATCGTCTCCTGCCTGGAAGGCGGCTACGACCTGGACGCGCTGGGCCGCAGTGTCGCCGTCCACCTGCGCGAACTCGCCGGGCTGGGCTGAGGCGCAGCCGTTTGGCGTCGGCCTTTCAGTCGACGGATGATCTGGCGCAAGGCGCGGGCGCGCGGCGGCGGGTGCAATGGCTGGCAAGCCTCTTGCAGGAGCTCGCCATGCTCAGTCTCGCACAAATCCAGCCGTTGATCGCGCGCACGCCCCTGGGCGCGCTGCCGGAACCTTTCCTCGCCCTGCTGGCGCAGCACGCCACGCCGCAACGCTTCGCGCAGGGGCAGATTCTGTTTCGCTACGGTGAGCCGGCGCGGCAGTTTTTCGTGGTGCGCAGCGGACAGGTGCGCATGCAGGTGCCCGCGCTGGCCGGGCCGGCGCTGGAGGTGCAGACCCTGGGCGCGGGCGCGCTGCTGGGCTGGTCGTGGCTGATCGCGCCGCAGACCTGGAGCTTCGACGCGCTAGCGGTCGAAGACACCGAGGTGCTGGCGTTTGACGGCACCGCGCTGCGCGCCGCAGCCGACGCCGACCCGGCGCTGGGCTATGCGCTGATGAAGGTGTTCGCGCGTCTGATGAGCGAGCGGCTGCAGGCGGCGCGGCAGAAAATGATGGAGTGCTGGGCGCCGGCCGGCTGGGCGTGAACGCCGGCGGCGCGGCCGACCGCAAGCAGACACGCCGCCGCCTGCCAGGCAGTGGCGCGCCCGTCGATGCTCAACGGTCGATGCCGCCCAGGCAGAGGTATTTCATTTCGACGTATTCGTCGATGCCGTGGCGCGAGCCCTCTCGCCCCAGCCCCGACTGCTTGACCCCGCCGAACGGCGCGACCTCGTTGGACATCAGCCCGGTGTTGATGCCGACCATGCCGTACTCCAGCGCCTCGGCGACGCGGAAAATGCGGCCGACGTCGCGGCTGTAAAAGTATGAAGCCAGGCCGAACTCGGTGGCGTTGGCCGCGGCGATGGCCTCGGCTTCGGTCTTGAAGCGGAACACCGGCGCCACTGGGCCGAAGGTTTCCTCGCGCGCGCAAAGCATGTCGGCGGTGACGTCGGCCAGCACCGTGGCCTGGTAGAAGCGCCCGGCGTACTGCCCGGATTCGACCCGCTTGCCGCCGACCACCATGCGCGCGCCTTTGGACAGCGCATCGCTGATGTGCCGCTCGACCTTGGTCAGCGCCTGATCGTCGATCAGCGGGCCAAGGTTCACGCCCTCATCGAAGCCGTCGCCCACCTTCAGGCTGCCCACGGCCTGCGCCAGCTTGGCGACGAAGGCGTCGTAGATGCCGTCCTGCACGTAGAGGCGGTTGGCGCACACGCAGGTCTGGCCGGCGTTGCGGTATTTGCTCGCCATCGCGCCCTCGACCGCGGCGTCGACGTCGGCATCGTCGAACACGATGAAGGGCGCATTGCCGCCGAGTTCCAGCGACAGCTTTTTGATGGTCGGCGCCGACTGCGCCATCAGGATGCGCCCGACTTCGGTGCTGCCGGTGAACGACAGATGCCGCACCACGGGAGAGGCGCACAGCAGTTTGCCGATGGCGATCGACCCTTCGGCATCCGCTGTGAGCACATTGAGCACCCCGCGCGGCATGCCGGCGCGGTGAGCGAGCTCGGCGGCGGCCAGCGCGGTCAGCGGCGTCTGCTCCGCCGGCTTGATCACCACCGGGCAGCCGGCGGCCAGCGCCGGCGCGACCTTGCGGGTGATCATCGCCAGCGGGAAGTTCCACGGCGTGATCGCCGCGCACACCCCGACCGGCTGGCGCAAAACCAGCAGCCGCTTGGTCGCGTCCGGGCTGGGGATGGTCTCGCCGTAGACGCGCTTGGCTTCCTCGGCGAACCACTCGACGAAGCTCGCGCCATACATCACCTCGCCTTTGGCCTCGGCCAGCGGCTTGCCCTGCTCGGCGGTCATCAGCCGCGCCAGATCGTCAGCATTGGCCACCAGCAGGTCGAACCACTTGCGCAGGATGGCTGCGCGCTGCTTGGCGGTGAGCGCGCGCCAAGCCGGCCAGGCGGCGTCGGCGGCGTCGATCGCCAGTTGCGCGTGCATCGGCTCAAGCGCCGGCACCTGTGCCAGCTCGGCGTTGGTCGCCGGGTCGGTGACGGCAAAGCGCCGGGCCGAGTCGACCCACTGACCGTCGATATAGGCCTGGGTCTTGAGCAACGAGGGGTCTTTGAGCAGCGACAGCGGGGAGGTGGTGCGGGACATGGCAGCGGGCAGAGGCAGGGGATGTGAAAACACAGCGGGCGTGAACCCGGCCGCCCCTGGCCCCGCGGCCGGCGCGGGGCGGGGGCGGCTTCTACAATCCTAGACCTTGCGCCTGCGCCGCGCAGGTGCCACTTCGCACCGCCTGCGCGCAGCCACCGGCCGCGCCCCTCGAACCGCCTGCAATGAACGTCTCCGACATCCGAGAAAAATTTCTCGCCTTTTTCGAATCCAAGGGCTCGACCCGCGTGCCCTCGTCGTCGCTGGTGCCGGGCAACGACCCGACGCTGCTGTTCACCAACTCGGGCATGGTGCAGTTCAAGGACGTGTTCCTCGGCCAGGACGTGCGCCCCTACAAGCGCGCCACCACCGCGCAGCGCTGCGTGCGCGCCGGCGGCAAGCACAACGACCTGGAAAACGTCGGCTACACCGCGCGGCATCACACCTTTTTCGAAATGCTGGGCAACTTCAGCTTCGGCGACTATTTCAAGCGCGAAGCCATTGCCTACGCCTGGGAGCTGCTGACCACCGTCTACAAGCTGCCGGCGGAAAAGCTCTGGGTCACGGTGTACGCCGAGGACGACGAGGCGTATGACATCTGGGCCAAGGAAGTCGGCGTGCCTGCCGAGCGCATCATCCGCATCGGCGACAACAAGGGCGCGCGTTACGCCTCCGACAACTTCTGGCAGATGGCCGACACCGGCCCGTGCGGGCCGTGCAGCGAAATTTTCTACGACCACGGCCCCGAGGTCTGGGGCGGCCCGCCCGGCTCGCCGGAGGAAGACGGCGACCGCTACATCGAAATCTGGAACCTGGTGTTCATGCAGTTCGAGCGCTACGCCGCCGGCGAGGAGCGCTTCGACAGCGAAGACCAGGCCAAGGCGCGCAAACAGGCGGTCGAGGCCGAAGGCGGCATTGGCCTGGTGAGCAAGGACGGCGCGGGATACAAGCTCGCCATCTTCCGCCAGAAGCCGCTGCCCAAGCCCTGCGTCGATACCGGCATGGGGCTGGAGCGCATCGCCGCGGTGCTGCAGCATGTGCACAGCAATTACGACATCGATCTGTTTCAGGCGCTCATCAAGGCAGCGGCGCGCGAAACCGGCACGCAGGACTTATCGCACGCCTCGCTCAAGGTGATCGCCGACCACATCCGCGCCTGCAGTTTTCTGATCGTCGACGGGGTGATTCCGGGCAACGAAGGCCGCGGCTATGTGCTGCGCCGCATCGTGCGCCGCGCCATCCGCCACGGCTACAAACTCGGTGTGCGCCAGCCGTTTTTCCACAAGCTGGTGCCCGATCTGGTGCTGCAGATGGGCGCGGCGTATCCCGAGCTGCGCGAAGCCGCGCACCGTGTGGCCGACGTGCTGCAGGCAGAGGAGGCGCGGTTTTTCGAAACCATCGAAAACGGCATGGCGGTGCTCGACGCCGAACTGTCCGCATTGCGCGGGGCCGGCGGCAATCTGCTGCCGGGCGAACTCGCGTTCAAGCTGCACGACACCTTCGGCTTTCCGCTCGACCTCACGCAGGACGTGTGCCGCGAACACGGCGTGAAGGTTGACGAAGCCGCGTTCGACGCGGCGATGGCGCGGCAGCGCGAACAGGCGCGCGCTGCGGGCAAATTCAAGATGCAGGCCGCGCTCGATTACGCCGGGGACAAAACCCGCTTCGAGGGCTACGAGCATCTGCTGGTCAAAGAGGCGAAGGTGCTCGCGCTCTACAAGGACGGCACCGCGGTGCCCGAGCTGCGCGAAGGCGACAGTGGCGTGGTGGTGCTGGACCGCACGCCGTTCTACGCCGAGTCCGGCGGTCAGGTCGGCGACGCCGGGGTGCTGTTCGAGGGCGACTCGTGCGAGCTGCGCTTCGTCGTCTACGACACGCAAAAAATCCAGGCCGAGGTGTTCGGCCATCACGGGGTGCTGCAGTCCGGGCGGCTGAAGGTCGGCGAGATCGTCGCTGCGCAGGTCGATGGCGAGCGGCGCGCGGCGATCCGCCGCAACCACAGCGTCACCCACCTGATGCACAAGGCGCTGCGCGTAGTGCTCGGCGACCACGTGCAGCAGAAGGGCTCACTTGTCGACGCCGACAAAACCCGCTTCGACTTCGCCCACGACGCGCCGATGACCGACGATGAAATCGCCCGGGTCGAACGCATGGTCAACGAGGAAATCCTCGCCAACGCCGCAACGCAGGCGCGGGTGATGCCGATCGACGAAGCCAAACAGCTCGGCGCGATGATGCTGTTCGGCGAAAAGTATGGCGACACCGTGCGGGTGCTGGACATCGGCAGTTCGCGCGAACTGTGCGGTGGCACGCATGTGGCGCGCACCGGGGACATCGGACTGTTCAAAATCGTGTTCGAAGGCGGGGTGGCCGCAGGCATCCGCCGCGTCGAGGCCGTGACCGGGCTGAACGCGCTGGCGTTTGTGCAGAGGCAGGCGGCGCTGGTCGAGCGCGTGGCCCACACCCTCAAGGCCCCGGCCGAGGAAGCCGCGGACAAAATCGAGCAACTGCTCGAACAGCAGCGGCAGCTGGAAAAAGATCTGGCGCAACTCAAGGCGCAGCAGGCCGCGGCGCAGGGCGACGCGCTGGTCGCGCAGGCCACGCCGATCGGCAACACCCCGGTGCTGCTGGCGCGGCTCGACGGCCTCGACGCCAAGGGCTTGCGCGAAGCGGTCGACCGCATCAAGTCCAGGCTCGGCAGCGGGGTGGTTCTGCTGGCCGCGCGCGACGGGGACAAAGTCCAGCTCGCCGCCGGCGTGACCGCCGACCGCGTGGGCCAGATCAAGGCGGGCGACCTGGTCAGCGCTGCGGCGCAGGCGGTGGGCGGCAAGGGCGGCGGCCGGCCGGACTTTGCGATGGCCGGCGGCAGCCAGCCGCAGCACATCGACGCCGCGCTGGCGCAGGCCCGCAGCCTGTTGCAGCAGCGGCTGGGCGCGTAAGCCGCGAGCCGCAGCCGTGGATCAGCCGTGGATCTGAACGGACGCCACATTCTGCTGGCGATCAGCGGCGGGGTCGCGGCGTACAAGGCCGCCGAACTCTGCCGGCTGCTGGTCAAGGAGGGCGCCAGCGTGCAGGTGGTGCTCACCGCGGCGGCAGCGCGTTTCGTCGGCGCGGCCACATTCCAGGCGCTGTCCGGCCGGCCGGTGGTGACCGACCTGTGGGACTCACCTGCGGCCGACGGCATGCCGCACATTGGGCTGACCCGCGCGGCCGACCTCATCGTCGTCGCCCCGGCGACCGCCGACGTGCTGGGCAAGGCGGCGAATGGCATCGCCGACGATCTGCTGTCCACGCTGCTGCTGGCGTCGAACAAGCCGGTGCTGTTCGCCCCAGCAATGAACCGCGAAATGTGGGCGCATCCGGCCACGCAACGCAACGTCGCGCGGCTGCGCGCAGACGGCGCGCTGATCAGCGGCCCGGCTGCCGGCGAGCAGGCGTGCGGGGAGGTCGGCGAGGGCCGCCTGGTCGAGCCGGAGGATTTGCTGCAGGACATTGTCGCCGCGCTGCAGCCCAAGGTGCTGGCCGGCCAGCGGGTGCTGGTCACCGCCGGGCCGACGTTCGAGCCGATCGACCCGGTGCGCGGGTTGACCAATCGCTCCAGCGGAAAGATGGGCTACGCGATTGCACGCGCGGCGCGTGAAGCCGGCGCGCAGGTGGTGCTGGTCAGCGGGCCGACCGCGCTGCCCGCGCCGCATGGCGTGCAGCGGGTGGACGTCGAGACCGCGCAGCAGATGCATGACGCGGTGATGGCGCGGGTGGCGCAGTGCGACGTGTTCGTCGCCGTCGCTGCGGTGGCCGACTGGAAGCCGGCGCAGACCTTGCCACACAAGCTCAAAAAGCAGGACGGGCAGGACGCGCCGGTGTTGGAACTCGCGCCCAACCCGGACATTCTCGCCTGCGTCGCGGCGCTGCCGGACGCGCCGTTTTGCGTCGGTTTTGCCGCGGAAAGCGACGACCTGATCGAACACGCCGCGGCCAAGCGCGCGCGCAAGGGCGTGCCGCTGCTGCTGGCCAACCTCGGCCCCGAAACCTTTGGCCGCGACGACAACGCGCTGGAACTGTTCGACGCCAGCGGTCACCGCCCGCTGGGCCGCGGCAGCAAAATCGAACTCGCCCGCCGGCTGGTCGCGGAAATCGCCGCGCGGCTTCCGGCGCGCCCCGCGGGCACCGGCGTGGCGCCGGGCTGAGCGGGCGGCGCTCCTTTTCTTTTCATTCCCTCTGCCCATGACCACCGCCCGCATCGCCGTGCGCCTTCTCGACCCCCGGCTGCGCGACCAGCTTCCCGCCTACGCCAGCGCCGGCAGCGCCGGCATGGACGTGCGCGCGTGCATCGACCAGCCGCTAACGCTACTTCCGGGTCAGGCCGAGCTGATTCCCGCCGGCATCGCAATGCACATCGCCGACCCCAACCTCTGCGCGATGCTGCTGCCGCGCTCGGGGCTGGGGCACAAGCACGGGCTGGTGCTGGGGAACCTGGTCGGGCTGATCGACAGCGACTACCAGGGCCCGTTGATGGTCAGTTGCTGGAACCGCGGCCATGCGGCCTACACCGTGCAGCCGCTGGAGCGCATCGCGCAACTGGTCATCGTGCCGGTGGTGCAGGCGCAGTGGGAGGTGGTCGACAGCTTCGAGGCCAGCGCGCGCGGCGCCGGGGGCTTTGGCTCGACCGGCTCGCATTGAGAGCGCGGGCATGGCGCGTCGCTGGGCCAAGGCGCTGGTGCGCCGCTTCGAGGCGATGCAGGACAGCCGCTGGCTGCGGCCGTTCGCCAAGTATCTTGCCCATCCGGCGCTGTGGAGCCTGAGCCGGCGCAGCGTGGCGATCGCCGTCGGCGCGGGGCTGCTCGGCGGGCTGATTCCCGGGCCGTTCCAGATGCTGGTCGCCGGCATTCTCGCGGTGCTGTTGCGCGGCAACTTCCCGATCGCGCTGGTCGTCACCCTCTACAGCAACCCGCTGACCATCGTGCCGATCTACATCGTGGCGTATCACCTGGGCGCGCTGGTCAGCCCTGGCCATGCCTTGCCCAAGCTGACTGCCCCGCCCGAGTTTGACTGGCTGCGGCTGTCGGACTCGACCGTGGCGCTCGCCCACTGGGCCTGGCAGCTGGGCACGCCGCTGTTCGTCGGTGTGCCGCTGCTGGCGGTGCTGCTGGCGGTGATCGGCTATGTCGCGACCCGGCTGCTGTGGAGCCTGCACCTGCGGCTGGCGCTGCGCGCACGCAAGGCCGCGCGTCGCCGGCGCGAGGCCGCAGCCGCCGTTTCGACCTCGGCCAGCGAGTCGCGCAGCGGCTGAGGCGGGGCCGCGCCGCGAATCAGCGCGCGTCGCCCGGCAGGAACAGCCCGGCATCAGCCGAATCGAGCATCGCGCTGCGCGCCTCGCGCTCGTCCGGGTCGGGCTCGCGCACGTCGAGCACGGTGTATTCGATGCGCAGCGCCAGCCCGGCCAGCGGATGGTTGCCGTCGAGAAGCACCTTGTCGCCATGCAGCTCGGTCACGGTGTAGAGCACCTCGGGCATGCCGGGGGCGCAGCCTTCGGGCAACTGCTCGAACATCATGCCCTCTTCCAGTTCCGCCGGGAACAGCGCGCGGTCTTCCAACCGCAGCAGTTCGGCGTCGTAGTCGCCGAAGGCGTCCTCGGGTTGCAGGTAGATGTCACCCCTGTCGCCCGGGGCTTTGCCCAGCAGCTGCTCGGCCATGCGCGGCAGCAGGTCGTCGCCGCCGACGTAGAAATCGTCGCCTTCGAGGTTTTCGTCGATCAGCTCGCCCTGCGAGTCGGTCATGCGCCAGGCCAAAGTGGCGACGCGGTCTTCGGTGATGTTCATCGCTATGCTCGCAGAGAGTGCGCCCGCCCGGGCGCGACGGCGAATTGAACCACGACGATGAAGACAACCCCAACCCCGTTGCCAACACTGCATTGGGGCGACCTCGACCCGGCGCGTTTTCTGCGCCGCCACTGGCAGCGCAAGCCGCTGCTGCTGCGGCAGGCGTTTCCCGGTTTTGCGCCGCTGCTCAGCCGCGCGCAACTGTTCGCGCTGGCCGCGCGCGACGACGTGGAATCGCGGCTGATCCGCCGCGATGGCCGGCAGTGGACACTGCAGCACGGCCCGCTGCCGCGGCGGTCGCTGCCCCGCGTCGATGCGCCGAACTGGACCCTGCTGGTGCAGGGCGTGAACCTGCACGACGATGCGGCAAGCGAGCTGCTGCGCCAGTTCCGCTTCGTTCCCGACGCGCGGCTGGACGATCTGATGATCTCCTGGGCCAGCGATGGCGGTGGCGTGGGCCCGCATCAGGACGCTTACGACGTGTTCCTGTTGCAGGCCGCGGGCCGCCGGCGCTGGCGCATCGGCCCGGTGGTCGATTCCACGCTGCAGCCGCGCAAACCGGTCAAGCTGCTCGCCCGCTTTGAGCCGGAGGAGGAATTCGTGCTTGAGGCCGGCGACATGCTCTACCTGCCGCCGGGCTGGGGGCACGATGGCATCGCCGAGGGCGGCGACTGCATGACCTATTCCATCGGCTTTCGCGCCCCGCCGCAGGGCGAGTTGCTGCGCGAGCTGCTGTTCCGGCTGGCCGAGACGCAGGACGGCGGGCCGATCTACGCCGACCCGCCGCTGCGTCCGGCCCATGCGCCGGCCGAGTTGCCGGCAGCGATGGTGCGGTTCGCCAGCCAGGCGCTGCGCCGGCTGCGGCCCGACTCCGCTTTCATCGCCTCCGTGCTCGGCGAGTATCTCACCAGCCCCAAGGACACCGTCTGGTTCGACCCCGACCCGCGCAGCCGCGCCGAGCTGCGTCAGCAGGCGCGTCGCCACGGCCTGCGGCTGGATCGCCGCAGCCGCATGCTCTACACGGCTGACGCCGTGTTCATCAACGGCGAAGCGGTCACGGGAGAACTCGCGCAATCCAGCCTGCTGCGGCAACTGGCCGACGCGCAGCAGATGAGCGCCGAGGCGTTCCGCAGCGCGGGCGCCCCCGAGCAGAGCCTGCTGCTGCAATGGTGCGAGCAAGGCTGGCTGGTCGCCGGCGCAAGGATGCTGCGGCCCCAGGCTGAGGGCTGAAAGACCGTGAACGCAGCCGAGCCGGTCAGCCACCTGCAGGCCCTTTCCAGCCAGCAGGCGGCGCACGCGGCGATCGTCGACACCGTGCAGCGCGCAAGCGGGCCGATGTGGTGGTTCGCCCGCGACTTTGCGCATTGGCCGCTGGCCGACGCCGCGCTGCTCGACGCCCTGCGGGTCTGGGGGCTGCGCCGGCCGCCGCATGCACGCGCCGCGCTGTGCATCCTCGCGCTGGACTGGGGCGGCGTCGCCGCACGCTATCCGGTGTTCACCCGGCTGCGGCGCGATCTGTCGCATGTCATCGCCTGTCGGCGCATCGCGCCACGGCTGGTGCCGGAACTGTTCGACGTCGTCGGCAGTGACACCCAGGCGGTGTGGGCGCCGACCCCCACCTGGGGCACCGCGAACCTCACGACCTCCGCAGTCGACCTGGCGCGGCTGCGCGCCGACTTCGATGCCATCTGGCGCGATGCAACCGAGCATTTTGCCCCGGACGTGCTGGGTTTGTGACGTTTTTGCAACGAGGGATTGACGCGGCCCGGGGGTAGGTGCGGGATAACCCCAGGAGTCGATATACTCTTGCTTAGAAATCGTTGCGCAGTTCGATGAAAGTCGCTAGCCGACGAATTCCCCCGGGCTTGGCAAGCCGGCCCCGGTTTGCATTCACCCCCAATCCCCTTTTGACTGACGCTTGAGGAAAGTAATGAAAAAGTCCCTTCTGCTGGCTTCGATGATCGCCGCGCTCGCCCTGGCCGCCTGCGGCAAGAAGGAAGAGGCCGCTCCCGCTGCTTCCGCCCCGGCCGCCGCTTCGGCCCCCGCCGCTGCTTCCGCCCCGGCTGCTGCCGCTTCGCACGCTGCTTCGGCTCCGGCCGCTGCCTCTGCTCCGGCCGCTTCGGCCCCGGCTGCTCCGGCCTCTGGCGCCAGCGCTTCCAAGTAAGCTACAAGCCCTGCAGCGCCCGCGCGGCTATCGGCCGCGTCAGGCGTCAGTGGATACGAAAAAGCCGACGCGAGTCGGCTTTTTTGTTGCCTGCGCAATCGGTCGTTCGACTTCGCAGGGGGAATGTCGGCGCGCCGCGAGGCCAGCCCACTGCACGCGCCGCGCGCGCTACGAGGGCACGTTGAAAAACAGACGGGGCGGCATGCAAGCCGCCCCGTCTGATTCTCAAAGTCGGGCCGCTTACTGCAGCTGCTGCGCGAGAATTGCAAGCATTTTGCGCGCGTCGTCGGTCTGCAGCGGCTGGCCGCTGGGCGTCTGGATGGTCACCAGGGTCTGCGAGCCTGCTCCCTGCAGCGCGATGCGGTAATCCGCCGGCTGCGGCGCCGGCGTGTCCTTGCCGAACAGCTTGCTGAAAAAGCCGCGATCTTCGGCCGCCTTCATGGCTGCTTCGGCGCTGATGTAGCGCACATCGATGGTGCCATTGGCGCGGTCACGCCCGAGCACCGTGAAACCCGAGGTGTTGACCGCGAGATTGACCCGGCGCCACGCGGTTTCCATGCCGTCGTCGATCTGCAGGCCCAGGCCGTCGTTGACCAGCTTGGCGGTGGTCGCGCTCGCCGGGGTCTTGGGCGTTTCCAGTTGCTGTTTGGCCGCTTCCTCGGTCATGCCCAGCGACACCATCAGCTTGCGCAGGAAGATGGTGTTCAGCCCCGGGTCGGGCGTGGCCGGTTCCCACGCGGTGGTCGATTTGTCGTTGGAGTTGTACACCTCCTTCATCGACTGGTGGGTGATGAAGATCTGCGTGCCCTTGCCGTCGGCCGTGCGCTCGAACACCGTGCGGAAGCGGTCGCGCGTGCCGGTGTCGTACAGACTGTCGAACACCTTGCCCAGATATTTGCGGATGAAGTCCTGCGGCAGCTTCGCGCGGTTTTCGGCCCAGTCGGTTTCCATCACCCCGGTCGCGGCGTCTGCCTTGGTCAGGTAGAAGCCGTTTTCCTGCCAGAACGCCTGCACCTTGTCCCACAGCGCCTGCGGCGGGGCGTCGACCACCAGCCAACGCTGCCCGCCCGCTTGCTCGATGTGCATGCCCGGAAATTCGGGCAGCACGGCGTTGCGCTTGGCGACCTCGGCCGCCACCTGGGTGCCGCGGTCGTAGGCGAGGGCGCTGACCGTGCCGCCGCTGCCGCCGGGCACGACAAAGCGCTGCTGCTGCGCGAGCTGGGTCAGATCGGGCGGCACTTCGAGCTGGTTGCCCGGCCTGGCGCTCTGGTAGTCGACCGAACTGTGCGAAAAAGTCATCGCACAGCCCGACAGCAGGGCCAGCGCGCCGGCGCTCGCAAGAGCCAGCGCACGGCGCGGCCAGTGGGGTTGGGCGTGCGAACGGGGGAAGTGTTTGGGCATGGTCAGTGAACGACGGAAATGCCGGCCGACTGCAGCGCGGCGCGCACGCGCGGCTGCAGCGCCGCTGACAGCGGAACGAGGGGCAGGCGCAGCCCGGGGCCGATTTTGCCCATGGCGTGCAGCGCCCATTTGACGGGGATGGGGTTGGGTTCGGCGAACAGCACCTGGTTGAGTTCGATCAGCTCGAAGTGCAGCCGCACGGCCTGCGCGGCGTTGCCCGCCAGCGCGGCCATGCACAACGCGTGCATCTGCCGCGGCGCGACGTTGGCGGTGACGCTGACGTTGCCGTGACCGCCGAGCAGCATCAGCGCGACGGCGGTCGGGTCGTCGCCGGAGTAGATCGAAAAGCCTGCGGGCGCGGCCTTGATCAGCTGCGCGGCGCGGTCGATGTTGCCGCTGGCTTCCTTGATGCCGATGATGTTGGGGTGCTCGGCCAGCTTGAGCGCGGTATCCACATTCATATCGGCGACGGTGCGGCCGGGCACGTTGTACAGCACCATCGGAATGTCCACCGCGTCGGCGATCGCGGTGAAGTGCGCGACCATGCCCTCCTGCGTGGGCTTGTTGTAGTAGGGCACGACCGACAGGGTGCAGTCGGCGCCGACGTCCTTGCAGAACTGGGCCAGCGCGATGGCTTCGCGCGTGGAGTTGGCGCCGGCCCCGGCCATCACCGGCACGCGGCCGGCAACCTGCTCGACCGCGACGCGGATGATTTCGCAGTGTTCCTCGACCGTGACGGTCGGCGACTCGCCGGTGGTGCCGACCACGCTGATGCAATCGGTGCCTTCGGCGATCTGCCAGTCGATCAGGGCGCGCAGCGCGGGGTAGTCGACGCTGCCATCGGGGTGCATGGGCGTCACCAGGGCGACGATGCTGCCCCGGATGGCCGGTGGATTTGCGGACATGAGTGAGGCCGATCCGGCGAATGTCAAAGCGGAAGATTGTATCGGTCGGCCGGCGTGGCGTTGGCTGGCTCGCGCACCGCGGCGATGCGCTGCAGATAGACCGGGCCGCCGCGGTCGTAGCAGCCGTCCTCAAACGCGATCACCCGCAGCGCCGGGCGCACCGCGTCGAGCAGTTCGCCCGGTCGCAGCAGAAAGTCCGGGTTGCGCGGCCGGCCGACACTGGCCTGGCCGAGGGCGAAAGTCTCATACAGCAGCACCCCGCCCGGCGCAACCGCGGCGACGATGTGCGGCAGCAGCGGCCGCCAGAGGTAATGCGTGACCACCACCGCGCCGAACTGACGACCGGCCAGCGGCCAGGGGCCGGATTCGAGGTCGGCGGCCAGGGTCTGTGCGACGTCGCGCAGCCCGGCGAGTGCGACGGTGTCGCGGTCGACTGCGAGCACGCGGTGGCCGCGCGCGGCCAGCCAGCGCACATGCCGCCCGGCGCCGCAGGCCAGGTCGAGCACCTCGCTGCCGGGGGGGATCAGCCCGGCGTGGCGGGTGATCCAGGGGGAGGGGGCGGTTTCGGCGTGTTCACTCATGCCGGCATCGTATTGCGCGGCGCCGAAGCCTTGCGGGCCTGACACCGGCACACGGCAAAATGTCGGCGACCTACCCACTCGGCCCGGTATTTTTCCAACCCCTTCGCCCCAAAACCCCTATGTCTCAGACTTCCGCGAAAACCATCCTGGTCACCGGCGGCGCCGGCTATATCGGCTCGCATACCTGCGTGGCGCTGATCGAAGCCGGTTACACCCCGGTGGTGTACGACAACCTGTGCAACAGCAGTGCCGAGTCGCTGGCGCGGGTGGAGACCATTACCGGCCAGCGTCCGGCGCTGATCGAGGCCGACATCCGCGACGCCCAAGCGCTGGACGCCGCGCTGGCCGCGCACCGGCCCGTCGCGGTGATCCATTTCGCCGGGCTCAAGGCGGTGGGCGAGTCGGTGGACAAGCCGCTGCTGTACTACGACAACAACGTCGGCGGCACGGTGACGTTGCTTCAGGCGATGCAGCGTGCCGGGCTGCGCAACCTGATCTTCTCGTCCTCGGCGACGGTGTACGGCGACCCGGCCAGCGTGCCGATCCGCGAAGACTTCCCGACCAGCGCGACCAACGCCTACGGCCGCAGCAAGCTGATGATCGAGGAAATCCTCGCCGACCTGTTCCGCGCCGAGCCGCAGTGGCGCATCGCCCGGCTGCGCTACTTCAACCCGGTGGGCGCGCACGAGAGCGGGCTGATCGGCGAAGACCCGCGCGGCATTCCCAACAACCTGATGCCCTACATCACCCAGGTCGCGGTCGGCCGGCTGCCCAAGCTGCGGGTGTTCGGCGGCGACTGGCCGACGGTCGACGGCAGCGGGGTGCGTGACTACATCCATGTGATGGATCTGGCCGAAGGGCATGTGGCGGCGCTGAACCACCTGCTGGGCCACGAGGGGATGTTCACCGTCAACCTCGGCACCGGGCAGGGCTACTCGGTGTTGCAGATGGTGCAGGCGTTCGGCCACAGCATCGGCCGCGAGCTGCCATACGAAATCGTCGACCGCCGCCCGGGCGACATCGCCGAATGCTGGGCCGACCCCAGCGCGGCGGAAAAGCTGCTCGGCTGGAAGGCCAGACGGGGGCTGGCGCAGATCTGCGCCGACGCCTGGCGCTGGCAGCAAGGGAACCCGCAGGGCTATGGCAACTGAGGGCAACCCGGCCGATATCAGGAATTGACCGCCGCGCAGCGCCGCATCAAACCGGCGTGGTAAGGTCGAAAGCGTCTGTGACAACCCGATCGAAAGGAACCCGATGAGCAAGTCCTCCCCAGCCCTGCAGGCCTCCGCCGCCGCGCTGCACATCGGCATCAGCGCCAAGGACCGCGAGAACGTCGCCGACCATCTGTCCAAGCTGCTGGCCGATACCTACACCCTTTACCTGACCACCCACAACTTCCACTGGAACGTCACCGGGCCGATGTTCAACACCCTGCATCTGATGTTCATGGAGCAGTACACCGAGCTGTGGAACGCGGTCGACCCGATTGCCGAGCGCATCCGCGCGCTGGGCTTTTTCGTTCCCGGTTCGTATCACGGGTTCAGCAGCCGTTCCAGTCTGGACGACGTGCCGGCGCAGCCGCCCAAGGCGCAGGAGATGATTGCAATTCTGGTCAAGGGGCACGAGGCCGTGGCCAAGACTGCGCGCGAGGTGTTTTCGGTCGCCGACGCCGCCAACGACCAGCCCACCGCCGACCTGATGACCCAGCGGCTGGACATTCACGAAAAAACCGCCTGGATGCTGCGCAGCCTGCTCGAAGGCTGACGCCCACGGTCGCACGCGGCGGCCCGAGGTAGCGATCCCCCGCGGGCGATGCGCGAAGCGGGCGCGGCCTGCCGCCGATAATTCGCTCATGTCCGCGCATCTCTCGCCTAAGCCCTCGCGCCTGAGCCTGTGGCTCGACTTGATCCGCTGGGATCGCCCTGCGGGCTGGCTGCTGCTGCTGTGGCCCTCGCTGTCGGCGCTGTGGCTGGGCGCGCGTGGTTTTCCCGGTTGGCTGCTGCTGGTGGTGTTCACCGCCGGCACGGTGCTGATGCGCTCGGCCGGCTGCGCGGTCAACGATGTGGCCGACCGCGACATCGACCGCCACGTGCGCCGCACCGCGCGTCGGCCCGTGACCAGCGGCGCGGTGTCGGTGCGCGAGGCGCTGGGGGTCGGCGCGGCGCTGGCGCTGATCGCCTTCGCGCTGGTGCTGCTGACCAATGCGCTCACCATTGCGCTGTCATTCGCCGCGCTGCTGATTGCGATTGCCTATCCCTGGACCAAGCGCTGGCTGGCGCTGCCGCAGGCGTATCTCGGCGTGGCGTTCAGCTTCGGTATCCCGATGGCGTTTGCCGCCGACCGTGGCGAGGTGCCGCTGCTGGCGTGGGCGCTGCTGCTGGGCAATCTGTTCTGGGTGCTGGCCTACGACACCGAATACGCGATGGTCGACCGCGAGGACGACCTCAAGCTCGGCATCAAGACCTCGGCGATCACCTTCGGCCGCTGGGACGTCGCCGCGGTGATGGCGAGCTACGCCCTGTTCTTGCTGATCTGGCTCGCGGCGGGGCTGTGGCTGCAACTGCGCTGGCCGTACTACCTCGGGCTGGCGGCCGCGGCCGCGCAGGTGCTGTGGCACTACACCCTGATCCGCGACCGCGACCCGGCGCGCTGCTTTCGCGCCTTTCGCGCCAACCATTACGTCGGGCTGGCGGTGTTCGCCGGCGTCGTCGCCGCTTACGCAGTCTGAGCCGCGCTCAGCCCGTCAGCCGCTGCAGCGCCTCGCGGTAGCGCTCGGCTGTTTTCGCGATGATGTCCGGCGGCAGATGCGGTGGCGGCGGCTGCTTGTTCCAGCTGGGCACGCTCTCCAGCCAGTCGCGCAGGAACTGCTTATCGAAGCTCGGCGGCGACACGCCTTCCTTCCATGTGTCGGCCGGCCAGAAGCGCGACGAATCGGGGGTCAGCACTTCGTCCATTAGCGTAACAGTGCCGTGCTCGTCCAGCCCGAATTCGAACTTGGTGTCGGCGATCAGAATGCCGCGCGCCGCGGCGTAATCGGCGGCGCGCTGGTAGATCGCCAGGCTGGCGTCGTGCACCTGGATTGCCGTTTCCGCGCCGATGGTCGCGGCCATCTGGCTGAACGAAATGTTTTCGTCGTGTGCGCCGAGCTCGGCCTTGGTCGCCGGGGTGAAAATCGGCTCGGGCAGGCGGCTGGCGAGCTTGAGTCCTGCCGGCAGCTTGACCCCGCACACCGAGCCCGTGGCCTGATAGTCCTTCCAGCCCGAGCCGGCGATATACCCGCGCACCACCGCCTCGATCGGCAGCGGCTTGAGCCGCTTGACCACCATCGCGCGGCCGCGCACCTGCTCGCGCTCATCGGGCGCGACCACTGATTCCGGGTCGTCGGGCAGCAGATGGTGCGGCACCAGCTCATCGAGCAGCCCGAACCAGAAGCGGGCCATGCGGGTGAGGATCTCGCCCTTGCCCGGAATCGGCTCGGCCATGATCACGTCGAACGCCGAAATGCGGTCGGTCGCGACCATCAGCATGCGGTGTTCGTCGATCGCGTAGTTCTCGCGCACCTTGCCGCGCGACAGCAGCGGCAGCGAGCGAATCGAGGTTTGCAGCAGGGCAGGGATCATCGGGGCGGCAGGTTGGGGCAATGGCGGACGATTGTAGAAACCCGCCGCGCGGCAAGGCGGCGCGTTTGCCGCGGTTGAGCCTGACCGCACTCGCGGCCGACAATGCGCCGGTCGCCAAGCGGGCGACCGACACAAGGAGACCACACATGGCAGCCAAACGCATTCTGATGCTGGTCGGCGATTACGCCGAGGATTACGAGACGATGGTGCCTTTCCAGACCTTGCTGGCCGTGGGCCACACGGTGCACGCGGTGTGCCCGGACAAAAAGGCCGGCGAGCAGGTCAAGACCGCGATCCACGACTTCGAGGGAGCGCAGACCTATTCGGAAAAACCGGGGCATAACTTCACCCTCAACGCGACGTTTGCCGAGGTGAAGGCGCAGGACTACGACGCGCTGGTGATTCCCGGCGGGCGCGCGCCCGAATACCTGCGGCTCAACCCCCAGGTGCTGGACATGGTGCGGCACTTTTTCAGCGCCAACAAGCCGGTGGCGGCGATCTGCCACGGCGCGCAGATCCTCGCTGCGGCCGGGGTGCTCAAGGGGCGCGGCTGCACCGCTTACCCGGCCTGCGGGCCGGAGGTCAGCGAGGCCGGCGGCAAGTACCAGTCCATCGCCGTCGATGCGGCGATGACCGAAGGCAATCTGGTCACCGCCCCGGCCTGGCCGGCGCATCCGGCCTGGATGGCGCAGTTCCTCAAAGTGCTGGGCACGCAGATCACGCCGTGATCGGCGCACCTTCCCGCGGCAAACAAAACGCCGGCGCGAGGCCGGCGTTTTGCGCATCAGCGCAGCCGCGCACGCGGGTTCAGCTCAGCACCACCATGCTCAGCCGGCGGCGGTAGCTCTCCACCGTGGGGTCAGCGGCTGGCGCCTGGCCGTCGGCCGCTGGGCGGGCGGGCTTGGGTGGGGTCATCAGCTCCAGGATGTTGACATAGGTCTTGCGCGCGCGGCCGTCTTCCCACGCCTTGTCGCGCATCAGCAGCTCCAGCAGTTCGTCCAGCGCCGCGGTCCAGTTCTGCTCGGCCATGTGGCGCTGGGCGAGTTCGTAGCGGGCGGTGAAGTCGCGTTTGTTCGCGGCGATCGCGGCCTGCAGGGTCTGCACGCTGGGCAGATTCGGCGCGGCTTCGGCGGCCGCCAGCCAGTCGGCCAGCGCGGCGAGTCGGGCGCTGGTGTCGACCTTGCCGGCCAGCGGTTCGAAGGTCATACGCGCGTCGGCCACCCGGCCCTCGCGCAGCAGCAGCTCGGTGTAGGCCATGCGCGCTTCGTCGTTGGCCGGGTTGGTCGCCAGCGCCTGCTGCAGCTTTTCCAGCGGCGACAGCGCCGGGCCGGGCTCGGCTGCGGGTTCCTCTTCCGCCTCCTCGGGTGCCTCGGCCGGCACATGCTTGTCGAGAAACTGGCGGATCTGCCCTTCGGGCAGTGCACCGACAAAGCCGTCGACCGGCTGGCCGTCCTTCATCAGCATGACCATCGGAATGCTGCGCACCCCGAACGCGGCGGCCAGTTCCTGCTCGTCCTCGGTGTTGATCTTGACCAGTTTGAAGCGCCCGGCGTAAGCCGTTTCGAGCTTTTCCAGAATGGGGCCGAGCATGCGGCAGGGGCCGCACCACGGCGCCCACAGATCGACCAGGACGGGGATTTTGTGCGAGGCCTCGACGACCTCGGTTTCGAAATTGGCTAGGGTGGCATCGATCATCGCGGACTCCAGAAAGCACGGCAGATGGGGGCGAGCGCGCAAACTCCAAGGGGTATGCGCCAGCGCCGGTCTGCCTCGAATTCGACCATAGCGCGGCGACGGTCGCCGCGACCGCCCTCCCTACAATCGCGGCTTTGGGTCTCGGGTTGGCCGGAAGGTGAATGCAATGGCGGGAGACGGGGTGACGGTTGGTGTGGTGATGGGCTCGCAGAGCGACTGGGACGTCATGCGCCACGCCGCCGATGTGCTCACCCGCTTTGGCGTGCGGCACGAATGCCGGGTGGTGTCGGCGCACCGCATGCCCGACGATATGTTCGCCTACGCCGAAAGCGCCGGCCCGCGCGGGCTGCGCTCGATCATCGCCGGCGCCGGCGGAGCCGCGCACCTGCCTGGGATGCTCGCGGCCAAGACCACGGTGCCGGTGCTGGGCGTGCCGGTGCCGAGCAAATACTTGCGCGGCGAGGATTCGCTGCTGTCCATCGTGCAGATGCCCAAGGGCGTGCCGGTGGCGACCTTTGCAATCGGCGAGGCCGGTGCCGCCAACGCGGCGCTGTTTGCGGTGGCGATGCTCGCTGCCGGCGGCGACGGTGCACTCGCGCAGCAACTGACCGCCTTCCGCGCCGAACAGACCGCCGCCGCGCAGGCGATGCGCGTCGGCGAGGCAGCGGCCTGATCGTGGCGGCGGCGCACACTTCGCCCGCGGCGGTGGCGACCCCCGTCAACGCCCTGGCCAGCCCGGGTTTCATCGTTCCTGGCGCGACGCTTGGCGTGCTCGGCGGTGGCCAGCTCGGGCGCATGTTCGCGCAGGCGGCGCAAAGCGCGGGCTACCGCGTCTGCGTGCTCGACCCCGATGCCGACGCACCGGCGGCACAGGTCGCCGCCGACCATCTCTGCGCGGCTTATGACGACCCAGCGGCTCTGGACGAACTCGCCCGCCGCTGCGCCGCGGTGACGGTGGAGTTCGAAAACGTGCCGGCCGCAGGGCTGCAGCGACTGGCCGCGCGCTGCCCGCTGGCGCCGGGGCCGCAGCCGCTGGCGCTGTGCCAGGACCGGGCGCAGGAAAAAGCGCTGCTCACCCGTCTGGGCGTGCCGTGCGCGCCGTACTCGGTGCTCGCCGCGGGGCAGCCACTGCCGGCGCTGGATGCGGGGCTGTTCCCGGCGATCCTCAAAACCGCGAGGCTGGGGTACGACGGCAAGGGGCAGGTGGCGGTGGCGTCGGCAGCCGAACTGCCGGCCGCATGGACGGCGATCGGCGGGGTCGATGCGGTGCTGGAGCAACGGCTCGATCTGGCGCTGGAGCTGTCGGTGGTGCTGGCGCGCGGCCGTGACGGCGCCACGGTCGCGTTCCCGCCGCAGCAGAATCTGCACCGCAGCGGCATTCTGTTTGCCAGCTTCGCGCCCGGGCCGGACATCGACCCGGCGCTGGCGAAGCAGGCGCAGGAAGCGGCGGCGCACATCGCGGCCGGGCTGGACTACGTCGGGGTGCTGTGCGTGGAATTCTTTGTGCTAAACGACGGCCGGCTGCTGGCCAACGAAATCGCCCCGCGCCCGCACAACTCCGGGCACCACACGCTCGACAGCTGCGACGTGTCGCAGTTCGAACTGCAATGGCGGGCGCTCGCCGGCGCGCCGCTGCCCACGCCGCGCCGGCACAGCGCCGCAGTGATGCTCAACCTGCTCGGCGACCTGTGGTTCGATGCCGCTGGCGAGCGCCGCGAGCCGGACTGGGCGGCAGTGCTGGCGCTGCCCGGCGCGCATCTGCACCTCTACGGCAAGGCCGAGCCGCGCCCCGGCCGCAAAATGGGCCACCTCACCCTCACCGCCGACCGCTCCGAGGCAGCGCGGCAGACCGCGCTTGCCGCCTGCGCCGTGCTCGGGCTGGCGCCGTTCTGAGCTGCCGCGCCGATGGCCGAAATCGATACCGATGCCGGGCTGCGGCCGCGCGACATCCTGCGCGCGGTGCAACTGCTCGAAGCGGGCGAGCTGGTCGGTCTGCCCACCGAAACCGTCTACGGGCTGGCCGCCGACGCCGACAACCCGGCCGCAGTAGCCAAGATCTACGCTGCCAAGGGCCGCCCGCCCGACCATCCGGTCATCGTCCACCTGCACCGCGACGCCGACCTGGGGCGCTGGGCGGCGAATGTGCCGGCGGCGGCGCAGCGGCTGGCCGCGGCGTTCTGGCCTGGGCCGCTGACCCTGATCGTGCCGCGCCGCCCCGGGGTGGCCGAGGCCTGCGCCGGCGGCCAGTCGACGCTCGGGCTGCGCTGCCCTTCGCATCCGGTCGCGCAGGCGGTGCTCGCGTTGTTCAAGGGCGGGCAGGGCGGGCTGGCCGCGCCTTCGGCCAACCGCTTCGGCCGCATCAGCCCGACCACCGCCGCGCATGTGCGCGCCGAGCTGGGCGACGCGCTGTTCGTTCTCGACGGCGGCACCTGCGCGATCGGCATCGAGAGCACCATCGTCGACTGCACCGCCGACCCGCCGCGCATCCTGCGCCCGGGCCGGCTGGGCGCGGACGAGATTGCCGCTGCGCTCGGCCTGCCCACCGCGGTGCTGTTGCGGCGTGCGCAGAATGCACCACGCGCGGCCGGCGACCTGCCGGCGCATTACGCGCCGCGCACCCCGCTGCAGTTGCGCGACCGCGCCGACATCGACGCCGACTGGCCGGCGCGTGCCGCCGGTGTCGGCGTGCTGGCTCGCCACCCCAGCCCGACCGGCCCCTCAGCCAACTGGCGGCAGCTGCCCGACGCCCCGGCGCTGTATGCGCACGATCTGTACGCCGCGCTGCGTGAACTCGACGCCGCGGGTTTTCGCCAACTCTGGGTCGAGAACGTGCCCGACGGCGACGGCTGGCTGGCCGTGCGCGACCGGCTGCAACGCGCGCAGACCGGCTCCGGGCCGGGTTGATTGCGCGCGCATTCGGCCGTTTTCCTCAGTTCCCTCGCGGTTTCCGACTGGCGCTCTCGCTGAGCAGCGGCGGGCGCTCGCGCGAGCCATGCCGCGAGGCATTCCACCGTAGAGCCTGGCCGCTGGGCCGGCGCGCCTCGTCGGCGCCACCATCTACGGGCCGCGCAGGGACTCGGCTTGCGCCTTCCGCCACGAGCGCACACGCGCACGCGCGCAGGTGAACGCCCGCTCCGCCGCCCGCGCTGCGGGTTGCCCCCTCTTGCCGGGCAGCGGCAAACTCTCTTATTCTGAAACGAACGGTCGTTCTTTTCTGGTGGATTTCGCCCGCGCGCCGGGCTTTGCGAAAAACGAGGAGACTTTCGATGCGGTATCGCGTTCTCAACCTGCTGGCGCTGGCCGGCGCACTGGCTCTGGCCGGCTGCGGCGGCGGCAATCCGACCCCGCCCACACTCTCCGACGTGGCCAGCGTCAACGCCGCCAGCACGGCGCCGTCCACCCCACCGGCCGGTGGCTTCAAGCAGATGGTGGTGTTCGGCGACAGTCTGGCCGATGACGGGGCTTACACCCTCGCAGCGGTGAGCACCTACAGCGTGGCTCCCTACAACATCCCGTTCACTGGGTTGCCCTATCCCGGCGGCGGGCAGTTCACGGTCAACGGCGCGCCGACCGGAAACTGGACCAATGTTCTCGCCAGCAGCCTGAAGATTCCCGGGCTGACACCCAATATCGTCGGCTACTACTCGCCGCAAGCGGGCGCCTTTGCCTACCTCACTCCGGGCGGCGTGACGACCAACCAAGCGAACGCCTTCTGCGCGTTCAGCGCTCCGCCGAGCAGCGGCATGGCGACCTGCACCAACTTCGCGCAGGGCGGGTCGCTGGTGAGCAATCCGGTGGGTATCGGCAATCCGCTGAACACCGCCAGTCCGGGCGGGGCGATGACCTATCCGGTCAGCCAGCAGGTGAGCAACTACCTGACGCAGTTCGGCAGCTTCAACGCCAGCCAGCTGGTCACGGTGCTGGGTGGCAACAATGACATTTTCACCGCGCTCTCGACGGTCTCAGCCAACGTGACGCAGGCGGTCACGCAGGCAGCCACCCAGGCCGCGCAGGCGGGCACGCCATTGACTCAGGCACAGATCGCTCAGGTCCAGGCGCAGGCGACGCAGCAGCAGGCGGCGATCGCGCAGGCGACGGTTGCGGCCGCAGCGGATCAGCTTTCGGCGCAAGTGCAGAAGATCATCGCCAACGGCGCGAAATACGTGCTGGTGTTCACCTTGCCCGATTCTTCGCTGACCCCGTTTGGGCAGTCGCTGTCGGGTGGCACGACCTGCGACAACACCGACATCCATACCCCGTGCTATCTGCTGTCCAACCTGGTGCAGGTGTTCAACCAGCGGCTGCTCAACGACCTGCAGGGCCAGCCAGTGAAAATGGTCGACGGCTTTGCGCTGCTCAACGCTGAAATCAAGAACCCAGCGCAGTTCGGTCTGAGCAACGTGACCACGCCTTGGTGCAATCTGCAACAAGTGCCGAGTTCTCTGGTGTGCAACGTCGGCACGCCCAACACCGCCGCAGGCGCCACGCTGTCCAACCTCGGTTCCTGGCTGTTTGCCGACAGCGTGCATCCGACCCCGACGGGGTATCAGATCGTCGCCCAGCAGACCTATCAGGCGATGCAGTCCTTCGGCTGGGTGCCGCAGCCATGAGCGCGCGAGGAGATTACACCATGAGCAAACTGTCTCACTTCGTCTTCGCCGCGATCGCTGCGGCTGCCGCCTGCGCCGCGCCGGTGGCGCAGGCCGACGAGGCCAACCCGAACACCGTCTACGTCGGCGTGGCCTATCTGCAGAACCATTCCAAATCCCCCGATCTGTCGGGCTACAACACCCCGCCAAACCTCAACCTCGACGTCGGCAACGCCACGACTCTGGGGCTGACCTATGTGCGCGACCTGCCGGGGCCGTGGAGTTTCGAACTGGTGCTGGGCTGGCCGCCGCGGGTGCGTACCGACGCGGCGGGCTCGGGTTGGGGTTCGCTGCGCGGGGTCGGCGTGACTGACGTCGACGTGGTGTCGCCCACCGCGTTCATCAACTATCACTTCCTTGGCCACGCGGCGCGCTGGGATCCGTTCGTGGGTCTGGGCGTCAACTACACCCGGTTTACCAAGACCAAGGCGCTGCCGCCGTTGACCAATCTGCAGGGGCCGACGCAGATCAGCCTGTCCGATTCCTGGGGCGCGGCCGCGCACGTCGGACTGATCTATCGCATCGATTCGCGCTGGTCGATTGCCGGCACCATCGCGGTGGCGGACGTCAAGAGCAATCTGACCTCGACGTCGTACTCGCCGGTCAACCCTTCGGTCATCACCTCGCAGGCCAAGACCCGCATCAACTTCCATCCGGTGATCTACACCCTGGCGCTGGGGTACAGCTTCTGATCGCGTCCGTCGCGTTGGCAAAGGGGCGCGTGGCGCCCCTTTGTTTTGCCTGGCAGCGTGTTTGCGGCGGCTGCCGTAGCTGTCGTTTTATACAGGTATGCTACAGTGCCGACTACCTTCCGCAGCCAACCAAGGATGTTCGATGAGCGCCGCAAAATCCGCCCCCGCTTCCACCGTCAATGCCGAAAAGGCCAAGGCCCTGGCCGCGGCGCTGTCGCAGATCGAAAAACAGTTCGGCAAGGGCTCGATCATGCGGCTGGCCGACGGCGAGGCGCAGCATGATGTGCAGGTGGTCTCCACCGGCTCGCTCGGGCTGGACATCGCGCTGGGCGTGGGCGGGTTGCCGCGCGGGCGGGTGGTCGAAATTTACGGGCCGGAATCGTCGGGCAAGACCACGCTGACCCTGCAGGTCATCGCCGAAATGCAGAAGCTCGGCGGCACCTGCGCGTTCATCGACGCCGAGCACGCGCTGGACGTGCAGTACGCCGCCAAGCTCGGCGTGCATCTGCCCGACTTGCTCATCTCCCAGCCCGACACCGGCGAACAGGCGCTGGAAATTGTCGATGCTTTGGTACGGTCGGGTTCGGTGGACATGATCGTCGTCGACTCGGTCGCCGCGCTGACCCCGAAGGCCGAGATCGAAGGCGAAATGGGCGACGCGCTGCCCGGGCTGCAGGCGCGGCTGATGAGCCAGGCGCTGCGCAAGCTCACCGCCAACATCAAGCGCACCAACTGCTTGGTCGTGTTCATCAACCAGATTCGGATGAAAATCGGCGTGATGTTCGGCAACCCCGAAACCACCACCGGCGGCAACGCGCTCAAGTTCTACTCCTCGGTGCGGCTGGACATTCGCCGCATCGGTTCGATCAAAAAGGGCGAGGAAGTCGTCGGCTCCGAAACCCGGGTCAAGGTGGTCAAGAACAAGGTGGCCCCACCGTTCAAGCAGGCCGAGTTCGACATCCTCTACGGCGAGGGGGTTTCGCGCGAGGGCGAGATCATCGACCTCGGCGTCGCCGCCAAGGTAGTCGAAAAATCCGGCGCCTGGTACGCGTACAACGGCGAAAAAATCGGCCAAGGCAAGGACAACGCCCGCGAGTTTCTGAAAGAAAACCCGGAGCTCGCGCGGGAGATCGAAAACAAGGTGCGCGCCGCGTTGGGCGTGCCCGAAATGGCCGCCGCGGTGTTCGACGCCGCGCCCGAGGCCGACGAGGCCGACTCCGACGCCGAGGTCTAACGATGCAGGTGGCGGCGATGCGCGCCGCGCCAGTGCGGCGGTAGCCGCACGGCCGCCGCGCGCAATGGACGCGCGGCACCGTCCTCGGTCTCACGCCTCCGCCTCGCGCAACTCGCTCGGCCCGTTTCCCGCCGCCTTCGATGCCGCGCCCCGAGCCCAGCCTCAAGGCCCGCGCGTTGCGCTACCTGGCGCAGCGCGAACACAGCCGGGCCGAACTGCGGCGCAAGCTGCTGCGCTACGCCGAAGACCCGGCCGAGGTCGACGCCTTGCTCGACCGCCTCGCCGCCGAGCACTGGCAGGACGACGCGCGCTTCGCCCAGTCGCTGCTGCACCGGCGGCGCGAGCGACACGGCAATCTGCGCATTGCGCAGGAGCTGGCGACCCACGGCGTCGATGCCGAACTGGTCGCGCACAGCCTCGCGGCGCTGGCCGAAGACGAACTGCCGCGCGCCCGTGTCGTGTGGCAGCGGCGCTTCGGCCAGCCGCCGGCCGACGCGGCCGAGCGGGCGCGGCAACAGCGCTTTCTCGCCGCGCGCGGATTCACCGCCGCGACCATCCGCGCCGTGCTGCGCAGCGCGGGCGGCGATGCGGACGACGACGGGTCAGCGCCCTGTGAATCCGGCTGAATCGGCATGACTGCCGCTCCCGCGGCATCGGCTCGGCTGCCGTGCGCATCCGATCAACCCGGCTAACCTGCGGTGAATGGCGCAGGTTCGGCCTCGCAACGGGCTACGCGAGCATCGGACGCGGCAACCGGGCAAGCGGCGCGTTGCAGCAGCCCGGGCCCACGCCCGGCTGGGCTGGCTGGCCGCACGGGCGTTTCCGGCGGAGAATGCGGGGGATCGCTGGGCATCGCGGGCATTTGCCGCGGCGCAGCACGCTTGCTACACTGATTTTTGCGCCGCATCAAAAAACATCATGCGCACCCCCGACTCCGAATCCCACCCCGTGCCGCGCCGACTGGTGCACCGCCGCAGCATCGCGGTGGAGTGCTACGCCCGCGACGATGGGCTGTGGGATCTGCAGGCCACGCTGCGCGACGTCAAGACCCGCGACATCGTGCTGTCCGAGCAGGTGCGGCCGGCCGGGGTGCCGGTGCACGACATGCTGCTGGTCGTGACCATCGACAGCGGTTTCAACATCGTGCGCGCCAGCAGTCACACTCTGGCCAGCCCCTATGCCGCCTGCGGCGACCATGACGACGCCTACGCCGCGCTCGTCGGCCTCAACCTGTTGCGCAACTTCCGCTCGGCCGTGCGCGAGCGCCTGGGCGGGGTGCTGGGCTGCACCCACCTGACCGAGCTCACCCAGGTGCTGCCGACCGCAGCGGTGCAGGGGCTGGCCGGGCTGGTGCAGTGGGACATGCCGCAGGCTGCCGGGCGCGAGCCGGGCATGCCGTTTCAGCTCAACCATTGCCACGCGCTGCGGCTGGACGGGCCGACCGTCGCGCGTTTCTATCCCCAATGGGCCCGGCCCGCGCAGGCGCAATCTTCTGCCGGCGCGACGGCCGGCGAAACCCGCCCGCCGAGAGAGGAAGAGACATCATGAAAATTCACGAATATCAGGCCAAGCAGATCCTGCGCGAGCACGGCGTGCCGGTGCCGCGTGGCAAACCGGCGTTCAGTGTCGATGAAGCCGTTGCCGTGGCACGCGAACTCGGCGGGCCGGTGTGGGTGGTCAAGGCGCAGATCCATGCCGGCGGGCGCGGCAAGGGCGGCGGGGTCAAGCTCGCGCGTTCGCTCGACGAGGTGCGGCAGCTCGCCGGGCAGATTCTGGGCATGCAGCTGGTCACCCACCAGACCGGGCCGCAGGGGCAGAAGGTGCGGCGGTTGCTGATCGAGGACGGCGCCGACATCAAAAAGGAGTACTACGCCGCGGTGCTGACCGACCGTGCAACGCAGAAGGTCGCGGTGATGGCCTCCAGCGAAGGCGGCATGGACATCGAGGAAGTAGCGGCCAAGACCCCGGACAAGATCCGCAAGGTGTTTGTCGATCCGCTGGTCGGGCTGCAGCCGCAGCAGGCGCGCGAGCTCGCCGCCGGCATCGGCATCCCCGAGGCTTCGCTGCCGCAGGCGGTGGACGTGTTCCAGAAGCTCTACCAGACCTACATGGACACCGACGCCTCGCTGGTGGAAATCAACCCGCTGATTCTCGAAGGCAACGGGCAGATCAAGGCGCTGGACGCCAAGTTCAACTTCGACGACAACGCGCTGTTCCGTCACCCGGAAATCGAGGCGCTGCGCGATCTGGACGAGGAAGACCCGGCCGAGACCGAGGCGCACAAGCATGACCTCGCTTACATCCAGCTCGACGGCAACATCGGCTGCCTGGTCAACGGCGCCGGGCTGGCGATGGCGACGATGGACACCATCAAGCTCTACGGCGGATCGCCGGCGAACTTTCTCGACGTCGGCGGCGGTGCCACCGCCGAGAAGGTGACCGCAGCGTTCCAGATCATGCTGCACAACCCCAAGGTCAAGGCGATCCTGGTCAACATTTTCGGCGGCATCATGCGCTGCGACACCATTGCCGAAGGCGTGATCGCCGCCAGCCGCGCGGTGGGCTTAAGCGTGCCGCTGGTGGTGCGCATGAAAGGCACCAACGAGGACATCGGCCGCAAGATGCTGGCCGAGTCCGGGCTGCCGATCATCAGCGCCGAGACCATGGCCGAGGCGGCTGAGAAGGTGGTCGCCGCGGCGGCCTGAGGCACGGGCTCGCCCACTTCTTTCACCGTCATCCTCTCGACGCATCCCATTGACCCGAATTTCCGCAGGCGGCGCTGTTGCGCCGTCTGCCCGCGAGGCAGACATGTCGATCCTGATCAACAAAGACACCAAGGTCATCACCCAGGGCATCACCGGCAAGACCGGCCAGTTCCACACCCGCATGTGCCGCGACTACGCCAACGGCCGCAATTGCTTCGTCGCCGGCGTGAATCCCAAAAAGGCCGGTGAGGACTTCGAGGGCATCCCGATCTACGGCAGCGTGGCCGACGCCAAGGCGGCCACCGGCGCGACCGTGTCGGTGATCTACGTGCCGCCGGCTGGTGCGGCCGATGCGATCTGGGAAGCGGTGCAGGCCGACCTCGATCTGGTCATCTGCATCACCGAAGGCATCCCGGTCAAGGACATGCTGCTGGTGCGCAACCGCATGAAAGCCAAGGAGGCTGCGGGGGGCAAAAAGACCCTGCTGCTCGGCCCTAACTGCCCCGGGCTGATCACCCCGGACGAAATCAAAATCGGCATCATGCCCGGGCACATCCACCGCAAGGGGCGGGTGGGCATCGTCTCGCGCTCGGGCACGCTGACCTACGAAGCGGTGGCGCAGGTCACCGAACTGGGGCTGGGCCAGAGCAGCGCGGTGGGCATCGGCGGCGACCCGATCAACGGCCTCAAGCACATCGACATCATGCGCATGTTCAACGACGATCCGGAAACCGACGCGGTGATCATGATCGGCGAAATCGGCGGCTCCGACGAAGCCGAGGCCGCGCGCTGGTGCAAGGACCACATGAAAAAGCCGGTCGTGGGCTTCATCGCCGGAGTCACTGCGCCTCCGGGCAAGCGCATGGGACACGCCGGGGCGCTGATCTCCGGCGGCGAAGACACCGCCGAGGCCAAGCTGGCGATCATGGAGGCGTGCGGCTTCACCGTCACCCGCAACCCGTCGGAAATGGGCAAGCTGCTCAAGCAGCGGCTGGGCTGAGACGCGCTCACGTGCGCGCGGGAGGTTGGCGCCGCTGCCCGCCGAACCCCACGACGGCGCGCAGGCCGCGGCTATGATCGCGACCTGCGCCCGGCCTCGCTCCGGGCCCTCGCTCTCGGCCCGGACTGCATGGAACATTACCTCACCGTCGACTTCCTGGCGGCGATCGGACAGATCGTCCTGATCGACATTCTGCTCGGCGGCGACAACGCGGTGGTCATTGCGCTGGCCACGCGCAAGCTGCCGGTGCACCAGCGCAAGCTCGGCATCCTGTGGGGCACGGCCGGGGCGATCGGGCTGCGGGTGGTGCTGATTTTTTTCGCGCTGACCCTGCTCAAGCTGCCGTTTCTCAAAATCGTCGGCGCGTTGCTGCTGCTGTGGATCGGCATCAAGCTGCTCGCTCCGACCGAAGAGGAAGGGCACGGCGAGGTGCAGGCGGCCGACAAGCTCTGGGCCGCGGTGAAGACCGTGATCGTCGCCGACTTTGTGATGAGCCTGGACAACGTGATCGCCATTGCCGGTGCCGCGCAACACGCTGGCGAGCAGCACAGCATGCTGCTGGTGGTGTTCGGGCTGCTGCTGTCGGTGCCCATCATCGTCTGGGGCAGCCAGCTGGTCATTCATCTGATGCAGCGCTTTCCCGTCATCATCACTCTGGGAGCGATGTTGCTGGGCTGGATCGCTGGCGGTCTGGTCGTGACCGATCCGGCGCTGGCGCATCGCGTCGAGGCGCTGCCGGGCGCGGCGTACGCCGAAAAAATCGCCGGAGCCATCGGCGCGGTGCTGGTTTGGGCCGTCGCGCGAGTGGTCTACCGCGCGAAGTCGCCGGCGGTGGGAGCCTGACCATGCCGGCCAACCGCACGCCGTCGCTGCGTTTTGACATGACCAGCCTGACCGACCCGGGCCGGGTGCGTGAGCACAACGAAGACTCGGTGTCGTGCGACGCTTACGCCCAGGTTGCGGTGCTGGCCGATGGCATGGGTGGCTACGCGGCCGGCGAGGTCGCCAGCGGCATGGCGACCAGCCAGATCTGCGCCCGTGTCGCTCGCATCAAGGCCGACTATCCCAAGGTTTCGGCGCTCGACCTGTCGACCGAACTGCGCCGCGCGATTCGCCACGTCAACATGGACATCCTGCGCGCGGCCCGCGGCAATGCGCAGTTCGGCGGCATGGGGGCGACGCTGGTGGCGGTGGCGTTCACCGGCAGCGTCGCGGTAGTCGCCCATGCCGGGGATTCGCGCGCGTACCTGCTGCGGCAAGGCAAGCTGTCGCAGCTCACCCACGACCACTCGGCGCTGCAGGAGCAGATCGACATGGGGCTGATCCTGCCGGAGGAAGCGCACACCGCGGGCGGCAAGAACCTGGTGACTCGCGCGCTGGGGGTGGACACCGATCTGGAGCCCGACATCGGCATGCATCCGGTGATGGCCGGAGACGTGATGCTGCTGTGCTCGGATGGGCTGACCGACATGATTCCGGATGCGCGCATCGCCGCAGTGTTGCAGCAATACCGACAACATCCGGATGCTGCGGTGCGTCAGTTGATCGACGACGCCAATGCGGCCGGAGGACGCGATAACATTTCCGTTGCATTGATTTACGCCCACTCCGTGGCATGATCGCGGCACGTTCCGCGCCGTCCAACCGACCTGACCAACTGCCGTGGCCAAACTCGTCATCACCCTGGATGGAAAAGTGCTCAAAGAGGTCGTCCTGTCCAAGGATCGGATCACCCTCGGTCGGCGGCCTTACAACGACGTGGTGATCGACAACCTCGCGGTCAGCGGCGAGCACGCGGTGCTGCTGCGCGACACCAACGCCGCCGATGAAGAGAGCTACATCATCCAGGATCTGGGCAGCACCAACGGCACTTACCTCAACGGGGCGCCGATCAAGTCCAGCCCGTTCCGCGAAGGCGATACGGTGGACATCGGCAAGTACAGCCTGCGGCTGCTGTCCGACGCGCGGCAGACCAGCTTTGGCCCCTCGCGCTTCGGCCACAGCGGGGGGTTCAGCTCGTCGCGCTTCGGCCAGTCCGGCTACGGCGATTCGCGCACCCGCGCGTCTGATTCCGAACGGCAGTATCAGATCAAGGTGCTGACCGGGGACAACGCCGGGCGCGAAATGCTGCTGACCAAGGAGCAGACGACCTTCGGCCAGCGCGGGGTGCTGGTCGTGACCATTTCGCGCAAGGCGCGCGGCTACGAGCTCACCCAGGTGGAAGGCGAAAAACGCGCGCAGGTCAACGGCGTGTCGCTCGGGCTGATGCCTGTGGTGCTGCGCTCGGGCGACGTGATCAACCTCGCCGGGGTGCAGTTGCAGTTCAACGCGGTCGAGCCGGCGACGACCACCGCGACCTGAGCGCACCCTCAGCAGGCAGCAAAAAGCCGACGCTCGCGCGTCGGCTTTTTTGTGTGCCCTTCCACGCGCCCAGCCGCGCCGGCCCTCAGCGCGCCACCCGCATGATCTTGAGCATATTGGTGCCGCCGGCCGAGCCGATGGGTTCGCCGCAGGTGATCGCGTAATTGTCGCCGGTGCTCAGCGCCTGGATTTCGATCAGCCGCGTTTCGGCCTTGTGCAGCAGGCTGTCGCGATCGGTCTCGTCGAAGGGCAGCAGCATCGGCCGCACGTTGCGATACAGCGCCATGCGCCGCACCGACGATTCCTTGCGCGACAGCGCATAGATCGGCACCTTGACGCGGTGCCGGCTCATCCACAGCGCCGTCGACCCCGATTCGGTCAGCGCGACGATGGCGCGGCAGCCCAGGTGGTGCGCGGTGAACAGCGCGGCCATCGCGATCGACTGGTCGATGCGGGTGAACTGCTTGTCGACGAAGTCGTGCTCGAGCTTGACCTCCTCGACCCGCTCGGCCTCGACGCAGATGCTGGCCATCGCCTCGACGGTTTCCACCGGATATTTGCCGGCAGCGGTCTCGGCCGAGAGCATCACCGCGTCGGTGCCGTCGAGCACCGCGTTGGCCACGTCCGACACTTCGGCGCGGGTCGGCACCGCGTTGGTGATCATCGACTCCATCATCTGCGTGGCGGTGATGGTCAGCCGGTCCATGTCGCGCGCCATGCGGATCATGCGCTTCTGCAGCGCCGGCACTGCGGCGTTGCCCACTTCCACCGCCAGATCGCCGCGCGCGACCATAATGCCGTCCGAGGCGCGCAGGATTTCGGCCAGCGCCGGAATCGCCTCGGCCCGCTCGATCTTGGCGATCAGCGCCGGCTTGTGCCCGAACGGCTCGCCGGCGACGTTGGCCAGCTGCCGCGCCAGTTCCATGTCGGTCGCGCTCTTGGGAAACGACACCGCCAGATACTCGGCCTGAAAGCCCATCGCGGTGCGGATGTCCTCCATGTCCTTGGCGGTGAGCGCCGGCGCCGACAGTCCGCCGCCCTGCTTGTTGATGCCCTTGTTGTTGGACAGATCGCCGCCAATGGTCACCACGGTGTGGATTTCCTCGCCCTGCACCCGCTCGACGGTGAGCACGATCAGCCCGTCGTTGAGCAGCAGCCGGTCGCCTGCGCGCACGTCGCGCGGCAGATCCTTGTAGTCCAGCCCGACGCGGGTCTCGTCGCCGAGTTCGCAGCCGGCGTCGAGGATGAACGGCTGCCCCGCCTGCAGATGCACCTTGCCGTCCTTGAAGCGGCCGACGCGGATTTTCGGCCCCTGCAGATCGGCCATGATCGCCACCGCCTTGCCCAAGCGATGCGCGGTGTCGCGGATGAGCTGGGCGCGCTCGATGTGGTCTTGCGCCTTGCCGTGGGAGAAGTTCAGGCGGACGACGTCCACCCCGGCAACGAGCATGCGTTCGAGGATTTCGGGAGAGGAACTGGCAGGGCCGATCGTGGCGACGATTTTGGTGGCGCGGGTCATGATGGGGGAGGGAATGAACAAAAAGCGCCCGAAACGTGCAGTCGTTCACGCCGGACGGCACGCAGTGTAGGCCCGACTTTTGCACTTTCTCGTGAAAGCGGCAAAATCAACGCATCGGATTGATCGCCGGCAGGCCGCGAATCGGGGTGCGGCTCGTCTCCAACCGTGCGCTTTCTCGCAGACGGCGCGCAACCCACCCGCCAAGCCGCCCTCTGCCGGCCAAACCCCTCCGCCCGCGACAATCTGCCGCCATGAACGCCCCGCCTTCCGCCGCATCCCCTGGCGACGCCGCTGCCGGCGAGGGCCTCGGGCTGGCCGCGCTGCCGCAGGTGCGGCGGTTGATCGAGGCGGTCGATCTGCCGATCGGCCGCTGGGATCGGCAGTCGCGGCTGACGTTTTTCAACCCGCCCTACGTGCGCTGGGCGCGCCGCGACCCGGCCGAACTGGTCGGTCGCACCCTGGCCGAGCTGTACGGACATCCGGCCTGGGAGGCGGCGGCCCCGGCTTTCGAAACCGCGTTCAGCGGACGGGCGGCGGAATACCGCCGACTGCTGCACCACCTGGGCACGCCGCGCTGGGCGCGGGTGCAGGTGTTCCCCGAGCACGGCGACGACGGCAGCATCGACGCGGTCTACACCATCGCCCACGACATCCACGACGACGTGATCGCCGCGCAGGCCTTGCAGCGCACCAACTGGCTGCTCGAGCAGGCGCTGCACAACAGCCCGTGGGGGGTGATCGAAAGCGGGCCCGATCTCATCATCACCCGCTGGTCGCCGGCGGCCGAGACCATCCTCGGCTACACCGCGGCCGAGCGCCTGGGCACGCACCGCTTTGCGCTGGGCATTCCGCCGGAGGAGCTGGCCAAGACCCAGGCCGCCTACGCGCGCCTGCTGCACGGCGACATCGATTCATGGATCGACCAATCGCGCTACCTGCGCAAGGACGGACAGACCATCTGGGTGGAGTGGACGGTTTCGGCGCTGCGCGAGCCTGGCGGCAAGGTGGAGTCGCTGCTGACCTTTGTGCGCGACGTGACCCTGCAGGTCGAGTCCCACGCCCGGCTTCTGCACCACGCCGAGCGTGACGCGCTGACCGGGGTGCTCAGCCGCCGCGCCATCATGGAACGGCTCGACGCGGCGCTGGCGCGACGCGCTCCGGGCGAGACGCTCGCGATGTTTTTCATCGACCTCGACGGCTTCAAGCGCATCAACGACCGCCTGGGCCACATCCGCGGCGACGCGCTGCTGGTGCAGGTGGCGCAGGCGCTGCGCGAGGCGGTGCGGGCGGGCGACGCGGTCGGCCGCCTGGGCGGCGACGAGTTCATTGTGCTCGACGCGGTCGACGGCGAGGCGGGTGCCCTGGCGCTGGCGCAGCGGCTGGTCGATGCCGCGGCGCAGGCCGGTTTCGACCCGGCCAGCGGGCAGCGGGTGACGGTGAGTGTGGGCGTGGCGCTGGTGCCGCAGCACGCGCGCAGCACCTACGAACTGCTGCAGCGCGCCGACGACGCGATGTACGCCGCCAAGGCCGCCGGCAAGAACCGCTGCGCGCTGTACAGCCTGACGGTTGCCGAGCAGGACGCCGCCAGCGGCTGACTTCGGCCGGCGCTGCGCCGGTTCAGTCGATCCAAGCCGACAGCGCCATCAGCACCCAGTACGCCGCCATGCCGGCGACGATGGTGCCCAGAATGCCGCGGCGGGCGAAAAAATAGCCCGCAGCCACCACTGCCGCGGCGATTTTCAGCCACGGCAGCCCGAGCGGGGTGGGCAACAGCAGTTCGGGCGCGACCACCCCCGCCAGCGCCGCCGCCGGGGCGTAGCGCAGCGCCACCTTCAGCCGCGCCGGCAGCACCATCGGCCGGCGCGAAAACAGAAAGGCGTTGCGGGTGAACACGGTCGCCGCGGTCAGCCCGACCACCAGCGCCAGTCCATGCCAGAAACCGTTGTCCACCGTCGCTCCTTCAGGGTTTGGACGGGTTGAGCAGCTTGGCCGAGCCGGCGGCGCGGCGCGAGCTGAAGTCGTCCCAGATCATGCCGGCCAGCAGCGCGCAGGCAATCGCCACCGCGAGGTTGAGCTTGATCGGCAGCCAGAACAGCAGCGTGGCCACCGCCGAGGCCAGCACGATGACCAGCACCATGCCCTTGTCCGACAGCAGCGACAGCACGATGCCCAGCAGCGCCAGCGCCCCGGCGAAGCCCAGCCCCCACGAGGTGGGAATCCACTGCGCCAGCAGAATGCCGGCGATTGACGGCACCTGCCAGGCGATCCAGTTGGTGATCGACGCGCCGAGGTAATACTGCGCCTGCGCCGGATCGCCGGTGGGGTGCGGGTGGCGGCGGATCATCAGCACCTGGTTGAGGTCGCCGATCAGATACCCCTGCAGCAACCGCCGCGGCAGCCGCAGATGTTCGAGGTAAGGGCGGATCTGCGCGCTGAACACCACAAAGCGCAGGTTCACGAAAAACGCCGCGGCCACCACCATCCACACCGGCGCGCCGGCGGCGATCAGCGGCAGCGCGGTGAGCTGCGCGCTGCCGGCAAACACCAGAAGGTTGATCGCCAGCGCCAGCCACACACTCAGCCCGGACTTGACCATCGCCACCCCGGTGACCAATCCCCAGGCCGACACCCCGAGCGACACCGCGCGCATGTCCCGCATGCCCTCGCGCACCGCGGGGTCGCGCAGCAGATCATGCAGGCGTTGCAGCCGAGAGGGGGAGGGGCCGGGAGCGGTGGACATGGTGCAGAGCAGAGCCACGCAGGGATGGCATCCCGTGTGGCGATGTGGGCACAGGGCGTACCCGGTTTTCACGAGCGCTTCATTTTGCTCCGCATCAAACGCCGGCGGCAAGTGCAGGGACATGCGCCGCGTTGCATCGCAGCGGCAAAGGCCGTGCGGGGTCGAGTCAGTCGCCGCGGTCGTGCTGCGGAACGACGATGCGGCGCAGCACCGGCGCCGCCCGCAGCGCTGCTTCCAGCGGCCGGATCTGCTCGGCCGACAGGCCCGCCGCGCGCGCCAGCGGCGGGAACTGCTGCGCCAGCTGCGGCGCCATCAGCCAGAAGGCGCTGGCGGTGTAGCGCGCCAGTCGCAGCGCCTGCGGCGCGTCGCCCAGCCGCACCAGCAGCACCATGCGGCGCATCAGCAGCGACGGGTCGCCGTAGACATGGCTGACGCGGTCGATCAGCGCCAGGTCGGCACGCAGCCTGGCGCGGGAGTCGTTCGCACTCACCGCTATTGCGCTGGCCTGGGCGAAATCGACCAGCGGGCGGAAAAACCAGTTGCTGCGCTGCGCGGCCTGCAGCGCGCCGCCCGGGTTGCCGTCGTACACCGCATTGGTCGCCACATAGTCGACCAGCGCCTTGGCGGTCAGCGCCAGCACGACGACCCCCGCCACCACGCCAGCCCAGCGTGCGCGCGGCTTCGGCGCCGCGGCCGCCGGCTCGACGCCGACGCCCTCGATCCACCCGGCCAGCACCGCAAAAATCGCCAGGAAGTACAGATACCAAAGCGGATACTCGACCAGGCTATGCAGCCCGAGCATCGCCACCCCCATCCACCCGGCCAGCGCCGCGGGGCTGCGCGTGCCGTCGCTGCGGCCGAGCTGGACTGCGCGGCGCAACGATACGAGCAGCCAGGCCAGCGCCAGCAGCAGCGGGGGCAGCGCGCCGAGCACCCCGTTTTCGGCCAGCAGTTCGAGGAACAGGTCGTGCGCGTTGTCGATGTTGTCCAGCGGCAGCGGATGCAGCGCGCCGTGCAGTGCCGCGTGCTGCATGCCCCAGCCGAGCTGGCCCCAGCCAGCGCCGGTCCAGGGCAGGTGCTCGAACACCTGCCAGGCGTTGCGCCAGATCAGCGCGCGGGCGTTGACCGGCTGGTCGACCTGTCGCGTCACCGCGTCGAGAAAGCTCACCAGGCCGTAGTGGTCGAGGGTGCGCATCACCGCCCACCAGCCCGCATAGAGCAGCGGCATCGCCAGCAGAGCGGCCCAGCGCGGCTGCCGCCAGGCGCCGCGCACGAACAGCCCGACCAGCACCGCGCCGGCAAACGCCTCGACCGCGCCGGTGCGTGAGCCGCACACCACCAGCGCCCAGGCAAAGGCCACGCTGATCGCCCACACCCACGCCGGGCGCAGCCGCGGCGCCCACCACGCCAGCCCGGCCATGCCCAGCGCCACCGCGGTGGCGTAATGGTTAGGCTGGCGCAGATTGCCGAACACCCGGCCGGTGAACGGATAGCTGACGAATTCGGTGTAGAGCGGGAACGCCTTGGCCAGCGCCTGCTGCAGACCCTGCGACTGCCACAGCGCAAACTGCAGCAGCCCGAACGCGACCTGCAGCAGCGCCTGCAGCAGCAGACCGAGGGCGATCGCGTCCAGCCACTCGCTGCGCGGGCTGCGGGCGGTGGCGCGCGCCGCGGCGGCGCGGCCCAGACCGGCGAGCAGCGCCGCGGCCAGCAGCACCGCAATGGTGATCAGCCCCTGAGAGGGGTAGGCGATCAGCCCCGTGGCGGTCTGCACCGCAACTACCGCGGCCATCGCCGCCAGCGCTGCCGACGCCCAGCCCGGGCGCGGCACCAGTCCGTCCCAGGCCGCGACCAGCAGCACCGCGCCCCACAGCCCGCAGGCCAGCAGGGTCGTGCCCATCTTGGCGACCACCCCGGGGTCCAGCGGCCACAGCAGCGGCAGCGATACCGCAATCAGCAGCAGCCAGGCCGAGGGCGTGCGGGGCAGGGCGGGGGTGGACGAAGTCATGCGCGGGCGGGCGAAACCAGCCGCGCATTATCCGGGACGGCGCGGCGCACCTTGCTGCCACGCGGCCAGCGTCCGCCAGCGGACGCGCCGGGTCATTGCGGCAGGGTTTTGTCGATGGTCTTGAGCAGCGCCTGCTCGCGCTCGAAATGCTGCAGCCGCGCGGCGATGATCGCAGCTTCGAAACGGTCGGGGTCGGGGTGGCGCTGGGCGATTTTGAGCTGCTCGATCGCCCCGGCCAGATCGCCGTGCAGCGCATACGCCTCGGCGGTGGCGCGGTGTTGCGCGGCGACTTCGCCCAGCCCCGCATGCGCCCGCGCCAGATCGGTCCACAGTGTTGCGTCGTCCGGGTGCAGCACGGTCTGCTGGCGCAGAAATTCGCGCGCGGGGCGCAGGTCGGGCTGCGCCAGCAGGCAGCGGGCGAGCAGGTGGCGCGCGGCGATCGAGGTCGGCGCGTCTTTGGCCAGCGCCTGCGCCTGCGGCAGCGCCTCGGCCGGGTCGCCGGCCAGCAGCAGCTCGGTGCGCAGCAGTCGCAGCGGCAGCCGCTCGGCCTCGAGGAAATCCTGCGCCGCGGCTTCGGCCGCCTGCAGTTCGCGCTGCGCCGCGGCCAGGTCGCCCAGCCGTTGCTCGATCACCGCCGCGCCATACGCCCACGCCGCGCGCTGCGCCGGGAAGGTGGCCGGCCGCTTTTTAAGCTCGGCCAATTCGCTGCGCAGCGCGTCGCGGTTCGCCGGGCCGAGGGCGCGGGCGCGCGCGTTCATCAGCCAGAAGCCCAGTGTGCGGTCGGGCGGCAGCGGCTGGTCGCCGCCGCGTGCCTGCGCGTCGGCAATGCGCTCGCTGGTCAGCGGGTGATCCTGCAAAAAGGCGTAGACGTCGGCATCGTCCAGCCGGGAGAGGCTCTGCAGGCGTTCGAGCATCGAGGCCATGGCCTGCGGCGGATAGCCAGAGGCCGACAGCACCTCGGTGCCGGTGCGGTCGGCGTCGCGCTCGTTGCTGCGGGAAAAGCGCAGGGCGTTGTCGATCGCCGCCGCCTGCCCGCCCATTGCCAGCCCCTGCGCGGCCTGATCCTGCCCTTTGGACGCGGCAAGGACGGCCAGCAGCAGCGAGCCGATGCTCAGCAGCTCGCCGCGCCCGGCCTGCGCCAGCCGCTGCGCAATGTGGCGCTGGGTGATGTGCGACATTTCGTGCGCGAACACTGCGGCGACCTGCGCCTTCGCCTGCGCGTCGACCAGCAGCCCGGTGTGCACCCCGATCCAGCCGCCGGGCAGCGCAAAGGCGTTGAATGTGCGATCGCGCAGCAGGAATACCCGGAAGTGGGTCGCCGCGTCGGTTTCGGCCGTTTTGCGCGCGGCCGGCGCGAGGGAATCGACGATGCCTTGGAGGTATTGCTGCAGCAGCGCATCGTGCAGGTAGTCGGGCTGGCGGCGCAGCTCGCGCATGATGATTTCGCCCAGGCGCTTTTCCTGAACCGGGGTGAAGCTGCCCTGCGCCGGGTCGCCCAGCGCCGGCAGGCTGGCGGCGTAGCCTTCGTCCGGGTGAGCGCGGGCGGCGGGCGCGGCCAGCAGCAGCGGCACGCACAGCGCAGCCGCCAGTCGCGCGCGCCAGCGGCGCGGCCGAAGCGGGGCGACGGACGACGGCTTCACGGCCGGGAAATCACTGCATTAGCGCGGCCAGCGCGGCCTGCTGCTCCTCCGGCTCGAACGCGGCGATCACCTCGCGCGCCGGGCCGGCCAGCCTGGAGCAGTCGGCGCGCAGCACTTCCTGCTTGACCGCGAGGATCTGCGTCGGGTGCATCGAAAAACTGCGCAGGCCCAGGCCGAGCAGCAGCCGGGTGAGGCTGGGGTCGCCGGCCATTTCGCCGCAAACGCTCACCGGCACCGGCCGCCCCTTCCAGCTCGCGGCGTCGTGGCTCTGGCTGAAAATCTGCGCCAGCAGCTGCAGCACCGCCGGGTGCAGCGGGTCGTACAGACTGGCGACGCTTTCGTCGGCACGGTCGATCGCCAGGGTGTACTGCACCAGGTCGTTGGTGCCGACCGACAGGAAGTCGAAATGCCGCAGAAACAGCGGCAGTGCCAGCGCCGCCCCGGGCACTTCGATCATCGCCCCGACCTCGACCGGCCCGTAGGCCACCCCGGCGTCGTGCAGCTCGGCGCGGGCGCGGTCGAGCTCGGCGTGGATCTGTCGGATTTCCGCCGCATGCGCGACCATCGGGATGAGGATTTTCAACGGCCCCAGGCGCGCGGCGCGCAGCAGCGCGCGCAGCTGGATGCGAAACATCGCCGGGTCGGACAGGCTGTAGCGGATCGCCCGCAGCCCCAGCGCCGGGTTGAGGTGGGTGAACTCGCCGTCGCGGTAGTCGGGCGTGTCCAGCGGCTTGTCGGCGCCGATGTCGATGGTGCGGATGGTCACCGGGCGGCCCTGCATGTCGCGCATCACCCGGCTGTACGCGGCGTACTGCTCCTCCTCGTCGGGCAGATGGCCGCCGCGGTTCATGAACAGGAATTCGGTGCGGAACAGCCCGATGCCGCTGGCGCCGGCGTCCAGCGCGGCGGCGCAGTCTTCGGGCTGCTCGATATTGGCCAGCAGTTCCACCGCTTCGCCGTCCAGGGTGCGCGCCGGGGTGAACTTCAGCCGCTTGAGCCGCTCGCGCGCCAGCCGCGTTTCCTGCTGGCGCAGCCGGTAGTCCTCGAGGATGGTCGGCGAGGGGTCGACGATGAGCAGCCCGCTGTCGCCGTCGATGATCACCAGATCGTCCTGCCGCACTAGGTCGCCGGCGGTGCGCGCGCCGACCACCGCCGGAATGTCCAGGCTGCGGGCGACGATCGCGGTGTGCGAGGTCTTGCCGCCGACGTCGGTAACAAAGCCTTTGAAAACCCCGGTCTTGAACTGCAGCATGTCGGCCGGGGCGATGTCGTGCGCGACCAGCACCAGATCGCCGTCGCCCGCGGCCGAGCGCACCAGCGGCTGGCTGCCGCGCAACGCGCGCAGCAGGCGCTCGACGAGCTGCTCGACGTCGGCCTTGCGCTCGCGCAGATACTCGTCTTCCATGTCGTCGAAGTTGCGCGACACCACGTCGAGCTGCGCGGTCAGCGCCCACTCGGCGTTGTAGCGGCGCTGTCGAATCCAGGCGATGGTGTCGTGCGCCATCTGCCGGTCGTCGAGCAGCAGCTTGTGCACGTCCAGCAGCGCGGCCAGTTCGGCCGGCGCGTCTTCGGGCAGATCGGCCTTGAGCGCGTCCAGCTCGGCGCGCACCGCCCGCCGCGCCTGCCGCAGCCGGTCGACCTCGGCCTCCTCCTGCCCCGGGTCGACGAAGTAATGCGCGACGTCCAGACGCGCCGACGCGAGGATGACCGCACGGCCGATGGCCATGCCGCGCGAAACCGGGATGCCGAACAGTTGCAGTGCCATGCGGCGATGGTAGCGGGCGGGCCGCGCGCCGAAGCATGGCCGGCATCGGCCCCGCAAGCAGGGTTTTGCAAGCCGAATTAGGCTGCTTGCCGCGGGATTGGTTCCGCGCGGGCGCAGCGGCCAATGCGGCACCCGCGGCCTCCGCCCCCGATGTAAAGCAAACTTTCTGCCGTCTCTCTCAAAGGAGTTCCATCATGCGCAAAATCGCTCTGGCTCTGGCCCTCGCGGGCTTTGCTGCGGCACCGGCTTTCGCCGCCCATCATGAAATCAAGGTGCCGCTGTCGGCCCAGAACAACTCGGGTGAAACCGGCGAGGCCGTGATCACCGAAATGGGCAAGGGCATTGAAGTCACCCTGCACATCAAGGGCGGCCCCAAAGGCGTGGCGCAACCCGCGCACATCCACCCCGGCACCTGCGCCAACCTCAACCCGGTGCCCAAGTATCCGCTGGAAAACGTGGTCGACGGCAAGTCGGTGACCAAGCTGCCGAGTGTGACCATGGCCGACCTGTTCAAGGAACCGATGGCGATCAACGTGCATGAAAGCGCGCAGGATATGAAGAAATACGTGGCCTGCGGCGACATCAAGAAGTAAACCGCATCCCGCCGCAGCGGGTTGCGGCTGGCCCGGGGCGTCGCGGTGACGCCCCGTTTTTTTGTGCAGATGGAGCAACATCCCTTGATCACCCTCACCGACGTCGATCTCGACCAGCCGGCGCATTCCCAAGCCGTGCTGCAACTCACCCGCGCCTACGCCTGCGACCCGATGGGCGGCGGCCGCGATCTTCCGCCCGATGTGCAGGCCGAACTCGTGCCGCGGCTGCGGCAGCGGCCCGACTACTTCGGCGTGATCGCCTGGGACGACGGCCAGGCGGTGGGGCTGGCGACCTGCTTCGAGGGTTTTTCCACCTTCCAGGCGCGACCGCTGATGAATGTGCACGACCTGTGCGTTGCGCCGACGCACCGCGGCCGGGGTCTGTCGCACCGGCTGCTGGCTCGGGTCGAGCAGGCCGCGCGCGAGCGCGGCTGCGTCAAGCTGACCCTGGAAGTGCTCGACGGCAACACCGTCGCGGTGGCCAGCTACCGCCGCTTCGGCTTCGACACCTATGCCCTTGACCCGGCCTACGGGCGGGCGCAGTTCTGGCAGAAGCCGCTGTGACGGCTCACGCGGCGATCGCATCCGCTCGGCCGCGGGTGCGAACACCGTGCCAGACGAGCACGGCGGCGGCGAGCGCAAAACCGGCCTCGTCGGTCAGCGGAAGTGCGGCGATCAGCAGCGCGGCGGCGACAAACGCGAGCAGCCGCTCAGGCACCGACAGCGCCCCGCGCAGATAGCCGACGGCCACCGCGCCCCACAGCACAATCGCCAGCACCGCCTTGGCCACGACGTACAGCACCCCCAGCCAGGTCCACTGACCCTGCAACATGAGCTGCGGGTCGTACACCGCCATGTAGGGAACGACGAAACCGGCCAGCGCGATCTGCGTGGCCTTGAAGCCGATGCGCATCGGCGAGGCCTTGGCCACCGACGCGGCGGCGAAAGCGGCCAGCGCCACCGGCGGGGTGAGGTCGGCCATGATGCCGAAATAGAACACGAACATGTGGCTGACGATCAGCGGCACGCCGAGCTTGAGCAGCGCCGGCGCGGCGATGGAGCTGGTGATGATGTAGTTGGGGATGGTCGGAATCCCCATGCCGAGCACCAGGCACACCGCCATGGTCAGCAGCAGCGAGACCAGCAGACTCTTGCTGCCGATGTCGACGATGAAGCCGGCGAAACTCGTCGCTGCTCCGGTGAGGGTGAGCACCCCGACGATCACCCCGACGATCGCGCAGGCAATGCCCACCGGCAGCGCCTGCCGCGCGCCGTCGATCAGGCTGTCGCGAAGCACCCGCAGGGTCTGCCGGCCGCCCTGGATGAACAGATTGATCGCCACCAGCGCGGCGATCACCGCGAGCACCGGCACGATGCCAAAGCGCAGAAAAGCCGCCGCGCCCAGGCCGCAGGCGAACCAGAACACCACGCGAAATGCCGTGTGCGACAGCCGCGCAGCAATGGCCGCGCCCAGCAGCAGGATGGCGGTGAGCGACAGCCCCATCATCCCCGAGAACATCGGCGTGAAGCCGTGAAACAGCATCCACACCAGCACCGCCAGCGGCAGCGCGAGATACCAGTTGTCGCGCAGCGCCTTCCACGGGTTGGGAATCTGGTCGGCGGGCAGGCCGAGCAGCTTTTTGCGGCCAGCCTCGAGGTGCACCATCCAGAACGCGGTGAGGTAGTACAGCGCGGCCGGGATGACGGCAGCCTTGACGATGTCGGCATACGGCACGTTGAGGGTCTCGGCCATGATGAATGCGACGGCACCCATCACCGGCGGCATGATCTGGCCGCCCATGCTGGACGTGGCTTCCACCGCGCCGGCGAACACCGGCGAATAGCCGAAACGCTTCATCAGCGGAATGGTGAACTGGCCGACGGTCAGCACATTGGCCACGCCCGAACCGGAGATCGTTCCCATCAGCCCGGAGGACATCACCGCCACCTTCGCCGGGCCGCCCTTGGCCTTGCCGACCAGTCCGAGCGCCAGCGCGTTGAACAGCCGGATCATGCCGGCGTGTTCGAGAAACGCGCCGAACAGAATGAACAGAAAAATGTAGGTCGCCGACACCAGGGTCGGGATGCCATAAATGCCCTCGGTGCCGAGGTAGAGCTGGCCGATGATCTGGTCCAGCCCGTAGCCGCGATGGCCAATCGCGTCGGGCAGATACTGGCCGAACAGTCCGTAGAGCAGAAACGCGGCGCAGACCAGCGGCAAGGCCAGCCCCAGGCTGCGGCGCGCCGCCTCGAACAGCAGGGCGATGACCGCGACCCCGACAAGCAGATCGGCCCGTGTCGGGTCGCCGCTGCGCTGAATGAGGTCGGCCTCGAAATACCAGTGATAGAGACCGAGGGCGAAGGCCGCGGCGCCCAGCACCCAGTCGAACCAGGGGATGCGGTGCATCCAGCTTTTGCGGCGCACGGCCGGCACCACCCAAAACACCAGCAGCATCAGAAAGCCGACGTGCAGCGACCGCATCACCAGGCTGGACAGCGGGTGGAACGCGGCGACGATGAGCTGATAGGCCGAAAACGCCAGCGCGGCGCCCATCACCACCCGCTGCGCGAGGCCGGCGAGGTGGCGCTGATGGCCGCTGTCGGCGTGCGGTTCGGACGAGGTGTGGATCAGGTCTTCGGCAGCGGCGCTCATCGGGTGCTCCGTGCGGCTTGGCGTGGAGGATCGGGAAGGTTGAGTCGCGCCGCGGCCCCGGGGTTCGACCGGCGGGGCCGTGGCGCAGTGCGCGGAGGCGATGCTGCTTACTTGAGCACGCCGGCTTCGCGGTAGTACTTTGCCGCGCCCGGATGCAGCGGCACGGGCGAGTTCAGCGGTGCGTCTTTGAGGCTGATGCCCTTGGCCGCGGCGTGTGCGGCAACCAGTTCGGGCAGGTTGCTGAACATCGCCTTGGTCATCTGATAGACCAGTTCCTCGCTCAGCCCCTCACGGGTGACGAGAAAGTTCTGGATGCGCGCCGTCGGCACTGCCGCGGTCTGCCCCTCGTAGGTGTTGGCCGGGATCACGCCGGTCTGATACGCCGGGTCGTCGACCTTGGCGACGACCTCTGACGGGATCGGAACGACGACGATTTTTTGCGTCGCGGCCAGGTCGCGCAGTGAGGCCACGCCCAGCCCCGCCGACTGCAGCGTGGCGTCGAGCTGGCGGTTTTTCATCAGTTCCACCGATTCGCCGAAAGGCAGGTATTCGACCTTGGAGAAATCCTTGTAGGTGAGGCCGGCGGCCTTGAATATCGCGCGGGCGTTGAGTTCGGTACCGCTCTTGGGCGCGCCGACCGAAATGCTCTTGCCCTTGAGGTCAGCCAGGGTCTTGATGCCCGAGTCGGCCGTGGCGACGATCTGCACGTAATTGGAGTAGATCGCCGCCATGGTGCGCAGCTTTTTGAGAGGCGCCTTGAAGCCGGCCTCGGCGTCGCCTTTCCAGGCATCGGACAGCGCGTCGCCGAGCGAAAAGCCGAGCTCGGCGCGGCCAGCTTCGAGCAGGTTGAGGTTTTCGACCGAACCCTTGGTGGCCTGCACCGAGCTCTTGGCTGCGGGGATGGCCTTGGTGTAGATCTGCGACAGCGCGACGCCCAGCGGGTAATACACCCCGCTGGTACCACCGGTGACGATAGTGATGTACTCCGCCGCCCAGGCGGATTGCCAGGCGGCGGGGCCGAGCAGGGTGGCGCTGCCCGAGAGGGCGACGAGCCGTGCGAACTGGCGGCGGGAAAGGCGAGTGACGGTGCGAGTCATGCGAGTCTCCGTTGACGTCTGGTTACAAACGCATCGGATGCTAACCCTCGGGTCGACTCGCGCATGCCCGGGCTTTCCAGCAGAGCCGGGCGGGGCACCGCGCACCGGGATGGTGCTCGCGGCTCAGAGAATCTTCGACAGAAACTGCTGCGTGCGTTCGTGCTGCGGGTTGCCGAAGAACTGCTCGGGCGGGGCCGATTCGATGATTCGACCCTCGTGCATCATCACCACCCGGTCGGCCACCTCGCGGGCAAAGCCCATCTCGTGGGTGACCACCACCATGGTCATGCCGTCGCGTGCCAGCGCCTTCATCACGTCGAGCACTTCGCCGACGAGTTCTGGGTCCAGCGCCGAGGTTGGCTCGTCGAACAGCATCAGCTTGGGGCTCATCGCCAGCGCGCGGGCAATTGCCACGCGCTGCTGCTGGCCGCCCGATAGCTGGTTGGGGTAGTGGTCGGCGCGGTCGCCCAGGCCGACGCGATCGAGCAGTTGCCGCGCGCGCTCCAGCGCTTGCGCTTTCGGCACTTTCTTGACGTGGATCGGCGCTTCGATCACGTTCTGCAGCGCGGTCATGTGGCCGAACAGATTGAAGCGCTGGAACACCATGCCGACCTCGGCGCGGTGGCGGCAGATGTCGCGGTCGTGCAGTTCGTAGAGCTTGTCGCCGACTTGGCGATAACCGACCAGCTGGCCGTCGACCATCAGCCGGCCGGCGTCGATTTTTTCCAGGTGGTTGATGCAGCGCAGGAAGGTCGATTTGCCCGAGCCCGACGCGCCCAGGAGCACGACCACTTCGCCGCGCCGCACTTCCATCGACACGCCCTTGAGCACTTCGAGCGAGCCAAAGCGCTTGTGCACGCCCTCGGCCTTGACCATCACGTTGCCGGCGGCGGCCGGCGGCGAAGCGGGGGATGGGTTCATCCGAGTCGCTCCCGGCGGTTTAGCAGCAGCTGCAGCAGCCGTTGCCACGGTGTGGCGGGCTGGTTGCGGCTGGCGCTGCGGCCAAAGTGCCGCTCGATGTAGAACTGGCCGATCGACAGCACGGTAGTGACGATGAGATACCAGATGCTGGCCACCAGCAGCAGCGGAATGGTGCGGTAGTTCGCAGCGTAGATCAGCTGCACCGAATAGAGCAGGTCGGTGACGGCGATCACACTGACCAGCGAGGTGGTCTTGAGCATGGAAATCGCCTCGTTGCCGGTGGGCGGCACGATCACCCGCATCGCCTGCGGCAGCACGATGCGGCGCATGACCTGCAGCCGCGTCATCCCCAGCGCCGAGCCGGCTTCGCTCTGCCCCTCGTCGACCGACAGAATGCCCGCGCGCACGATCTCGGCCATGTACGCACCTTCGTTCAGACCGAGCGCAAGGATCGCGGCGATGAACGGGGTGATGAGATTGTTGGCATCGAAGCTCCAGCTGCCGATGCCGATGTTGGGGTAGAGCGCGGTGATGTTGAACCAGAACAGGATCTGCACCAGCACCGGGGTGCCGCGAAACAGCCAGATGTAGAACCAGGCAGCACCGGCGATCATCGGGTTCAGTGACAGCCGCATGACCGCCAGCAGCACCCCGAGAGCGATGCCGATGAGCATCGAAATCACCGTCAGCTCGATGGTCAGCCACAGGCCGTGCAGCACCCGGGTGGAGAAAAAGTATTCCCCGACCACGCCCCACTCGAAGCGTGGGTTGGTGATGAAGGAATACAGCAGCGCCAGCCCGAGAATCAGGACGGCGGCGGCGGCGACCCAGCGCCCGGGATGGCGGGCGGGGATGGCTTGGATGTCGTCGGGGCGCATGAGTAGGGGCGCTTCGTCGTGGGGGCTGCGCGGCGCCGTGCCGTCGCTGCCCGCAGCGATCATTGCACCGCGGGGTTGATTTCAGGCGTGGAGATCGCGCCCTGCTCGGCGCCCCACTGTTCCAGGATTTTGCGGTACTCGCCATCGGCCATGATGGCCTTGACGGCCAGCAGCACCGGTTCGGCCAGACCGCTGTTTTTCGGAATCACGATGCCGTAGGGCGCGGTGTTGTAGGGCTTGCCCGACAGCTTGAACTGGCCGTGCGACTCCTTGACCACCCACGCGGCCACCGGCGAGTCGGTCAGGCAGACCTGGGCGCGGTCGCTCGCCAGCGCCAGGGTTGCAGCGTTCTGGTTGGAGTAGACCTGCACGTCCACGCCTTTCTTGCCCGCGGCCTTGCATTCCTGATTCTGCTGATTGGCTTCGTTGTACTGAATGGTGCCGCGCGCAACGGCCACGCTCAGCCCGCACAGATCGGCCAGCGACTGCACTGCTGGGCCGCCCTTGGCTTTGACGTAGAACGAGGTGCCGGCCGAGAAATAACTCACGAAGTCCATCACCTCTTCGCGCTTTTTGGTGATGGTGAAGGAGGACATGCTCAGGTCGTATTTACCCGCCTGCAAACCGGGGATGATGGTGTCGAACCCCGCCTGCACGAACCGGGCCTTGACCCCGAGTTGCCGGGCGATTGCGTTGGCCAGGTCGATGTCCAGCCCGATCATGGTCTTGCCGTCCTTGGCGACGAATTCCATCGGCGCGTAGGCGGCGTTGAAGGCGAAGGTCAGTTCGCCTTGCTGTTTGTACTTGGCCGGCAGGGCGATGGTTGCCGCAGTCGCCGGCACGCCGAGCATCAACCCGAGGGCGGCTGTGGCAAACACCGCCAGGGCACGGCGCCAGAGAGCGCGGAAGGCAAGGGGGCGATTCATCATTTCATTCCTTTGCTGCGAGGCTCGCAGACGTGACCGACGCGGGCGAATTGAAGGCCGCACGGCGTCGATGTTTCATCGGCCAGCGGCGGCGCACAAGGGGCCGTCGCTGACCCATGCATTCGCGGCAGCCGGCGGAAAAATCCAGCCACCGACGAAAGGCACTTGATTCACTGCACCGCCGGGTTGATTTCCGGAGTGGTGATCGCGCCCTGATCGATGCCCCATTTCTTCAGGATCTTGGCGTACTCGCCATCGGCCATGATGGCCTTGACCGCCTGCAGCACCGGCTCGGCCAGACCGCTGTTCTTCGGAATGGCAATACCGTAAGGTGCCGAGTTGTACGGTTTGCCGGTCAGCTTGAACTGGCCGTGCGATTCCTTGACGATCCACGCAGCCACCGGCGAATCGGCCATGCCGACCTGCGCGCGGCCGCTGGCAATAGCCAGGTTGGCGCCGTTCTGGTCGGGGTAGACCTGCACGTCCACGCCCTTCTTGCCCGCGGCCTTGCATTCCTGGTTCTGCTTGGCCGCGTCGTCGGCCTGCACCGTGCCTTTTTCCACTGCGACGCTCATGCCGCACAGATTGGCCAGCGCGTCCACGGTCGGGCCGCCTTTGGCCTTGACGTAGAACGAGGTGCCGGCGGTGAGATAGCTGACGAAGTCCACCACTTCCTCACGCTTTTTGGTGATGGTGAACGAGGACATGCTCAGGTCGTACTTCCCCGATTGCAGCGCGGGGATGATGGTGTCGAAGCCCGCGTTGACGAACTTGACCTTGACGCCGAGCTTTTTGCCGATGGCCTCGCCCAGGTCGACATCGGCGCCGATCACGGTCTTTCCATCCTTGGCGATGAATTCCATCGGCGCGTAGGTGGCATCAGCCGCAATGGTCAGCGTGCCCTGCTGCTTGTACTTGGCCGGCAGCGCAATGCTGGCGGCGTGGGCGGGTGCGGTCAGCGCAAGGCCGAGCGCGAGCGCACCGGCGAGCGGAACGAGGCGGGAGGAGATAACGGACGACATGGTGCAACTCCTTCTAATGATGATGTGAACGGGAATGAGAGAGGCCAATTCATGCACCGAGCGCAGGCGCCCGGGGCCGATGCGGCGGGGAGTGTGGTTGGGTTGAGACGAGGCATCGGCGCTGCAGCGGGGAAGTCGGCGCGGGCGGCCGCATCCCGGGGTCGGGCAGCGTTTCTCCTCCTTTCGGTGTTTTGTTCGAATCAGCGCGCGGATGATATTGAATGCGGCCGGCGCTCCGGGCGCCTTTGCAGCGCGCGGCCGGGCGTCCGCGAGGAATCAAGATTCATGCCAGTGCTCGCCGCGGCGGGCGGTTGGCGCCGCGCTGGGACCGCGCGGGCCGTCGCCACTTTGCGGCAGCCGGGCGCGGCGAAAGTGAGAGCCGAGGCGGAGCGGGGAAAGCGGTCTGGCGCGAGGTCGAACGGGGCCGGGAAAAGGCCTGTCAGGGCTTGCGCCCGATCCACAGCTCGAAGCAGCTGCCGCCACCTTCGCGCGGCAGGCAGCGGGCGTCGCCGTCGTGTCGGCGGGCGATGCCGCGCACCAGCGCCAGCCCCAGACCGGTGCCGTCGCCGCGGCCGGGCAGGCGTTCGAACGGGGTGAAGATGCGCTCGCGGTCGGCCGCGGGAATGCCCGGGCCGTGGTCGCACACCCGCACCATCGCGCCGTCGGCGACCGCGTGCACCGACACCTCGGGCGCGCGCCCGGGCGCGTGGCGGCGGGCGTTGTCCAGCAGATTGCGCACGGCGCGGCGCAGCAGCTTGTCGTCGCCGCGCACCTGCACCCAGTCGCCATGCACGTCGACGTCGAAATGCGCCGCCTCCTCGGCCACCAGCGCGAGCAGATCCACGTCCTCGATCTGCAGGACGCTGCGGGCCGAGGCGTCGAGCCGGCTGGCGAGCAGGATGTCGGCGATCAGCGCGTCGAGTTCGGCCAGGTCGCGCTTAGCCTCGGTCACGAGGTGGTCGCGCCGCGCCCCGGCCGGCTCGGACGCCAGCGCTTCGATCGCCATGCGCAGCCGGGTCAGCGGGGTGCGCAGCTCATGCGAGGTGTAGGCCAGCAGCGATTTGTGGCTGTGCATCAGCGCTTCGATGCGCGCGGCGGCGGTGTTGAAACTGGCCGCCAGCGAGGCGACTTCGTCCTGCCCCTGCACCGGCACACGCGCGCGCAGGTCGCCCTCGCCCAGCGCCTGCACGCCTTGCTGCAGCCGCTCCAGCCGCAGGGTGAGCCGGCGCAGGATGGGTACCGCGACGGCGCTGACCACCAGCGCGGTGAGCACTGTGCCGGTGAACGGCGACAGCAACAGCCGCCGCCACGGCGAGGACGGATGCGGCGGCAGGCCGTGCAGTTCCAGAAAGGCGTGAAACGCCGCGCGCCGCGCCTCGAACTGCACCGGGTCGGAAAAGAACAGCCAGTGAAAGATCAGCGCCGATACAACCGCCTGCACCAGCAGCGCCAGCAGCAGCGCCAGCCAGATGCGCGTCCACAGTCGCGACAGGCCACGCGGTGCGGGCTGGGCCGGTGGCGTGGGCGACGGCTCGGCCGGCGCCGCGGTCGTTGCGTCAGGGCGTTGCGCGGCGGATTCAGGCAGAGCGGGCATCGGATAATCGGAGGCGATCGCCGGCGGGGTGGGCGGCGGGGGCACGGGCCGCGGCCGCCTGCGGTTCAGACCCCGTCCTGCGACTTGGCGAACACGTAGCCGGCGCCGCGCAGGGTGAGGATGCGCCGCGGGTGGCGCGGGTCGTCCTCGATTGCGGCGCGGATACGGCTGATGTGCACGTCGATCGAGCGGTCGAAGGCTTCGAGTGTCTCGCCTTTGACTGCGCCGAGCAGAAAGTCGCGGGTGAGCACGCGGCCGGGCTGCCGCGCCAGTGCCAGCAGCAGGTCGAACTGGTAGGCGGTCATCGGCCGCTCTTCGCCGTCGATGCGCGCCTGCCGCGCCGCCGGGTCGATTTCCAGCCGGCCAAAGCGCATCACCTGCGCTGCCGCGGCGTCGCCGGCGGGCAGGCTGGCCGCGCGGCGGCGGGTGATCGCACGCAGCCGCGCCAGCAGTTCGCGCGGCTCGAACGGTTTGGGCAGGTAGTCGTCGGCACCGATCTCCAGCCCGAGCACGCGGTCGAACGGGTCGCCGCGCGCGGTGAGCATCAGCACCGGCACGTCGCTGTGCACCCGCAGCCGGCGGCACACGTCCAGCCCGTCGCCATCGGGCAGCATCAGGTCGAGCACCACGGCGTCGTAGGGCGCCGGCTCGCCGCGGCGGGGATGCAGTGCGTCCTCGGCCTGGGCGACGTTGGCGGCATGATCGACCTGCCAGCCGGACTGGCGAAGAAAATCGGCCACCTGCTGCGCCAGCCGCAGGTCGTCCTCGACCAGCAGCAGATGGTTGGGCATTTGTTGAATCAGAGCGTTGTTCATCATCGGCATGAAGCCTGATGGGGTTGGGCGGCCGGGCAGGCGGCAGGCGCGCCCGCAGCTCTGCCCGGCCAGGTCAGCGCAGTGTGGCCGAACTCACTGCATCATCGGCCCGGGGCCGCCAGGGCCACCATGGCCGGGGCCGTGATGCTGCCAGCGCTGCATGCGCCGCTCCATCATCGCATAGGCCTTGGCGCGCTGCTCGGGGGTGAGGATCTGCGCCATGTCCACCTGCGCTTCGGTACGCAGCCGCGACATCTGGTCGGCCAGCGCCATCTGCTTGCCGCGCAGGGCTTCGAGCGCGTCGCGGTCGATGGTCGGGGCGGCGAGCAGCTTCATGCGCTGCTGCATCAGTTCACGCATCTGCTGGCGCAGCGGGGCCATTTTTTCCCAGCTGGCCTTGCGCTGTTCGCGCATCTGGGCGCGCTGCTGCTCGGTCAGGCCGAGCTGTTTGAACATCATTTCGCGCCCGTGCATCATTTTTCCGGGGCCGCAGTCGTGGCCGCCGGGGCCGCCGCCGGGATGCATCGGGCCGTGGCCCGGCTGCATCGGGGCTGGGCCCGGAGCCGGCGGCGCGGTCTGCGCCGAGGCCATGATGGCGTGGCTGGAGAAGGTCACGACCAGCGCCACACCCAGGGCGTTGAGCCCGCGGCGCAGCACCTTGCGGGGCGAGGAGGATTTGGAAAGCGACATCTGAGACTCCTGAAGCTCGATCGGAATGATCGATGGAGTCATTTTGGTTTCGCGGCTTTGCCGCGAGTTCACCCCGAGGTGAAGTTTTGTAAAACCGCGCGGCAAGCGGGGTTGGGTGGCTTTGCCGGCTTCGCGGGCCGGCAGGGCTTCACTCGCCTTCGCCGAATTTGTCGTTGAACAGCGCTTCGATTGCGTCGAGCGCGGCGTCGGCATCCGGGCCTTCGGCATCGACGACCACGCTGGAGCCAATGCCCGCGGCCAGCATCATCACCCCCATGATGCTCTTGGCGTTGACCCGCCGCCCGCCCTTGGCGATGAAAATTTCGCTGGAAAACTGTCCGGCCAGCTTGGTGAGCTTGGCCGAGGCGCGGGCGTGCAACCCGAGCTTATTGCTGACTGGAATGGTGCGTTGCGGCATGAGCAGGGCTGCGCAGCGGTTGTTGTTGTGGGGCGGTGGTGGCCACCTGCATCACCCCCTGGATCGCGCCGGCCGTGGCGCGCGCGGCCAGCGCTTCGAGGTTTTCGTCCTGGTAGCAGACCGAGCGCAGCAGCATCGGCACGTTGACCCCGGCGATGATTTTCAGCCGCAGATCGCCGGCCTTGGCCGCCATGCGCTGGGCGATGTTGCCCGGGCTGGCGCCGAACACATCGACCAGGATCAGCGCGCTGCCGTCGCGCGCAGCGGCTTCACGCAAAGGGCCAAGCCCGGCCTCGGCTGCGGCCTCGACATCGGCATCGGGCGGCACGTCGATCGCGACGAGCTGCGCCGGGCACGAGGCGTAGACGTGGCTGGCGCAGTCACGCAGCGCGGAGGCCAGCGGGGTATGGGCGATGAGAACGATGCCGGGCATGCGGCGGGGATGAGCCTGATGACGCCCGAATGATAGGCCGCGTGGACTCAGGGCGCGGGCGAGAGGCGAACCGAATCGCCGAAGGTTTGCGCCGCGTCGTCCTTGAACTTGTCGGTCGGGGCGAACACCGTGAGCTGGAACACGTCCGCGCCCTGGCGGAACAGCAGCACCTGCTCGCGCACCGGCTTGCCGTCGGGCATCACTCCGTCGATGCGCAGCCGCGCGGCACTGGGGTCATCGCTGGCCGCGTTCACACGCGCCGGTTCCGCGGCGTCGACCTTGCCGCGCACATTGGCAATCGCCGACTGGTGCAGCAGCGCCAGCGCCTGCGTGCCCTGCGCCGGGTTGCCCATGCGGGCGTGCGCCAGCGCGAAGGTCATGCCGTCGGCCACGCACCCGGTCATGCTCATCGGCACCTTCTGCCCGGCCAGCTCCACGGTCTGCGTCACCTGCTCGGGCTTGCACGGGTAAGTGACCAGAATGTTGACCCCTTTGGGCCGCACGTCGCGCCAGTCCAGCGCCGGCGAGCAGGCGGCCAGCCCCAGGGCGGCGGCCAGCAGAATGGCCGCGCGCGGCATGGCCCGGCGGCCGCGGCGGATTTGTTCGCGCAATACCATGCCGGGCATTATCAGCGTTCCCGGGCGCGAGGGAGAGACCCGCCATGACGATCACGCCTGCCACTGTCCGATTTGCCGCTTTTTCCTCGCAAGTTCGCCGAACCTCGGGCGTCGTGCGCGTCGTTGCGGCACTTCTGGGCGCGCTGGCGTTGCTGCTGGGGGCGACCAGCATCGCGCGTGCCGATACCCCGTTGCCGCCGCTGCGCAATCTGCAGACCAGCGTGGCCGAGGCGGCGGCCAAGCATCAGCCGCTGATTGTGATGTTCAGCCTGCCGAGCTGCCCCTATTGCGAAAAGCTGCGCCGCACGCAGTATCAGTTTCTGGTCAAGCAGGGGTATGTGGTGCGGCAGGTGGAGATCAACGACCGCAGCCGCATCGTCGGCTTCAACGGCCAGCCGACCAGCGGCGCCAGGCTGGCCGTGCAGTACGACGTGCATCTGGCGCCGACGGTGCTGTTTTTCGGGCCCGGCGGTAAGGAAATCGCCCCGCGCATCGTCGGCGCCCTGACCGAAGACTTCTACGGCGCCTACCTCGACCGCGCGCTGCACACCGCCGAGCAGGCGCTCAGGCACGGCTCGGCAGCAAGCTGAACACACGTCCGCGTCCGATACCGACCCCCGTGCGCGGCGCCGCGCACAACTTGTTGCATTTGCGTGACAGCGGACGCTCTGATGGCCCCGCGAGAGCATCGTCGTTCACATACCCCATGGGGTATTGATATACTCCTACCTGTATATATGTCGTGACCCGTTTTCGGGACGTGGATATGCTGCGCCCGACCGGTTTTTTGCCGACGCGGCAGTCAGCTTCAAACGACATTCCAGCAGGAGTTCGACCATGGCGTTATCTCTTGCCCGGCCCGCGCAGGCCGGGTTGTTGATGGCTTTGTTGCTCGGCGGCAGCGGTGCCGCTGCGGCGGCCACGCTGGATTTCCAGCAGGCCGTCGACGTGGCGCTCAAGCAGAACCCCGACCTGCTGTCGGTGCAGGCGCAGATGGCGCAGGCGCGCGCGGGCATCGCCCAGGCCGAAGGGGCGCGCCTGCCCAAGGTCACGGTTTCGGCCGGGGTCACGCGCACCAACGACGCGCTCAACGCCTTCGGCCTGAAGCTCTCACAACGGCAGGCCACGTTCAACGACTTCGGCGCCGGTGACTTTCTCAACGCGCTGCAGAGCGGCGGCAACCCGCTGCCGATCGCCCCGAGCAATCTGAACTACCCGGGCGCGGTCAACAACTTCAACACCCGCATCGAAGCGCAACTGCCGCTGTACACCGGCGGCAAGCTCGAGGGCTATCTGCAGCAGGCGCGCTCGATGCTCGCCGCCGCCCAGGCCGGCGACCAGGCGGCCCGGCAGCAGATCATCTACCACGCCTTCCAGGCCTATGACGGGGTGTATACCGCGCGCGCCTTCCAGGGCGTGGCGGCCAAGGCGCTCGAGGCCGCGCAAAGCCAGGTCAAGACGGTGGAGAGCCTGTTCAAGCAGGGCGTGGTGATCAAAAGCGATCTGCTGTCGGCGCAGGTGCGGCTGGAGGACGTGAAGGTCGAACAGCTCAAGGCCGCGAACATGGAAGCGCAGGCGATGGATGCGCTGCATGTGGTGCTGGGCGTGCCGCTGTCCGAGCCGATCACCCTTGGGCCGCCAGTGGCCGTGACCATGCCCGAGGGCCAGCCCGATGCGTGGATCGGCCAGGCGATGGCGCGCAATCCGCAGATCCAGGCGCTCGAGCACCAGATCGCCGCAGCGCAGGGCAAGATCGAGGTCGCCCGCGCCGACCGCTATCCGCAGGTCGGGGCGATGGCCCGCTTCGACACCAACGACCCGAACCTGGGTTTTTCCGCGCACAGCTACACCATCGGCGCGCAGCTGACCTGGACGGTGTTCGACGGCGGGGTGCAGCGCCAGGCCGAGGACCAGGCGGTGGCTGTGCGAATGGAGCTGCAGGCCAAGCTGCAGAGCCAGAAAAACCAGATCGGCATGCAGGTGCAGGACGCCTGGCGCCGCGCCAAGGAGGCCGAGGCGCAGGTGGCGATGCGTGAACTGGCGGTCAAGCAGGCCGAGGAAGCCGCGCGCATCACCGCCAAGCGCTATGCCGACGGCGTGGGCACGCTGCTCGAAACCCAGGGTGCGCAGGCGCAGCTCGACAAGGCCCGTGCCGACCTGATTCTGGCGCGCCAGCAGGTCAACCTGCAGCGCGCGGCGCTGCGGCTGGCGCTGGGCGATCTGCAGGTGTCGGCAATGCGCCCGGTATCCGTTGCCGCAGCCGAGCCGCAATCGTCGGCCGCTGGCCCGGTTGCGGTGGCCGAGCCGGTGACCTCGCGTTGAACCGGCGCATCGCCGCCGCTGCCTGCCCCCCGTTCAATTTTCGACCGCTCGATTTTTTCGGTGCATCCATCATGACCGCACAGACTCTTTCCTCCCCCATTGCGCTGCACCGCGCCGCGCTGGCGCTTGCGCTGTCCGTTGCCTTCGGGCTGGCCGCCTGCGGCCACAAAGAGCCCGAGGCCGTCGCGCCTGCGCCCAAGGTGGTGGCCGCGCAGACCACCAAACTCGCCGGCAGCTCGGCACAGAACCAGACCCTGCTGTCGGGCACGGTGGCGTCGGTCAATCAGGTGCAGGTGGCGTCGCGGCTGATGGGCTACATCCGCGACCTGCGCGTCAAGGAAGGGCAGACGGTCAAGGCCGGGGAACTGCTGTTCCAGGTCGATCCGACCGACATCCAGGGGCAGATCGCGCAGGCGCGCGCCGGGCTGGCGCAGGCGCAGGCCAATCTGGCCAACGCCAAGGCGGACTATGAACGCTTCGGCAACCTGTACAAAGAAGAGGCGATTCCGCGCCAGCAGTGGGATCAGATCCAGCTGCGCTATCAGGTGGCGCAGGAGCAGGTCGCCGCGGCGCAGGCGGGCTACAACACCGCCGGCGCGCAGATGCGCTACGCCAGCGTGACCTCGCCGATCAGCGGCGTCGTCGTGCAGAAAATGGCCAGCTCGGGTGATCTGGCCGCGCCCGGCCGGCCGGTGCTGGTGATCGAAGGGCAGGGCAAGCTGCAGGTGGTCACCCAGGTTCCGGGCGAGGTGTTCCGCGCGATCAAGACCGGCGACACCGTGCCGATCTACGCCGGTGGCAAGACGGTGCAGGGCACCGTGGCCGAGACCGTTCCGGTGGCCGACCCGATGAGCCACACCCATACCGTGAAAATCGATCTGCCGGCAGGCAGCGGGCTGGACAGCGGCAGCTTCGTTCGCGTCGGTTTTGCCGTGGGCACGACCCAGCAGCTCACGGTGCCGGCCGCTGCGGTGGTCGATCGCGCTGGCATGACCGGGGTGTTCGTCGTTGACGATCAGGGCATCGCCCATTTCCGCCTGGTGCGGCTGGGCGCGCAGGTCGGCGACGCTTACGAGGTGCAAGCCGGGCTGTCGGCGGGCGACACCGTGGTGGTGAGCAACCTGCCGGCGGTGGAAAACGGGGTGAAGATCGGCGGAGGCAACCGTGGCTGATTCGCAGCAGCAGCACGCGGCCGTGCCGATGAACAGCGCAGGCAAGCTGGCGCGGGCGTTCATTGAGTCCAAGATCACCGCGCTGATCATGCTCGCCCTCACCCTGGCCGGGGTGCTGGCGCTGCTGGTCACGCCGCGGGAATACAACCCGCAGATCGTCGTCCCGGCGGCCACCATCATCGTCGCCAAGCCGGGCGCGGGCCCGGAGGAAGTGCAGAACCTGGTGGTCAAGCCGCTCGAAGCCATCATGGCGTCGATGTCCGGGGTCGATCACACTTATGGCTACGCGACCAACGATTTCGGCGTGGTCACGGTGCAGTTCAAGGTCGGCGAAGACCAGGAGAAAAGCCTGGTCAAGATGTACAACCAGCTGATGCAGAACCTCGACCGCATCCCCCCTGGGGCGATGCAGCCGGTGGTCAAGCCGATCAACGTCGATGACGTGCCCATCCTCACCCTCACGCTGTCGAGCGCGACGATGAACGGCATGCAGTTGCGCGACGTCGGCGAAAAAATCCTCGCCCATCTGCGCAATGTGCCCGGGGTGTCGTTTACCGAGGTGGTCGGCGGTGCGCCGCGGGCGGTGAATGTGTGGATTTCGCCGAGCAAGCTGGCTGTCGCGGGCATTCCGCTGGAGCAGGTGGACAAGATCCTGCAGGGCAGCAACGCCGCCGCGCCGATCGGCAACGTGGTCAACAACGACAAGGTCGTGCCCGTGCGCATCGACAGCTTTCTTGGCGATGCGCGGCAGGTCGGCGACATCCTGATTGGCGCGCCGCGCGGCAAGCCGGTGTATCTGCGCGACGTCGCGCGCATCGAAAACGGCCCTGAGGAAGTCAGCGAGCTCTCGCACTTCGCCTGGGGGCTGGCGGCCAAGGGCAAGCCGCAGGGACGGGAGATGAGCGCGGTCACGCTGGCGATCGCCAAAAAGTCGGGCACCAACGCGGTAGTGGTGGTGCACGACGTGATGGCCAAGCTCAAGGAAATCGAGGCCTACGCGCTGCCGCAAGGGGTGCATGTCACGGTCACCCGCAACGACGGTCACAAGGCCGACGAGGCGGTCAACACCCTGGTCGAACACCTGGGCATCGCCATCATCAGCGTGTCCATTCTGCTGTGGTTTTTCCTCGGCTGGCGCGAGGCGGGCATTGTCACCCTGACCGTGCCGCTGACCCTGTTCGCGGTGCTCACCGTCGATTTGATCATCGGCCAGAGCATCAACCGCATCACCTTGTTCGCGCTGATTCTGTCGCTGGGCCTTCTGGTCGACGGGGCCATCGTGGTGATCGAAAACATCCACCGCCACCTGCACGGCGGGCCGATCACCGATTTCAACCGCACCGTGGTCGACGCGACCAATGAAATCGGCAACCCGACCAACATGGCGACGCTGGCGGTGATTCTGGCCTTCATCCCGATGGCCTTTGTCAGCGGCATGATGGGGCCGTTCATGCGGCCGATCCCGATCAATGTGCCGATTGCGATGATCGCCTCGCTGGTGTTGGCCTACACCGTGGTGCCGTGGGCAGCGCGGCTGTGGCTGCGCAAAAAAGCCATGCGCGAGGCGATGCAGCAGGCGCACCCGATCGAGCATGAAGGCACGCACAAGGCCGACCGGCTGCACACCGCGTATCTCAAGCTGGTCACGCCGCTGATCCGCAGCCGCACCAAGCGCAACATCATGTTCCTGATCGTGCTGCTGCTGCTGATCGCGACCATGGTCATGCCGGCGTGGCAGTTCATCCGCCCGCAGGGCATGAACGGCCCGCTGTCGCCGCTGGGGGTGGAGCTGAAAATGCTCCCGAACGACAACACCAACACCTTCCTGGTGCAGGTGGACACCCCGGCGGGCACCTCGCTGCAGCGCACCGACGAAGTCGCCCGTGCCGTTGGCGACGTGCTGTCGCGCAACCCCTATATCCTCGACTACCAGACCTTCGTCGGACTGGCCGCGCCGATCGACTTCGCCGCGCTGGTGCGCGGGGACATGCTCAAGCGCGGCGACAACTTTGCGCAGATCCGCGTCAATCTGGTCGGCAAGAGCGAGCGCTCGGTCGAGTCGCACGCCATCGTGCAGAAGCTCTATGAGCAGCTTGCCCCGGTGCGCGCGCGCTACCCCGGCACCTTCATCAAGCTGTATGAAACCCCGCCCGGGCCGCCGGTGCGCGCGCAGGTGATGGCCGAACTCTACGGCTCGAACTACGACGTGCTGCGCAGCTCGGCCAAGGACGTGCTGGCCGATTTCGACAAGGTCTATGGATTGATGAACCAGGATGATTCGGTCACCGCGACCACGGCCGAATACCGCATCGTCGTCGACCGGCAGAAAGCGGCGATGTCGGGCATCGTCCCCGGCCAGATCATCCAGCTGCTGCACAACTACGTGTCCGGGCTGAAGGTTGGCGCGATTCACGACCCGAGCGCGCTCGAGCCGGTGAACATCATCGTGCGCGTGCCGCGCGCCGACCGGCAGAGCCCGCAGCAACTGCTGGACATGCCGATCCAGACCGCGCAGGGGCAGGTGATTCCGCTGTCGGCGATCGCCAAGGTTGAGAGGACGACCCTGGCCAAACCGATCTACACCCGCGACCAGCATCCGGTGGTCTACGTCGGCGGCGAGATGATCCATTCCAGCCCGGTCTACGCCACCCTCAGCCTCAACAGCATGCTCGATGGCAAGAAGCTGGCCAACGGCACCACCTTCAACACCGGCAACCTGGGGTTCACCGAAACCCCGGCCTCAGACCTCAAGGGCTACCACCTGCTGTGGGGCGGGGAGATGCGGCTGACCCTGGACGTGTTCCGCGACCTCGGCTCGGCCTTCATGGTCGCGCTGGTGTTCATCTACCTGCTGCTGGTCGCTTACTACAAGAGCTTCCTGCTGCCGGTGATCGTGATGGGGGCGATTCCTCTGACACTCATCGGGGTATTCCCCGGCCACTGGCTCACCCACCAGGCGTTTACGGCAACATCCATGATCGGTGTGATCGCGCTGGCCGGCATCGTGGTGCGCAACTCGCTGCTGCTGATCGACTTCATCCTCGACTACCGCGCCCGCGGCTACAGCCTGCAGGAGTCGGTGGCGCAGGCCGGGGCGGTGCGGTTGCGGCCGATTCTGCTGACCGCGCTGGCGATCATCTTCGGCTCTGCCATCATGATCACCGACCCGGTGTTCGGCGGGCTGGCCGTGTCGCTGATCTTCGGTACCTTGCTCTCCACCATCCTCACCCTTATCGTGATTCCGCTGCTCTACTACGTCTGGCAGATCCGGGTCAAACCCAAGGCCGCGGCGCCCGCCGCGCCGGCCGAACCCGCTGCCAGCCACTGAGCGCTCAGACCCTCACAAACCGCATTCACTTTTTCAGGAGCCTGACATGACCGTCGACCGCTACATCCGCATTTTTGCTGGCAGCTTCATCCTCATTTCGCTGGCGCTGGGCGTCGAAGCCAGCCCGATCTTCGTCTCCAAGTATTTCCTCTGGGTCACCGCCTTTGTTGGCGCCAATCTGCTGCAGTTCGGCTTCACCAACTTCTGCCCGCTGGGGCTGATTCTGCGCAAGCTCGGTGTGCCCGAGTCCAAGGTCGGCAGCTGCTGCTGAAACGGCGCCGGCCTTGGCCCGCAACGCTGCGCCGCTGCGCCACTTTGGCGCGGTGTGGTTCGTTCCGCCGCTGGCGCTGGCCGCGCTGGCCCACGCCTGGTCGGTTGCGGTGCCGGGTTTTGGCGAAATCGCCGGCAATGTTGCACTGGTGCTCGGCGCGCTTGCTGCGCTCGCGTGGCTGGCGGTGACGGCCGCGTGGTTGCTGCGCTGGCAGCGCCACCCGCAGGAGTGCCTGGCCGAGTGGCAGCACCCCTGGCGGGTCGCTTTTTTCTCGGCGCTGCCGATGGCGGTGCTGGTGCTGTGTGCGCTGGCGGTGCAACGTCTGGACGCCAACGCCTGGCCGGTGGTGCTGGTGTGGGCGCTGGCGGCCGCCGCACAGTTTGCGATGCCGGTGCAACTGTTCCGCCGCTGGCTGTCCGCCCCGGCAGCGCGGCCGATTGGCTGGAATGCCGAGATGCCGCACTGGCTGCTGGCCGCTGCCGGGCAGATGCTCGCGCCCTGGGGCGGGGTGGCGCTGGTCGGCCCGGAATGGCCCGCGGCGCAATGGGCGGTCGGGGTGCTGGGCTGGGTGCTGGTGCTGGCCTTGCTGCTGGCGCGCACCGTGGTGCACGGCGCGCCGGCCGATCGGCATGCGGCGTCGTGGTTCATCACCGTGGCGCCGCCTTCGGTCGCCGGGGTTGGCTGGCTGGCGCTGGGCGGATCGCCGTTGGCCGGCTGGGGTTTCTGGGGTATTGCGCTGCTGTTTCTGCTGGTGGCCGGCGGCAAGTGGAGGACGCTGCGCACCCAGCCGTTTGCCGTCGGGCACTGGGCGGCGGGCTTTCCGCTGGCGGTGTTCGCAGGGCTGAGTCTGGAACTGGCCGGCGCGGGCGGCGGCATGGCGCTGCAGGTGGCTGCGCTGGTGCTGGCGCTGGCGTCGCTGGTCATCGCCGCGTTGCTGCTGGCGACCTGGCGCGGCTTGCGCGACGGCAGCCTGCTTGCCCCCGAGCCGGTGGCGATGATCGAGTCGCGCTGATGGCCGGCCGGGCGACGCCTATCATGGAGACTTCAGCGTGAAACGCAAAACCTCCCTGCCCCCGTCACCGGGGTCGATTGCCATGTCCGTCCTCACCAACGAAGCGTCGCGCACCGATATCCTCAACCGTCTCAAGCGGGCCGAAGGCCAGCTTCGCGGGGTGCAGCGCATGATCGACGAGGGTGAACCTTGTCTGAAAGTGGCGCAGCAGCTCTCGGCCGTGCGCAAGGCGCTGGACAGCACCTTTGTGCGCATGACCGTGTGTTATCTGGAGCAGGAACTCGACTCGCGGCTGGAAAAAGGCCAGCAGGGCGCCGAGCGCCCGGGGCTGGAATCCATGCTCGAAGAAGTCGAGACCCTGCTCGCGCGAATGGCCTGACCGGCCTCAGGCCCGGGCTGGTTTTGGCCCAGCTCATGGGCTCGCCTACGTCTGTGCAGCGCCGGGGCTGCAGCCGGTCCGCGTGGCTTGCCGCAACCGCTAACACCCAGTCGCCCGCCGTCGTTCACCCTGCGTAGTCGATGATGCCCCCGCCCAGGCACACCTCGCCGTCGTACAGCACGGCGGACTGGCCTGGGGTCACTGCCCATTGCGGCTGGTCGAAGTCCAGTTCAAAACTCGCCGCATTGTCCGCACCAGCCCCGCCGAGCAGCCGGCACGCGGCATCGGCCTGGCGATAGCGGGTTTTACCGCCATAAACCCGATCGATATCCGGCGCCGTGCCGGCAATCCAGCTTGCCTCGATCGCAGATAGCCGGCGGCTTTGCAGCAGCGGGTGGTCGTGACCCTGCGCGACGATCAAAGTGTTTTCGGCAAGGTTTTTGCTGGCGACGAACCACGGTTCGCCCGAGCCGTTTTTGCTGCCGCCCAGGCCGATGCCCTTGCGCTGACCCAGGGTGTAGAAGGCAAGCCCAAGGTGTTCACCGACGGTGCGACCGTCCGGGGTTTTCATAGGCCCGGGGCGGGTGGGCAGGTAACGCGACAGAAACTCGCGAAACGGCCGTTCACCGATGAAACAGATGCCGGTCGAATCCTTTTTGCGCGCGTTGTGCAGCCCGATCTGCTCGGCAATCGCCCGCACCCGGGGTTTTTCCAGCTCGCCGACTGGAAACAGGGTGCGCGCCAGTTGCGCCTGGTTGAGCCGGTGAAGAAAGTAGCTCTGGTCTTTGTTCGCGTCCAGACCGCGCAGCAGCTCGAAACCCCGGTCGGTTTCGCGCACCCGAGCGTAATGTCCAGTGGCGATTTTTTCGGCGCCCAGCCGCATCGCATGGTCGAGAAACGCCTTGAACTTGATTTCAGCGTTGCACAGCACATCGGGATTCGGCGTGCGGCCGGCGGAATATTCGCGCAGGAATTCGGCGAACACGCGGTCTTTGTATTCGGCGGCGAAATTCACCGCTTCGATGTCGATGCCGATGCGGTCGGCCACACTCACCGCATCGAGCCAGTCCTGCCGGGTGGAACAGTATTCGTCGTCATCGTCGTCTTCCCAGTTTTTCATGAACAGGCCGACGACTTCATACCCCTGCTGTTTGAGCAGCCACGCCGACACCGAGGAATCCACGCCGCCGGACATGCCGACGACCACCGTGCCACGCGAGGGTTTGCTCATGGCGGCGCATTGTAGAAACGCGCAGCTGACCTCGCTGCTGCTGGCGTTCAGCCCGGCGGAAGGTCGTAAATCGACGGATCGCAGTGGATCAGGTCCAGCGGGAACACACGCCCGGCCCGTGCGTCGCGCAGGCAGGCCAGCACCAGCGGGGTGCGCAGGCGGGCGTGCGCGGACTCGACCGCATCGACGTCCAGCCACAGGTCGCGCACGATGCCGGTGTCGAGCACCGCGCCCGGGTCGGGCTCGCTCACCGTGCCGGTGAACGCCAGCCGCACCGAGCTGAACAGGCCGCTGGCGCTGGTATGTCGGGCGAGATAAACCCCGAGAAACGCCTGCGGGGTGAACACGCGGCCGGTTTCTTCCCGCACTTCGCGCACCACGGCCTGCAGCGGGCTTTCTCCGGCTTCGAGATGCCCGGCCGGGTTGTTCAGCCGCAGCCCGTCCCGGGTGTGTTCCTCGACCAGCAGTACCGACGAGCCGCGCAGCACGATGGCGGCGACGGTCACCCGCGGGCGGGCGGCGGGCGATGTCTCGGGCAGAGGCGCAGAGGAGGAGGCAGGCGAGGCGGGAGGCGGCGAAAGGGACATGGCAGCGGGCAGGGTCAAGGTGTTTTGCCGCGATGTTGCCATGCCGCGGGCGGCACGGCGGGCGGTTTCGGTGGACAATTTACCTTCTCGCATCGCAGCAGACCCGGCAGCTTGCAGCAATTGGTCACAATATCGGCGCCGCGGCGCCTGCGGCGCGAAGTCGAACAACACTCAGGAGAAGCATTCCATGCGCATCGGAATTCCCTCACAGAGGGGCTGGGGCGAGCCGCGGGTGGCGGCAACCCCCGAGACGGTGAAAAAGCTGGTGGGGCAGGGGCACGCGGTGGTCGTCGAAGCCGGGGCGGGCGAAGGTTCCGATGCCCCCGATGATCAGTACATCGCCGTCGGCGCCAGCATCGGCAGCCATGCCGACACCCTGGGCTGCGACATGGTGCTGACGGTGCGCCGCCCGCCGCAGGCCGATCTGGCGCAGATGAAACAAGGCGCGGTGCTGGTGGGCATGCTCGAGCCGTTCAACACCGAGGGCTTGCAGCAGATGGCCGCCGCCGGGGTGACCGCGTTTGCGCTGGAGGCCGCGCCACGCACCACCCGCGCGCAGAGTCTGGACGTGCTGTCGAGCCAGGCCAACATCGCCGGCTACAAGGCCGTGCTGCTGGCCGCGCATCACTATCAGCGGTTTTTCCCGATGCTGATGACGGCGGCGGGCACGGTCAAGGCCGCGCGGGTGGTGGTCCTCGGCGCCGGGGTTGCCGGGCTGCAGGCGATTGCCACGGCCAAACGGCTGGGCGCCGTGATCGAGGCCAGCGATGTGCGCCCGGCGGTGAAGGAGCAGGTGGAGTCGCTCGGCGCCAAGTTCATCGACGTGCCGTTCGAAACCGACGAAGAGCGCGAAATCGCCCAGGGTGTCGGCGGCTACGCGCGGCCGATGCCCAAGGCGTGGATGGAGCGGCAGGCCGCGCTGGTGGCCGAGCGCATCAAACAGGCCAATGTGGTGATTACCACCGCGCTGATTCCGGGGCGGCGCGCGCCGGTGCTGGTCACCGAGGACATGGTGCGCACCATGAAACCGGGGTCGGTGATCGTCGACATGGCTGCCGCGCAGGGCGGTAACTGCCCGCTGACCCGGCCCGATGAAGTGGTGCAGGTCGGCGGGGTGACGATTCTCGGGCCCACCAATCTGCCGGCGATGGTTGCGGCCGACGCCAGCGCACTCTACGCGCGCAATGTGCTGGACTTTCTCAAGCTCATTCTCGACAAGGAAAAGGGCTTGGTCATCAATCTGGAAGACGACATCGTCGCCGCCTGCCGGGTCACGGCCGACGGCGCCGTCACCCGCGCCGCCTGAGCCGGGCGCGTCATTCCGCAGGAGTTTTCATCCATGCATGACATTTCCCCCTTGGTGATCAACTTCACCATATTCGTTCTGGCCATTTACGTCGGTTATCACGTGGTCTGGAACGTCACCCCGGCGCTGCACACCCCGCTGATGGCCGTGACCAATGCGATTTCCGCCATCATCATCGTCGGTGCGATGCTCGCCGCGGCGCTGACCACCACCCCGCTGGGCAAGGTCATGGGCGTGCTGGCCGTGGCGCTGGCCGCGGTCAATGTCTTTGGCGGGTTTCTGGTCACCCGCCGCATGCTGGCGATGTTCAAGAAAAAAGACCGCAAGACTGAAGCGGAAGGGAGCGGGCAATGACCCTGAGCATGAACCTCGTCACCCTGCTGTATCTGCTCGCAGCAGTGTGCTTCATCCAGGCGCTCAAGGGCCTGTCTCACCCCGTCACCAGCCGGCGCGGCAATCTGTTCGGCATGGTCGGCATGGCGATTGCCGTGCTGACCACGGTGGCGCTGATCATCAAAATCGGTGGCGAATCCGGGGCCGAAGGGCTGGGCTATGTGCTGCTCGGCCTGGTGGTCGGCGGCGCGATCGGCGCGACCATGGCGCACCGGGTGCAGATGACCAAGATGCCCGAGCTGGTGGCCTTCATGCACAGCATGATCGGCCTTGCCGCGGTGTGCATTGCGGTGGCCGAAGTGGCCGAGCCGCACGCCTTCGGGCTGGTTGCGCAGGCCGGCGACGCCTTGCCGCAGGGCAACCGCATCGAGCTGTTCATCGGCACCATCGTCGGTGCGGTCACGTTCAGCGGCTCGGTGATCGCCTTCGGCAAGCTATCTGGCCGCTACAAGTTCCGCCTGTTCCAGGGTGCGCCGGTGCGCTTTGCCGGGCAGCACTGGCTCAATCTGCTGATTGCGCTGGCGGCGATTGCCTGCGGCATCTGGTTCTGGGCCACCGCGCAGTGGACGCCGTTCATCATCATGATGGCGCTGGCGTTTGCGCTGGGCGTGCTGATGATCATCCCGATCGGCGGTGCCGACATGCCGGTGGTGGTGTCGATGCTCAACAGTTATTCGGGCTGGGCTGCGGCGGGCATCGGTTTTTCGCTGGAAAACAATATGCTGATCATCGCCGGTTCGCTGGTCGGCTCGTCCGGTGCGATTCTGAGCTACATCATGTGCCGGGCGATGAACCGCTCGTTCATCAGTGTGATTCTCGGCGGTTTCGGCACTGAGGCTGGTGCTGCCGCCGAAAACGCGGTGCAGCGCACGGTCAAAAGCGGCAGCCCCGAAGATGCGGCCTTTTTGCTGTCCAACGCCGAGCGGGTGATCATCGTCCCGGGTTATGGTCTGGCCGTGGCGCGGGCGCAGCACGCGGTCAAGGAAATGGCGGCCAAACTCACCGCGCTGGGCGTGGACGTGAAATATGCGATTCACCCGGTCGCTGGCCGCATGCCGGGACATATGAACGTGCTGCTGGCCGAGGCCGAGGTGCCGTATGACCAGGTTTATGAAATGGAGGACATCAACCCCGAATTCGCTCAGGCGGATGTGGCGATGATTCTCGGTGCCAACGACGTGGTCAACCCGGCAGCGAAAAACGACCCGAAATCCCCGATTGCCGGCATGCCGATCCTCGAGGCCTATAAAGCCAAGACCGTGATCGTCAACAAGCGGTCGATGGCCGCCGGTTATGCCGGACTGGACAACGAGCTGTTCTACATGGACAAAACCCTGATGGTGTTCGGGGACGCGAAAAAGGTCGTCGAGGACATCACCAAGGCGATCGAATGAGGCAGTAATCCCCTGCGGAAAACGGGGCGCGCCAGCGCCCCGTTTCTTTTTAGCTGGATATTCCTATAATGCGCTTCGTTTCAACCCCCAATGGAGAGAGAAATGCCCAGCTATAAAGAACTGCAAGCCCAGATCGAAGCACTCAAACAGCAAGCCGAGGCCCAGCGCAAGGCCGAAATCGCCAGTGTCATCGCCGACATTCGCGCGAAAATGGAAGAGTTCGGCATTACCCTGGCCGACCTGAGCACCCGCCGCAGTTCGAGTGCCAAGGGTTCTTCGGTTGCCCCCAAATACCGCCATCCGCAGACCGGCGAAACCTGGTCGGGTCGCGGGAAAATGCCGCGCTGGCTGCAGTCGGCGGTCGATGCCGGGCAGAGCAAGGAATCGTTCCGCATCTGAGCGGCGCTTGCGCGGCAGCAGCGGTAAACGGAATTTTTGATTTCCGTCGATATTCCCCGTCGGCCATCGTTTTGAATGAAAGTCTCGCCGGAACGGGCGGGAATTAGAATTTCTCCCTATTCAGGCCTGATCGCCTTGGCGTTCGGGCCTTTTTTGTGCCGAGTCCTGCCGGCTTTGGACACGCCCCTTACATCGGTTCACAGCCATTGCTGCGCGAATCGCTGACCATTTGTGCAAGCGCGCGGCCCGGCGCTGGGGTGCGCAAAGCGGCTGATGCCGCCGGCAGAGATGCTGACCTTGGGGAGTGCAGCGATGCGACAGAGCGACAACGGCAGGCCACATTGGGCCGAGCGATGCGGATGGTGGACGGCGTTGACCCCGCGAGAGCGCCATCGTGTCGCGACGGAGGTCACCTGCACACGAATCACTGTCGGCGAGCCGCTGATGGATCTGGGCAAGCCGGCGCTGCACTGGGTCGGACTGGTGGATGGTCTGGCGAAGTTTGCCGCGCTGACGGCCACCGGCAAGCTGCTGGCCTACTCGGGCATTGGCGCCGGCGCCTGGTTCGGCGAGGGCACGCTGATGCGGCGCGACGTATGGCGCTACGAGGCGCGAGCGCTGCGCCCATGCGAACTGGCGCTGCTGCCACGCGACACCTTTCTCTGGCTGCTCGACCGCAATCTGGCGTTCAACCGCTTCATCCTCGGCCAGCTCAACGACCGGCTGGAACTGATGACCCTGCACGCGCTCGACGACGGCCCCGGCGGTTCGGATGCGCTGGTGGCGCGCACCTTGCGGCATCTTTTCCATCCGCTGGCCGGGCACAGCGGCGGCGTGCTGCAGATCACCCAGCAGGAAATCGGGCAGTTCTGCGGGCTGTCACGCCAGCGGGTGAATCAGGCGCTGCAGCGGCTGGAGCGCGACGGCGTGATCGGCCTGCGTTACGGCGGGGTGGAGGTGCGCGACGTCCGGTTGCTGCGCAACTGGCGGCCGAACCCTGGGCCGGCAAACGCATCGACGCCTCGACTTTCTGATAACGGCTCGCACGCGCCGCAGGCCGCTTTGCCCAAGCTTGTCAAATCGCGGCGCGAGGCGGCAGCCAGCAGCGCCGCGGGCGCGGCCCGCTCAGACTGAAACCCGCTCCAGCACCAGCCCGAGCTCGAACTGCGGGCCATCGCCGTGCGCAATCTGCGCGTAGGGCGGCTTGGGCCAGCGCCAGTGCGTCGCCGGAAACACCGCGCGCATCGCGTTGATGTCGCAGTGATACGGCGGGCCTTCGACCCAGCCCTGGGCCGCGCCCGGTCGCGGCACCTGCATGAACAGCACATGCAGCCGGCCGTCCGGCGCCAGCCAGCGATGCAGTTGCGCGCCGTAGCGCGGCCAGTCGTCCGGGTAAAGGGCGCACAGACAGGTCTGCTCCCACACCGCGTCGAACGGCTGCGCGGGCTGCCACTGCCGCACGTCGGCCTGCACCACTTCGGCGCGAACACCGGCAGCTGCAAGCCGGTCGCGAACGCGCTGCACCGCCTCGTCGGCGTAGTCCAGCGCGGTGACGTCAAAGCCTGCTGCGGCCAGCGCCAGTACCTCGTGTCCGGCGCCGCACCCGGGCACCAGGATGCGACAGGGCTGCAAGGCCCCACTGTCGATCTGCTGCCGCAGCCAGGGATGCACCGCGCCGCGATCCCAGCCCGTTGTGCCAGTGCGAAAGCGTTCGTTCCAGAAATCGACGGTCGGGCCGGGCATGGTGTGCTGTTCGGGTTGTCAATGAAGCCCGGCATTGTGCCGCTAGGACGGGCCGCGGCGCAGATCGACGATGGTCGGTGCCTCCGCCGGCCATTGCCCGGCTGGCTGCCACACGACTTCGGCGCGCAGCTTGGTGTGGTCGCGCACCGACTGTTGCAGCGCGCTGCCAAGTTGGGGAGATTCGGCGTCGGCCAGGTAGAACAGCCGCAGTTCGTCCTCACCGTCGCGGCGGGAAATCTCCACCCGCGCCTGCCTGACCTCGGGATGACGGCGCACGATGTCGTGGATCTGCTGCGGGTGGATGAACAGCCCGCGCACCTTGGTGGCCTGGTCGGCGCGGCCCATCCAGCCGGCGATGCGCAATTGTGTGCGCCCGCAAGGCAGCGGCTGGCTGCGCGATTCGGGCAGGATGCGCGACAGATCGCCGGTGCCGAAGCGAATCATCGGATACGCCGGGTTGAGCACCGTGACCACGACCTCGCCGACTTCGCCATCGGGCAGCGGCTGGTCGTCTGGGCCGACGATTTCCAGATACACGTCTTCATCGACGACCAGCCCGAGCCCCGAGCGGGTTTCATACGCCATCAACCCGACATCGGCCGAGGCGTAGCACTGCGTCACCGCGATGCCGCGCGCGGCCAGCCGCTGGCGCAGCGCGTCTTCCAGCACCTCGCCCGACACCACGGCCTTGCGCAGCGCCGGCAGCGCGATGCCCAGCGCATCGGCGCGCTCGATCAGAATGCCGAGAAACGATGGCGTGCCGCCATAGCACTGGGCGCCGAGGTCGGCCAGCGCCCGCACTTGCTGCTCGGTGTTGCCGACTCCCGCGGGAAACACCGCGCAGCCCAGCCGGTGCGCGCCACCTTCGAGCATCGCCCCGGCCGGAGTGAAGTGGTAGGCAAAGCTGTTGTGCAGCAGTTCGCCGCGCCGCAGCCCGGCGGCGTGCAGCGCGCGCGCCATGCGCCACGGGTCGCTGCCCGCGCCCTCCGGCTCGTAAATCGGCCCGGGCGAAGCGAACACCCGCGCCGGCGTGGCGGCGTGTGGCTGGTGGCCATTCCAGCCGACCGTGGCAAAGCCGGCGAACATATCGCCGCCGGCCTCGCGGCTTGCGCGCTGGCGTTCGAGCAACTGGCTTTTGCGCAGCACCGGCAGGCGCGCCAGTGCTGCGGGGCTGTCGACATCGCGTGGATCCACGCCGGCCAGCCGCTCGGCCCATGCGGGGGCATGGGCCTTGGCGTGAGCGGCGAGTTGCTGCAGCGCGGCCCAGAACGCCGCGCTGCGCTCGGCCGGCGGCCGGGTTTCACGGGCGTCGAAGGGCTCATCGGGAGGCAGATCGACCATGACCGTCCTTTCGTGCGGGCGGGGGAAGCAGGGGCGGGAAAAATCAGCTCAACCAGCGTTTGCGGCGCCGGTAGCTGCGCACATTGCGGAACGAGCGCTGGCCCTTGTCGGCCAGGCCGAGGTAAAACTCGCGCACGTCGTCGTTGGCGGCCAGGTCGGACGCCGAACCGTCGAGCACCACGCGACCGTTTTCCAGGATGTAGCCGCGGTCGGCGTAGCGCAGCGCCATAGCCGTGTTCTGCTCGGCCAGCAGAAAGGTCGTGCCTTCGCGCTGGTTGAGCTCGCGCACAATCGAAAACACCTCGTCGACCACTTGCGGGGCCAGCCCCATCGACGGCTCGTCGAGCAGGATCAGCTTGGGGTTGGCCATCAGCGCACGGCCGATCGCACACATCTGCTGCTCGCCGCCGGAGGTGTAGGCCGCCTGGCTGCGCCGGCGTTCTTTCAGCCGCGGAAAGTAGCTGTAGACCTTGTCCAGGGAATCGCGGATCGCGGCCTTGCCGTCGCGCCGGCTGTAGGCGCCGGCGAGCAGGTTGTCCTCGATGGTCAGGTGGGCGAAGCAGTGGCGGCCTTCCATCACCTGCACGATGCCCTGCCGCACCAGCGCCGGCGCGTCTTCGCGGTCGATGCGCCGACCCTCGAACTGGATCAGCCCTTTGGTGACTTCGCCGCGCTCGGCGCGCAGCAGGCAAGACACCGCGCGCAGGGTGGTGGTCTTGCCCGCCCCGTTGCCGCCGAGCAGCGCGACGATGCTGCCGCGGTCGACACGTACCGACACGCCTTTGAGCACCAGGATGACGTGGTTGTAGATCACCTCCACGCCCTGCACGTCGAGCATCGGCGGGGCGGGAGAGGTCGTGGGGGATGGATTCATTTCGACTTCCGAGGGTGAGATGCTCGGTGGGGGAATCAGGGCCGGCGAGGACGCCCGCCGGCCCGTGCGATCAGGAGCCCGAGGTCATTTCCTTCGCGCAGTCGCGCGGGGTGATGTTGTGCTCCTTGGCGTAGCGCGCTGCGGCGTCGCGCACCATCGGCTTGATGATCTGCATATCGGCCTGATACCAGGTGTCGTGCATCACCCACTTGCTGCCATCCCAGGTCTGCATACGCGCCCAGCTCGACCCCATGTGGTCTTCGCAGGTGGTGCGCAGCGGCCGCAACTGGCCCTCGATGCCCAGGCGCTTGAGCGCGGCTTCGTTGAGGTTGAGGTTCTCCAGCCCCCAGCGCACCTGCTCGCCGGTCATCGGCTTTTTGCCGTACTGCTCCTGCGCCCGGCGCACGCCTTCGACGGCGAGCATCGCCGAATACAACCCGCGGTTGTAAAGCACCTGCCCGACCAAGTCGCGCGGCCCCGTGCCCTGGTTCTTGTCGTAGACGTGTTTCAGGATGTCCTGCTGCACCTTGCCGATGCCCGCACCGTACTGCATCGCCAGCGCGTTGTAGCCCTTGGCCGCTTCGCCGACGTCCTTGACATCGGGCTCAGCGCCCGACCACCACACGCCGTACATCTGGTTCAGCGGATAAGCGGTGGCGATGGCTTCTTTGAGCGCCGTCGCATTCATCACGCCCCAGCCCCAGAGCAGCACGTAGTCGGGCCGCTCACGCCGCACCTGCAGCCAGGTGGCTTTCTGCTCGACGCCGGGGTGGGTGACCGGCAGCTTGATGAACTTGAAGCCCTGCAGCTTCGACCGCATTTCCAGCATCGCGATCGGCTCCTTGCCGTAGGGCGAGTCGTGATAGACGAGGGCGATGGTCTTGCCCTTGAGCTTGTCGGCCCCGCCTTCGCGCTTGGTGATCTCCTGCATGATGATGTCGGCGGCGGTCCAGTAGGTGCCCAGCAGCGGGAAGTTCCACTTGAACACCGCGCCATCGGCCGACTCCGAGCGCCCGTAGCCGGCAGTGATCAGCGGAATCTTGTCCTTCGGCGCTTTTTCGGTCAGCGCAAAGGTCACGCCGGTGGACAGCGGCTGTACCACGGTCGCGCCGGTCGGCCCCTTGCTTTTCAGCCGCTCGTAGCACTCCACGCCGCGGTCGGTGGCATACGCGGTTTCGCACTCCTCCCAGGTGATCTTCACCCCGTTGATGCCCCCATCGCGGGCGTTGATCATCTTGAGGTAATCGACATAGCCGTTGGCCCACGGCACCCCATTGGGGCCGTAAGGCCCGGTGCGATAGACCAGCACCGGAAAGAACTGCTCCTTCTCCTGCGACCAAGCCGGACTGGCCGACAGGCTTGCAGTGAGCGCCACGCCGGCGAGCGCGGCGAGGGCCGTTTTGCGCAGAGCGTTCATGAGGGTCTCCTTTGTGGGTTGTGATGGGATCGAAGTGAAGTGAACGGGTCGAAGCGTCAGTGTGGGAAGGGCCAGAGCCGCAGCTTGTTTTTCGCGGTGTTCCACAGCGCCGCGATGCCGTGCGGCTCGGCGATCAGAAACACCACGATCAGCACGCCGAAGGTCATGAATTCGAGATGCGAGATCAGGCTGGTCGACGCCGGGATGCCGAGCAGCCCGGGCAACTGATTGAGAAAAATCGGCAGCAGCACGATGAACGCGGCGCCGAAAAAGCTGCCCATCACCGAGCCGAGGCCGCCGATGATGATCATGAACAGCAGCTTGAGCGACAGATCAATGTTGAACGCCGCCGGCTCCCACGAACCCAGGTGAACGAAGGCCCACAGCGCGCCGGCGATGCCGGTGATGAAACTGCTGACGGCAAACGCCGAGAGCTTGGCGCGCACCGGAGAAATGCCGATCACACTGGCGGCGACGTCCATGTCCCGTGTGGCCATCCATTCCCGCCCCTTGCGTCCGCGCACCAGGTTTTTCACCGCCAGCGCGACCCCGCAGAGGATGAGCAGGCAGAACAGGTATTTGCTCACCGGGGTGTCGATCGCCACGCCGAACACCTGCAGCTTGGGCGCAGTGACCGAGCCGGAGGACGAGCCGTTGGTCAGCCAGGGCACATGGGAAAACACCCAGTCGGCAAAAAACTGCGCGGCCAGCGTCGCCACTGCCAGATACAGCCCGCGGATGCGCAGGCTGGGCAGGCCGAACACCATGCCGATGACGGCGGCGATCAGCCCGGCTAGCACCAGCGCGACCAGCAGCGGCAAGCCGGGCATGCGCACCATCAGGTTGAACGCCGCATAAGCACCGACGGCCATGAACGCGCCGGTGCCCAGCGAAATCTGCCCGCAGTAGCCCACCAGCACGTTCAGGCCGAGTGCGGCCAGCGACAGAATCAGAAACGGAACCAGCAGCGCGCGCAGCAGGTAGTCGGAGCCCAGCAGCGGGACGGCGACAAAGGCCACTGCCAGCAACGCGGCGATGAACCAGCGATCCTGACGGATCGGGAAAATCTGCGTGTCGCTGACGTAGCTGGTCTTGAACTGACCGTTTTCGCGGTAGAGCATGACAGTGCTTTCCGGTTCAGACGCGGTCGATGATGCGTTCGCCAAACAGCCCCTGCGGGCGGATCAGCAGCACGACCAGGGCGAGCAGGTAGGCGAACCAGCTTTCGATGCCGCCACCCAGCGCCGGTCCGAGGTAGACCTCGGCGAGCTTTTCACCCAGGCCAACGATCAGCCCACCGACGATCGCGCCGGGCACCGAGGTCAGCCCGCCGAGGATCACCACCGGCAGCCCTTTGAGCGCGATCAGCGACAGCGAGAACTGCACCCCGAGCTTGGAGCCCCAGATCATCCCGGTCACCAGCGCGACCAGACCGGCAATCGCCCAGACGATGACCCACATGCGCGACAGCGGAATGCCGATGGACTGCGCGGCCTGGTGGTCGTCGGCCACCGCGCGCAGCGCCCGGCCGATGCCCGACTTCTGGAAAAACAGGGTCAGCAGCGCGACCAGCGCGGCCGCGGAAATCGCCGCGATCAGGTCTTCGTTGCTGATCAGCACCCCGCCCGGAATGACCTTGTCGAGCACCAGGGTGGGCTGCTTGGGCAGGCCGAGGTTGATCGGGTAGATGTCGTCGCCCCAGACCATCTGCCCCAGGCCTTCGAGAAAGTAGGCGATGCCCAGCGTGGCCATCAGCAGGGTCACGCCGTGCTGGTTGACCAGATGCCGCAGCACCAGGCGCTCGATCAGCCAGGCCAGCACCACCATGATGAGGAAGGCCAGCGCAAACGCCAGCGGCCAGGGCATGTGCTCCTGCAGCCGCGCCATCGCCAGCGCGGCAAACAGCACCATCGCTCCCTGCGCAAAGTTGAACACCCCCGAGGCCTTGAAGATCAGCACAAAGCCCAGTGCGATCAGCGCATACAGCACGCCGGCCATCAGCCCGGCAATCACCGTTTCGATCAGAAATCCCATGGCGTCATTCCTGTTGCGTGGCGGTGCCGAGGTAGGCCCGGATCACTTCAGGGTTGTTGCGCACGGCCTCGGGCGTGTCGTCGGCGATCTGCTTGCCGTAATCGAGCACCACCACGCGGTCGGACAGATCCATCACCACCCCCATGTCGTGCTCGATCAGCACAATGGTGGCGCCGAACTCTTCGCGGGATTCGAGGATGAAGCGGCTCATGTCCTCCTTCTCCTCCAGGTTCATCCCGGCCATCGGCTCGTCGAGCAGCAGCAGCTTGGGCTCCATTGCCAGCGCGCGTCCGAGGTCGACGCGCTTTTGCAGCCCATAGGGCAGGCGCCCGACCGGCACCTTGCGCCACGCCTGGATTTCCAGAAAGTCGATGATGCGTTCGACCACCTGGCGATTCGCGACCTCCTCGCGCAGCGCGGGCCCGAGCCGCACCATCTGCGCGAGCAGACCGCGGTGCATGTGCAGATTGCGCCCGGCCATGATGTTGTCGAGCACGCTCATGCCCGAGAACAGCGCCAGGTTCTGGAAGGTGCGGGCGATGCCCAGACGGGCGGCGCGACCGGGGCGCATCTGCTGCAGCGGCTGGCCGTCGAACACGATCTGGCCCTGCTGCGGCTGGTAGACGCCGTTGATCACGTTGAGCAGCGAGCTTTTGCCCGCGCCGTTGGGGCCGATGATCGCGCGCACCTCGCCGCGGCGCACATCGAAGCCGATGTCCTGCAGCGCCTTGATGCCGCCAAAGCGCAGGTGGATGCCCTGCAGTTGCAGCAGCGGCGTGGGCTCGGCCGCAGGTGCGGGCAGCGGGGCGTCCGGCTTGAGCATCGGGGTGGGTTTCAACACGGCTGCCATTCGATTGCTCCCCTGCTTACGCCGCGGCGGCCAGCCGCGGATAGACCTGCGCGTCGCGCAGCGCCAGATCGCCCTGCACGGTGCCGGTTCGGCCATCGTCGAACCGCACCTGCACCCGCAGCAGGCAATGGGTCTGCGCCGGGGCGTACAGCGCGGCGATCAAGGCCGCGTACTTTTCGCTGACAAAGCGGCGGCGCACCTTGCGCGTGCGGGTGAGCTCCTCGTCGTCCGGGTCGAGCTCCTTGTGCAGCACCGCGAAGCGGTGGATCTGCGCCGCCGCGGTGTGGGCGTCGGAGGCCAGATCGGCGTTGACCTGCGCGACGCAGTCGGCCACCAGATCGAGCACTTGGGGTTTGCTGGCCAGATCGGCGTAGCTGGTGTAGGGAATGCCGCGCTTTTCCGCCCAGCTGCCGACCGCCGGGAAGTCGATGTTGATCATCGCCACCACCCGATCCCTGCCAGCGCCGAACGCCACCGCCTCTTTGATCGCCGGGAAGAACTTGAGCTTGTTTTCGATCAGCTTGGGTGCAAACAGCGTGCCGTCGGCGAGTTTGGAGACGTCCTTGGCGCGGTCGATGATGCGCAGCTGGCCGTCGCCCTCCAGCCAGCCAGCGTCGCCAGTGTGGTACCAGCCGGCCTCGTCCAGCACTTCGGCGGTGGCCTGCGGGTTGCGGTAGTACTCGCGCAGCAGCCCGGCGCTGCGCAGCAGGATTTCGCCGTTGTCCGCCACTTTCAGCTCCACCCCCGGGGCGGCTACGCCGACGGTGTCGCTGCGCACCCCGGTGTCGGGCTGCATGCACACGAACACCGCGGTTTCGGTCGAGCCGTAAAGCTGCTTGAGGTTGACGCCGATGGCGCGATAGAAGCGAAACAGCTCCGGCCCGATCGCTTCCCCCGCGGTGTAGGCCACGCGGATTCGGCTCAGCCCCAGCACATTGCGCAGCGGCGCGAGCATCAGCACCTCGGCCAGCGGGTGCAGCAGGCGATCGACCAGGCGTGGTGCTTGCCCGGTGTCGCGCGCGGTCTGCACCCGCTGCGCCAGCGCAAGGCAGGCGTCGAACAGCCAGCGCTTGAGTCGCGCGGCGTCGTCCATGCGCACCCGCACTTCGGTCAGCGTGGCTTCGAACACCCGCGGCGGGGCGAAGTAGTAGGTCGGCCCGATTTCGCGCAGGTCGATGCCCACGGTGCTCTGCGACTCGGGGCAGTTCACCGTGTAGCCGCACACCAGATGCTGGGCGTAGGAAAAAATGTTTTGCCCGATCCACGCCGGCGGCAGATAGGCGAGCACTTCCTCGTC
>CAYMDM010000006.1:0-74329 GCA_964389235.1 uncultured Burkholderiaceae bacterium
CAGGCCGGCGCAGCCACAACCCGCGCCTGCCGTCGCCGCAGCGCCGGCCAAGCCCGCAGCCGAGGCCAAGGCCCCGCCGCCCAAGGGCGTGAACAGCGCGCGGGCGGCGCTGGCCGCGCTCGAAGGCAAGCAGCCCGACCAGATTTCGGAAGCGCAGGCGCTGGCGGCGATGGGCAAGTCCGCCACGCCGGAAGACGCTGCGCCGGCCAAGGATCGCTTCGTCGTTCAGGCCGGCGCCTACGCCGACAGCCACACCGCGCAGCAGGTTCGCGCGAAGATCGCCAAGCTCGGTCTGCCGACCTACACCCAGGTGGTCGACACCGCGCAGGGCAAGCGCATTCGCGTTCGCGTCGGCCCGTTCACCAGCCGTGAAGCGGCCGACAAGGCGCTGGCGCAGGTGCGGCAGCTCGGGGTGAACGCCGCGGTGCTGACGCTGTGAGCCCGCTCGATGGCTTTCTGCTCGTGGTCGTCGCGTTGAGTGCGCTGATCAGCCTGATGCGCGGGGCGGTGTACGAAGTGGTGTCGCTCGCCGGCTGGATCGGCGGGGTGTGGGCCTCGCTGCATTACGCGCCACAGATCGCCGCGACCTATCTTCAGGCGATCGAACAGCCGCAGATGCGGCTGCTGGCGGCTTATGCGATGTGCTTTGTGCTGGTGCTGCTCGGCGCCGGGCTGCTGGCGACGCTGCTGCGGCTGCTGGTGCGCGCGACCGGGCTGGGACTGCTCGATCGCAGCCTGGGCGCGGGCATCGGGCTGATCAAGGGCGTCGCGCTGTGCCTGCTGCTGGTCGCGCTGGGCGCCCGTATCGACCTCGTGCACACCGAAATGTGGCAGACCGCGGTGCTGATTCCCCCCGCGCAATCGCTGTTGTCGGGGCTGCAGCCGATGTTCGCGGCCAGCCTGCCCGATCATGCGGCCGGTGGCTGAACTTCCCTTTTTCGATTCGTAGAGAGCGCTTCCATGTGTGGCATCGTCGGTGTGATTTCGCAGCAGCCGGTCAACCAGCTGCTGTATGACGCGCTGCTGCTGTTGCAGCACCGCGGGCAGGATGCCGCAGGCATCGTCACCGGGCAGGGCAGCAAGCTGTTCATGCACAAGGCGCGGGGCATGGTGCGCGATGTGTTCCGCACCCGCAATATGCGCGCGCTGCCGGGCGATTACGGCATCGGCCAGGTGCGCTACCCCACCGCCGGCAACGCTGACAGCGAGGAGGAAGCGCAGCCGTTCTACGTCAACGCGCCGTTCGGCATCGTGCTGGCGCACAACGGCAATCTGACCAACGCGGTGCAGCTCAAGCGCGAGCTGTTCGCGATCGACCATCGTCACATCAACACCGAATCCGATACCGAGGTGCTGCTCAACGTGCTGGCGCACGAGCTCGAGCGCGTCACCCACGGGCTGCCGCTGTCCACGGCCGACATCTTCAACGCGGTGCGCGCGGTGCACAGGCGGCTGCGCGGCTCTTACGCAGTGGTCGCGCTGATCGCCGGCCACGGGCTGCTGGCGTTTCGCGATCCGCATGGCATCCGCCCGCTGTGTATCGGCCGGCAAGGCGATGGCGAGGTGATGGTGGCCAGCGAATCGGTCGCACTCGAAGGCACGGGCTATACGCTCGAGCGCGACATCGCGCCGGGTGAGGCGGTGTTCGTCAGCCGCGACGGCATGGCCACCTTCGAGCAATGCGCCGAAAACCCGCAGCTCAACCCCTGCATTTTCGAATACGTCTACCTGGCGCGACCCGACTCGGTGATCGACGGCATTTCGGTCTACCGCGCCCGGCTGCGCATGGGCGAGACGTTGGCGCAGCGGGTGATCTCCACCCTGCCGCCAAGCGAAATCGACGTGGTCATCCCGATTCCCGAATCCAGCCGCCCATCGGCGATGCAGCTCGCGCACAAGATTGGCCGTCCCTACCGCGAGGGCTTTGTCAAAAACCGGTATGTCGGACGCACCTTCATCATGCCCGGTCAGGCGGTGCGCAAAAAATCGGTGCGGCAAAAGCTCAACGCCATCGGCCAGGAGTTTGCCGGACGCAATGTGCTGCTGGTCGACGATTCCATCGTGCGCGGCACCACCTCGCGCGAAATCGTGCAGATGGCGCGTGAAGCCGGGGCGCGCAAAGTCTATCTGGCGTCGGCCGCGCCGCCAGTGCGCTTTCCCAATATCTACGGCATCGACATGCCCACTGCCGCCGAGCTGGTTGCGCACGATCGCACGGTCGAGGAGGTGCGGCAGATCATCGGCGCCGACGTGCTGATCTACCAGGATCTGGCGGCGATGAAACGGGTGATCGGTGAAATCAATCCCAAAATCGGTGAGTTCGAGGCGTCGTGTTTCGACGGCTGCTACATCGCCGGCACTCGCAGCGACGACGACGAAGCCGCCAGCGCGTGCCGCAACGGCGATGAGCCGGCCAACCGTGGCCGCCTGAGCCTGCAGGGCGCGCAGTCCGAGGGCGCCGAGTCATGACCGAGGCTGACCCTCCGCTGCATCTGGACACCCTGGCGGTGCGCGAAGCGCTGCCGCGCAGCCAGTACGGCGAGCACAGCGAAGCGCTGTTCCTTACCAGCAGCTTTGTGCATCCGGACGCGGCGACTGCCGCCCGGCGTTTCGCGGGCGAGGAAGACGGCTTCGTCTATTCACGTTTTTCCAACCCGACGGTGTCCAGCTTCGAGCGACGCCTGGCCGCGCTCGAAGGCGCGGAAGATTGCATCGCCACCGCCAGCGGTATGGGTGCAATTTTGTTGCTGGCGATGGCGCGGTTACAGGCCGGCGACCATGTGGTGTGCTCGCAAGGGGCGTTTGGCGCCACCCTCAATCTGTTCGGGCGCGAGCTGGCGCGCTTTGGCATCGAGACCACCTTTGTTTCGCAGACCGACACCGCGGCCTGGGCCGCGGCGATGCGGCCGAATACCCGGCTGCTGTTTGCCGAAACCCCGTCTAACCCGCTGGCCGAGCTGTGCGACATCGCGGCACTGGCCGACATCGCCCACGCCCACGGCGCCGAACTGGCAGTGGACAACTGCTTCTGCACCCCGGCGCTGCAGCGTCCGCTGGACTTCGGCGCCGACTGGGTGGTGCATTCGGCGACCAAGCACCTCGACGGCCAGGGCCGGGTGATCGCCGGCGCCGTCTGCGGCCGCGCCGAGCCGATCCAGGACCGGCTGCTCGCGGTGCAGCGCAGCGCTGGGCTGTCGCTGTCGCCGTTCAACGCCTGGGTTGCGCTCAAGGGCATGGAGACCCTGGGGCTGCGCATGCAGGCGCACAGCGAGCGCGCGCTGCATGTAGCGCAGTGGCTGCAGTCGCACTCGGCCGTCGCGCGGGTGCACTACCCCTTTCTCCCCAGCCATGCGCAGCACGCGCTGGCGCTGCGGCAGCAAAAGGGCGGCGGCGCGGTGCTGTCGTTCGAACTGCGCGCGGGCAGCCCTGAGCAGGCGCGGCAGCGCGCCTTTCATGTGATCGACCATACCCGGGTGTGTTCGATCACCGCCAACCTCGGCGATACCAAGACCACCATCACCCACCCGGCCACCACCACCCATGGCCGGCTCAAGGAGGAGCAGCGACAGGCCGCGGGCATCGGCCAGGGGCTGATCCGCCTGGCCGTTGGGCTGGAGGATGTGCGCGATCTGCAGGCCGATCTGGCCCGCGGTCTCGATTCCCTTTGAGTCTTTTTCCGTTGCGCGTTTTGCGCCTTGCCGACTTGCCGATGCTTCCATGAGTTCCGCCAACCGCCGCGTGCGCACCCGCTTCGCTCCCAGTCCGACCGGATTCATCCACCTGGGCAATATCCGCTCCGCGCTCTATCCCTGGGCCTTTGCCCGCCATCACCGCGGCGATTTCATTCTGCGCATCGAAGACACCGACACCGAACGGTCGAGCGAAGCCGCGGTGCAGGTCATCCTGCAAGCCATGCAATGGCTGGAGTTGGACTACGACGAGGGGCCGTTTTTTCAGATGCAGCGCATGGCGCGCTACCGCGAAGTGCTCGAGCAGCTCAAGCAGAGCGGCCACGTCTACCCCTGCTACATGAGCCAGGCCGAGCTCGACGCGCTGCGCGAACGCCAGCTCGCGGCCAAACAGAAGCCCCGCTACGACGGCACCTGGCGCCCGGAACCGGGCAAGGTGCTGCCGCCCGTGCCAGCCAGCGTGCAGCCGGTGTGGCGCTTTCGCACCCCGCTGGACGGCAGCGTGAGCTGGGACGATGCGGTCAAGGGCCGGGTGGTCATCCAGAACCACGAGCTCGACGATCTGGTGGTCGCGCGCCCGGACGGCACGCCCACCTATAACTTCTGCGTGGTGGTCGACGACATCGACATGGGCATCACCGATGTGATCCGCGGCGACGACCACGTCAACAACACCCCGCGGCAGCTGCACATCTTCGCCGCGCTGGGCGCGACCCCGCCGCGCTACGCGCATCTGCCGACGGTGCTCAACGAACAGGGTGAGAAACTCTCCAAGCGCAACGGCGCCAAGAGCGTGCTGCAGTATCGCGACGAGGGCTATCTGCCCGATGCGGTGGTGAACTACCTCGCGCGGCTGGGCTGGTCGCACGGCGACGATGAAATTTTTTCGCGCCAGCAGTTCATCGACTGGTTCGACCTCGACCATCTCGGCAGCTCGCCGGCGCAGTTCAACGAAGACAAGCTGCGCTGGGTCAACGCGCATTACCTGCGCGCGTTGCCGGGCGGCGAACTCGCCAAGCAGGTCGCCCCGCATCTGCAGGCGCTGGGTGTCGACGCCGCGGCGCAGCCGGCGATCGACCTGGCCGCGGTGTGCGCGCTGCTGCGCGATCGCGCACACACCCTGGTCGAGCTTGCCGCACAGGCTGCGATGTTTTTCCGCGCCGATGTGCCGACCGATGCAGTGCGCGACAAGCATCGCCAGCCCGCGGCGCTCTCCGCGCTCGTTGCGCTGCGTGGCGCGCTGGCCGGGCTCGATGACTGGACGGCAGAGAACATCGGCGCGGCGATCAAGGCCGTGCTCAAGGAGCAGGGGTTGAAAATGCCGCAGCTGGCGATGCCGCTGCGTGTGGCGGTGTTCGGGCGCGAGCAGACGCCCTCGGTCGATGCGGCGCTGGCGCTGCTGCCGCGCGAGGCCGTTCTGCAGCGCATCGACGCGTTTGCCTGAGCCGCTGGCGAGCGGGCGCGAGCACCGCGGCCTGCCGCGCATCGCGTCGGCAAAAAAGCGCGCAATCTTACGGTCGGATATAATCTTTGTGTGTTCAACAGGACGAATTTATGCGCTGCATGTGGTGTGCAGCACACACTTTCGCTCCGCAGTCCATCAGAGGGTAACCGTGGCAAAGACGACAACCACACGCAAAACCAACGGTGTTGAACTCGACGAGTCGAACGTGGCCACCACGTCGGCGGGTTCCACGAAGGCAGCCGATCCGTGGGATCTGATGATGCAGAACGCAGAGGAGGTCGCGTCCACCTTCCGCAAGCGTCCGCAGGTCAAGGTGTCCTCGCCGTGGCGCGAGGGGTTCGGGCGGCCGCTGTCGCAGCGCTCGCGCGAAATCTACGAACACATCACCGCGAACAAAACGCGGCTCAAGCAGAAGTAAACCTCGACGAAATCATTCTTGCCCCACTGGCGCGCAACGCGCAGCCAGTCTTCAGGCGGCGCTGGCCGCCATTCATGACGCGCCCTGCGGGGCGCGTCTGCATTTGTGCGCGGCTGGTGGGCGCAGCACCGGTGGCGCGTTGCCGCGACCACGTCTGGCCTGTGTTCAGCGCCCGCTGCGCGCGGCCTGGGACAGCGCCAGCGCGCATTCGCGCACCAGCGCCGGGCCGCGGTAGATCAGCCCGGTGTAGATCTGCACCAGATCGGCCCCGGCCCGGAGCTTTTCCACCGCGTCGGCGCCGCTGAGAATACCGCCGACGCCGATGATCGGCATATCGCGCCCGAGCCGGTTGCGCAGACGACGGATCACCCGGTTTGACGCTTCGCGCACCGGCGCGCCGCTCAGCCCTCCGGCCTCGTCGGCATACGGCAGTCCGGCCACGGCCTCGCGCGACACCGTGGTGTTGGTGGCGATCAGCCCGTCGATGCCATGCGCATGCACCGCGTCGGCAATGGTGTCGATGCCGGCATCGTCCAGGTCGGGCGCGATTTTGAGCAGAATCGGCACATGGCGGCCGTGATGGTCGCGCAGCGACTCGCGCTCCTGCACCAGTCCGGCGAGCAGGGCGTTGAGCGCGGCGTCGTCCTGCAGGCTGCGTAAGCTGCGGGTATTGGGAGAGGAGATGTTGACGGTGACGTAATCGGCTGCCGCATATACCCCGCGCAGCCCCAGGCGATAGTCGTCCAGCGCCTGCTCCACCGGGGTGGTCGCGTTCTTGCCGATGTTCAGCCCCAAAGGCACCGAGCGGTGGCTGCGGCGCACATGGCGCAGGAAAGCGTCGAGCCCGGCATTGTTGAACCCCATGCGGTTGATCAGTGCCTGCGCCTGCGGCAGGCGGAACAGCCGCGGCCTCGGGTTGCCGGGCTGTGGTCGCGGCGTGACCGTGCCAACCTCGACAAAGCCGAACCCCATCGCGGCGAACGCGTCGATCGCTTCGCCGTTCTTGTCCAGCCCGGCGGCCAGCCCCACGCGGTTGGGAAAGCGCAGCCCCAGCAGCTGCACCGGGTCGCGCACCGGTGCGCTGGCGTAGAGCAGACTCAGGCCCGCGGTGTGCGCCAGCCGCAGGCCCTGCAGGGTCAGGCGGTGGGCAACTTCCGGCTCGAGGCGGAAGAGCAGCGGACGGACGAGCGAATAGGGCAGCGGCATCGGGAGCGTTGAAAAGCGCCACGGCGATAATGGCGCAAGGCCACGGCAGGGTGCCCGCTTCGGGCGCCGCGGCTGCGAGGGCCAGCCATTCTTCGTGAAAGCTCCAGATGACGCAAGACGAACGCAAACGACGCGTGGCCGAGGCCGCGCTGCGCCATGTGCCGAAAGGCGAAGTGATCGGCGTAGGCACCGGATCGACGGTGAACTTTTTCATCGACGCGCTGGCCGGCATGAAACAGCAGATCCGCGGCGCGGTGTCCAGCTCCGAGCAGTCCACGGCGCGGCTGCGTGCCCACGGCATCGAGGTGTTCGACCTCAACAGCGTCGATCGGCTGTCGGTCTATATCGACGGGGCCGATGAAATCGACCCGCGCGGGGCGATGATCAAGGGCGGCGGGGGCGCGCTGACCCGCGAAAAAATCATCGCCGAAGCGGCCGACCGCTTTGTCTGCATCGTCGACGACAGCAAGCTGGTCGAAGTGCTGGGCCGGTTTCCGCTGCCGGTGGAGGTGATCCCGATGGCGCGTGAGCTGGTGGCGCGCAAGCTGCGCGCCATCGGCGGCGACCCGCGCGAGCGCAGCGGATTCATCACCGACAACGGCAATGTGATTCTCGATGTGCACGGCCTGCACATCGCCCATCCACGCGAATTGGAAACCCGCATCAACCAGATTCCCGGCGTGGTGACCGTCGGGCTGTTCGCGCTGCGCGGCGCGAACGTCGCGCTGATCGGTTCGGCCGACGGGGTGCAGGAGCGCGGTTACGTCTGACCCGGGCTGGCCCGCCGTGCCGGTTCAGAACTGGAAGCCGGGCGGCGCCTTGGGATTGGGCGGCGGCTTGACCGGCACCGCCGGCAGCGCGCTCCCCGCAGGCTCGGACGCCTTCGGTGCTTCGACCTTGGGCGGGGCCAGCGGCTGCGGCGCCGGCTGGGCGTAGCCCTTGGGCAGTTCGTTTTTGCTCGGGTAGCCGGCGGCATCTAACGCGTTGTTCCAGCTTTCTGCGCTGAAGCCCGCGCTCAGCCGGGTACTGCCCAGCGCCAGCCGCGGCATGCGCAGATCGTCGCCCGCCAGCTTTTTGTAGGCCTCGATGTCGGCCGGGGTGTTGACCGTGCGCTCGCTGAACGGCACGCCGCGTTCCTGCAGCAGTTTGCGTCCTGCATCACACGCCGGGCAGTCGTGGGTGACGTACAGGGTCACCGGGTATTTGCGCGTGGCCTCGCGCAGCGCGGCGGGCAGGCGGCTGGTGTCGGGCTGGGACTGGCCCGAGGCCGACAGCGGCTGCACCTTGTCCTTGCCCGGGGTGGATGGCGGCATGTCGGAAAACGTCACCTGGCCGTCGGGGCCGACGATTTTGTAGATGGCCCAGGCCGGAGCGCTGGCCGCCAGCAGCAGCGCAGCGAGCAGGCCACGGCGGAGCAAGGAATGACGAAGCAGTGCGGGGCAGGACATGAGGCGGGGCGATCGAACGGGAGGGCGTTGCGATTGTGCCGCGATCAGGCGCGGCCGGCCATGCCGTTGTGGCGCAGCAGGGCGTCTATCGTTGGCGCGCGGCCACGGAAGGTCTTGAAGGCGTCGATCGCCGGCTTGCTGCCGCCGACGGCCAGAATGCTGTCGCGATAGCTGGCGCCAACCGCAGGGTTCAGCGGGCCTTCCTCCTCGAAGCGGGCGTAGGCATCGGCCGACAGCACCTCGGCCCATTTGTAGCTGTAATACCCGGCGGCATAACCGCCGGCAAAAATGTGGCTGAAGCTGTGGGCGAAGCGGTTGAACGGCGGCGGCTGCAGCACCGCGACCTCGTCGCGGTTTGCCTGCACCATCGCCGCGATCGCCTGCGGGGTGAAGGTGGACAGTTCGCAGTGCAGCCGCATGTCCAGCAGCGCGAATTCGACCTGGCGCAGGGTCTGCAGCCCGGACTGGAAGTTCTTCGCGGCGATCATGCGGTCAAACAGCGCGCGTGGCATCGGCTCGCCGCTGTCCACATGCCGGGTGAGAAAGCGCAGCACGTCCCACTCCCAGCAGAAGTTTTCCATCAGCTGGCTGGGCAGCTCGACCGCGTCCCACTCGACCCCGGAAATGCCCGACACCGCCAGATCGTCGACCCGGGTGAGCATGTGGTGCAGGCCGTGGCCGAATTCGTGGAACAGGGTCTGCACATCGTCGTGGCTGAGCAGCGCCGGCTTGCCGCCGACCGGCGACGGAAAGTTGCAGGTGAGCGTGGCCACCGGGGTCTGCAGGGTCCCGTCGGGCGCGCGCCAGCGGGCGCGCACGTGGTCCATCCATGCGCCGCTGCGCTTGCCGTCGCGGGCGTAGAGGTCGACGTAGAACTGGCCGACGAGCTCGCCGCCGGCGGCTTCGATGCGATAGAGCTGCACGTCAGGGTGCCAGCGCCCGGGCGCGTCGGGCTGCTCGCGGATCGCCACGCCGAACAGGGTTTCGATCACCCGGAACAGACCGGCCATCACCGTCGGCAGGGTGAAGTACTGCCGCACTTCCTGCTCCGACAGGGCGTAGCGTTTTTGCCGCAGCTTTTCCGAGGCCCAGGCGATGTCCCAGGCCTGCAGGTCGTCCAGCCCCAGCTCGCTGCGGGCGAAGTCGCGCAGATCGTCGAGGTCGCGCTGCGCGTAGGGGCGGGCGCGAGCGGCCAGGTCGCGCAGAAAGTGCATGACCTCGGCCGGGGTCTGCGCCATCTTGGGCACCAGCGACACTTCGGCGTAGTTGGCGTAGCCGAGCAGCCGGGCTTCCTCGGCGCGGAGTTCGAGGATTTCGGCCATCACCGCCGAGTTGTCGAACGCCGGGTCGCCCAGCTCGCTGGCGCGGGTGACGTAGGCGCGGTAGAGCAGCTCGCGCAGCGGCCGGTGCTCGGCATGCTGCAGCACCGGCATGTACGACGGGTAGTGCAGGGTGAACTTGTAGCCGGCGCGGCCGTCGCGCGCGGCGGCTTCGCGCGCGGCCTGCAGCGCATCGGGCGGCAGGCCATCGACCTCCTCCTCGCCGACGAATTCGGCATACGCGGCGGTGGCGTCGAGCACATGCTCGGAAAAGGTCTGGCTCAGCGCGGCCAGGCGTTCCTGGATCTGCGCGAACCGCACCCGATCGCGCCCCTGCAGCAGCGCGCCGCCGAGGCGGAAGTCGCGCAGCGCGTGGTCGATGATGCGCTGGCGGGTCGGCGTCAGGCGGGCGTATTCATCACCGTCGCGGATCGCCTGATACTGGCGCAGCAATCCTTCGTCCTGCCCCAGACGGGTCCAGAACTCGGTCACCGCGGGCAGCATCGCGTTGTAGGCGGCGCGCAGCTCGGGGGTGTCGACCACCGCGTTGAGGTGACCGACCACGCCCCAGGCGCGGCCCAGGTGTTCGGTCGCGACGTCCAGCGGCTCGACCACGTCGTGCCACGTCGCCGGAGTGCCGGCGGCGGTGACCTGCGCCAGCACCGCGTCGGCCTGCGCGATCAGCGCCCGCATCGCCGGCTCGATGTGCTGCGGGCGTACCGCGGCGTAATCGGGCAGTCCGTCGAAGTGGCACAGCGGGTTGTCGGCGGGCAGATTCATCGCAGTCTCCTAGCGCAAGAAATCGCGGGGCTCAGGCCGCAGCCGCGGCGGCGCGCTCGCAGGCCTCCAGGGTGTTGACCAGCAGCATCGCAATGGTCATCGGGCCGACGCCACCGGGCACCGGGGTGATCCAGCCGGCAACCTGGCTGACCGCGTCGAAGTCCACATCGCCGCACAGCTTGCCTTGCGCGTTGCGGTTCATGCCGACGTCGATGACCACCGCGCCGGGCTTGACCATATCCGCCGTGATGAGCTTTTCGCGCCCGACCGCGGCGACCAGCACATCGCCTTGCCGGCACACCGCGCCCAGATCGGCAGTGCCGCTGTGGGCGATGGTCACGGTGGCGTTGGCCGCCAGCAGCATCAGCGCCATCGGTTTGCCGACGATGTTGGAGCGGCCGACCACCACCGCGTGCTTGCCGCGCAGATCGGTCATGCCGATGGATTCGAGCATTTTCATGCAGCCATACGGGGTGCAGGGTTTGAACCCCGGGCGGCCGACCAGCAGCGCGCCGGCGCTGGCGACGTGAAAGCCATCGACGTCTTTCTCCGGGGCGATGGCCTCGATGACTTTCTGCGCGTCGATGTGTCTGGGCAAGGGCAGCTGCACCAGGATGCCGTGAATGTCCGGCGCGGCGTTGAGCGCGGCGATGCGCGCGAGCAGCGCCGCTTCGCTGAAATCGGCCGGGTAATGTTCGAGCACCGAGCGGATGCCCGCCTCCTGGCAGGCACGCACTTTGTTGCGCACATAGACCTGGCTGGCCGGGTTGTCGCCGACCAGCACTACCGCCAGCCCGGGCGCATGGCCGTGTTCGCTGCAGGCGTGGGCGCGGCGCGCGACTTCGGCGCGGATCTGGGCAGACAGGGCAAGGCCGTCGATGCGTTGGGCGGTCATGGTGGGTGCGGCAGGTTGAGCGGATCGCGGAGAAACACACGCCCGCGCGGATGGCGGGCGTGGCGGCGGAGAAGTCGAGGAAAGAATCGGTCGGCGCGCGGTCGGGTGAGATGGGGCAAAGCGGCGCGGTTCAGCGAAATGGCCGCGGCTTGGCCTCAGGGTTTCAGCGCGGCGAACCCAGCGCGATTTTGAGCAGATCGGCCACAGTGCTCACGCCCAGCTTTTCCATGATGTTTGCGCGGTGCGCTTCGACGGTCTTGATGCTGATGCTCAGATCGTCGGCGATCTGCTTGTTCAGCCGGCCGGCGACGATGCGTTCGAGCACCTGCGATTCGCGCGCTGTCAGCCGGCCGAGCAGCGCTTCGCGGCTGGCCGCGGCCTGCTGCTGTTCGGCGTCGAGCCGGGCTTTCTGCAGCATGCGATCGACCAGGTCGCGCAGCACGTTTTCGTTGAACGGCTTTTCGATGAAATCGACCGCGCCCTTTTTCATGGTGTTGACCGCCATCGGCACGTCGCCGTGGCCGGTGATGAACACCAGCGGCATGGTGCAGCCGCGCCGCGCCAGTTCGTCCTGCAGTTCCAGCCCGCTCATGCCGGGCATGCGCACGTCGACGATCAGGCAGGCCGGCTCTCGCGGCTCGAAGCGGGCGAGAAAGCCCTCGGCCGAGTCGAAGCAGCGCACGCGGTAATCATTGCCTTCGAGCAGCCATTGCAGCGAGTCGCGCACGGCTTCGTCGTCATCGACCACGTAGACGGTGCCTTTGCTTGCAGATTTCATGGGCGGGAGCGAGGGGCGTCGGGGCTAGAAGCGGGAGGACAGAAAGTCCGGCTGCGCGGCGGGCGGCCTGGGCTGCGGCGTGGATGACGGGCTCAGCGGCAGGGTGAAGCGAAACACGCAGCCTTCGACGAGGCCAGCCTCATTGTAGTAATTCTCCGCCCACAGCCGACCCTGGTGATACTCGACGATGGAGCGGCAGATGTTCAGGCCGATGCCCAGCCCCTCGGCCTTGGTCGAGTAGAACGCCTCGAACAGATGCGCCATCACCTGCTCGTCGATGCCGGTGCCGTGATCCTTGACGGCAAAGGTCACCACCCGATCGTCGGCCAGCACCCGCAGCTCGATCGATCGCTGGTTGCCTTTGCGCTGCGCCTTGTCCACCGCCTCGGCGGCATTGCGCAGCAGGTTGAGCAGCACCTGCTCGATCAGAATCGGGTCGGCATACAGCGCCGGGATGCCCGGTGCGACGAAGGTGAGCAGGTGCACATTGCGCCGCTTGAGTTCGATTTCCGCCAGCTCCAGGGTGTTGCGCACAATGTCCTGCGCACGGCAGGTGACCCGCGCCGGTTCGCTTTTCTTGACGAAGTCGCGCACCCGCTTGATCACCGCGGCGGCGCGCTGCGCCTGGCGGCCGGTTTTTTCCAGCGCCTCGATCAGTTCGTGCTGCGCCATGCCGTGGGTCTTGACCCGGGCGATCATCCCCGAGCAGTAATTGCTGATCGCCGTCAGCGGCTGGTTGAGCTCGTGCGCCAGTGAAGACGCCATCTCGCCCATGGTGATCAGCCGGCTGGTCATCTGCGCCTTTTCTTCCTGCTGGCGCGCCAGCGCCTCGGCGCGCTTGCGTTCGGTGATGTCGGTGGCGATCAGCAGTTGCGCGATGCGGCCATCGACCCATTGCATGTAGCGCTGGCGCACGTCGAACCAGCGGTCGAGCGAGGGCACGTGCACCTCGTGCTGGGTGGTCTGGCCGTCGAGCAGGTGGTCGGCCGGCAGCCCGGCAAAGGCGTCCACCGCGTCGGTCGCGTCGTGGCGAGCCGGCCCATCGGCTGGCGCGCCGCTGAGCATCAGGTGGCCGTGCACCGAGGCACCGAACCACTGTCGATACAGCTTGTTGGCGAACAGCGGTTCCTCGGTGCCCAGCGACATCACCGACACCGCGGCGTCCAGCCCTTCGAGCACGGCGACGAAGCGCTCGTGCGAAGCGGCGAGTTCCTGCCGGATGCGGGTCGGCTCGGTGATGTCGGTGACCGACATGATCCAGCCGGTCTGCCGTTCGCGCGCGTCGATCAGCGGCGACACATAGACCCGGGCGTCGAACTCGCCGCCGTTGCGCCGCCGCAGTTTGAGGGCAAAGCCCGAGGGCGGGGCCAGGCCGTCGAGGCTCTGCTGGATCGCCATGGTCAGCTCCGCGCCATGCGGGCCGCTGCCGTAGGGGTAGGGCGGGGTGCAGCCGATCAGCTCGGTTTCGTCATATCCGGTCATGCGGCAGAACGACAGGTTGACGTATTGGATCCGCCCCTGCAGGTCCACGGCCTGCATGCCGGTGGACAGCGAGTTTTCGATCGCGCGGCGGAACGCGGTTTCGCGCGTCAGCGCGTTCTGGGTGCGCAGCCGCTGGCGCAGCTGGTTCCAGCTGGTGAACAGGGTCCACAGGGTCAGCGCCGAAATCAGCAGCACGCTCCAGTACAGCCCGCGCGTGGTCCAGCTCGGGCTGCTGCGGTAGCTGCTGACCTGCAGCACCAGACCGGGGTCGAACGGCGGCAGCGGCGCGCGGTATTGCAGTGCCTTGTCGCGCACGGGCTGCGCCGACGCGCTGGCCAGCAGATGCCCGCCCTGGTCGAGCAGCGACACCGCGTAGTTCGCCGTAAGGTCTTCCGGCACCGCGGTGCGCAGTAGATCGCTCAGCGAGTAGATCACCCCTACCACGCCGCCGACCGCGTCGGTGCGCATCACCGGGGTCATGCTCTCGACCAGCCAGCCGTCGTCGCCGCTGGAAAACGGTTCGGAATAGGCGCTGCGCTGGGTCGACAGGGTCTTGGCCAGCAATTGCAGGCTGACGGCGCGCTGCAGGGTGTCGCCCAGCAGCCGCGGGCCTTGTTCGCGTGGCACCGAGGGGTTTTCGGCGCGGTAGATCACCCGCCCGTCGATGTGGGCGTAGAACACGATCAGCGCCTGCGGGTAGCGCTGCATCAGCCGCAGCGAACGGGCGCGGAAGGCGGCGGCGCGGTCTTCGTGCAGCGACAGATCGTTGGCGATGCTCTGCACCTGATCCTGCGCCAGGGTCAGATCCAGGCTGATGCGCTGCTGCGCCCATTCGCTGTCGCGCTGCAGATTGTCCTTGTCGCGCTGCAGATCGGCCTGCTGCGAATACAGCATCAGTGCCGCCATCGCGACGATCAGCAGGATGAACACCACCAGCGGCAGAAACAGCAGCACACGGTCCGACGCGCTGCCGCGCAGCCCCTCGCGCACGCGCTGCCACAGCCGCAGGGCGGTGCCGCGAGGGCCGGAGGGCACGGTATCGACAGGGTTCATGCTGCGAGTCTATGTTGCGAGTGCGGGGCGGGGCGCGCGAGCGTGTCCCGTCACACGCCGATGGCCGCGTCGGGCCCGGCTTGCGCTGGCGCAGTTCTGGGTTCGGCGCCGTCGCGAGGGCCAAGAAAACAGGCTGATTATTTCGTTATGCGAAATCGTTTCTTGCGATTCAAAAATATGTCAGCCATACTGCTGGAGTAACACACCGCTTGTCAGGAGACACCTCATGTCCGCTCAGCCGAAGTACCCACCCGACACCCTGGCCGACGCCGCTGGCGGCGACCCGCAGGAAACCCGCGAATGGCTCGACGCTCTGCGCGCGGTGATCGAAACCGAAGGCCCGGGCCGGGCGCACAGTCTGCTCGAAACCCTGATCGACGAGGCGCGGCAGCACGGCGTGGACATGCCATTTTCCGCCAATACCGCCTACGTCAACACCATCCCCCCCGATGAGGAAGCGCGCAGCCCCGGCAATCTGGAAATCGAGGAGCGGCTGCGTGCCTACATGCGCTGGAACGCCATGGCGATGGTGGTGCGTGCCAACCGCTTGCACCCGGCCGATGGCGGCGATCTGGGCGGTCACATGGCCTCGTTCGCCTCGGTGGCGACGATGTACGGCACGGGCTTCAACCACTTCTGGCACGCGCCGACTGCCGAGCACGGCGGCGACCTGATTTTTTTCCAGGGCCACAGCTCGCCCGGCATCTACGCCCGTGCCTACATGGAAGGGCGCCTGACCGAAGACCAGCTCGCACACTTCCGCCAGGAGGTCGAGGGCAAGGGGCTGTCGAGCTACCCGCACCCCAAGCTGATGCCCAACTTCTGGCAGTTCTCCACGGTCAGCATGGGGCTGGGGCCGATCATGGCGATCTACCACGCCCGTTTCCTCAAATACTTGCACGCGCGCAGCCTGGCCGATACCGCCAAGCGCAAGGTCTGGGCGTTCTGCGGTGATGGCGAAATGGACGAGCCTGAGGCCAAGGGCGCGATCGGCCTGGCCGCGCGGGAAAAGCTGAACAACCTGGTGTTCGTCGTCAACTGCAATCTGCAGCGTCTGGACGGCCCGGTGCGGGGCAACGGCAAGATCATCCAGGAGCTCGAGGCCGATTTCCGCGGCGCCGGCTGGAATGTGATCAAGCTGATCTGGGGTTCGTATTGGGACCCGCTGCTCGCGCGCGACAAGGACGGCATCCTGCGTCAGGTGATGATGGACGTGCTCGATGGCGACTATCAGGCGATGAAGGCCAACGATGGTGCCTTCGTGCGCAAGCATTTCTTCGGCCGCGACCCGCGGCTGCTCAAGATGGTCGAGCACATGAGCGACGAGGACATCTGGCGCCTCAACCGCGGCGGCCACGACCCGCAGAAGGTCTACGCCGCGTTCCACGCCGCGGCCAACCACCAGGGCGGGCCGACGGTCATCCTGGTCAAGACCATCAAGGGCTACGGCATGGGCCGTGCGGCTGAGGCGCGCAACGTCGCGCACCAGGTGAAAAAACTCACCGACGAGGACATCCGCGAGTTCCGCGACCGCTTCAACATCCCCATCCCCGACCACGAGCTGCCCAAGCTGCCGTTTTTCAAGCCGGCCGACGACACGCCGGAAATGAAATACCTGATCGAGCGGCGCAAGGCGCTGGGCGGTTTTCTGCCGCAGCGGCGCGAAAAGGCCGACGAGCACTTCGTCATTCCCGACCTGAAGGAAATCTTCCAGCCGGTTCTCGAGCCCACCGCCGAGGGCCGCGAAATCTCCACCACCCAGGCGTATGTGCGCTGCCTCAACCAGTTGCTGCGCGACAAGACGCTGGGCCCGCGCGCCGTGCCCATCCTGGTCGACGAAACCCGCACCTTCGGCATGGAGGGGCTGTACCGGCAGATCGGCATCTACGCGCCGGAAGGGCAGAAGTACACCCCGGTCGATCGCGGTGAGGTGATGTATTACCGCGAGGACAAGGCCGGGCAGATTCTGCAGGAGGGCATCACCGAGGCGGGCGGCATCAGCTCGTGGATTGCTGCGGCGACCAGCTATTCGCACAGCAATCGCATCATGATCCCGTTCTACATCTTCTACTCGATGTTCGGCTTCCAGCGCATCGGCGACCTGATCTGGGCCGCAGGTGACATGCTGGCGCGCGGCTTTCTGCTGGGTGGCACCTCGGGGCGCACGACCCTCAACGGTGAGGGTCTGCAGCACGAGGACGGCCACAGCCAGGTGATGGCGGCCAACGTGCCCAACTGCATCAGCTACGACCCGACTTTCGCCCACGAGGTCGCAGTGATCCTGCACGCGGGTCTGAAGCGCATGGTCGAAAACCAGGAAGACGTTTTCTACTACCTGACCGTGCTCAACGAAAACTACGCTCAGCCCGGGCTGCAGCCGGGCACCGAGGAGCAGATCCTCAAGGGCATGTATCTGTTCAAGCCCGGAAAGGCCAAGGTCAAGAACCGCGTGCAACTGCTTGGCTCGGGCTCGATTCTGCGCGAAAGCCTGGCGGCGCAGGAACTGCTTGAGGCCGACTGGGGCGTGGCCGCCGATGTGTGGAGCTGCCCGAGCTTCAACGAACTGGCGCGCGACGGCAAGGCCACCGAGCGCTGGAATCTGCTGCATCCCACCGAAACCCCGCGCGTGCCCTTCGTCACCCAGCAACTCGCCAGCCATCCCGGCCCGGTGGTCGCCAGCACCGATTACGTGCGGCTGTTCGCCGAGCAGATCCGGCCCTTCCTGCCCAAAGGCCGCAACTACCGCGTGCTCGGCACCGACGGCTTTGGCCGCTCCGACACCCGCACCGAATTGCGGCGGCATTTCGAAATCGACCGCCACTACATCGTGCTGGCCGCGCTGCGCGGACTGGTCGATGAAGGCGCGCTGCCTGCGGCCAAGCTGACCGAGGCGATTGCCAAATACGGCATCGACACCGAAAAAGCGTTCTCGCTCTACGCCTGAACGACCGCCGACAACAACGAGACGAGGAGAAACGCAAATGGCCGTCGTCGAGGTCAAGGTTCCCGACATCGGGGACTTCAAGGATGTGGAAGTGATCGAGGTGCTGGTCAAACCCGGCGACACGATTGCGGTGGATCAGTCGCTGGTGACGGTGGAGAGCGACAAGGCGAGCATGGAGATTCCGAGCAGCGCGGCCGGTGTGGTCAAGGCCATGCGGGTCAAGCTCGGGGACAAGGTGAGTGAAGGCTCGGTGCTGCTGGAAGTGGAAGCCAGCGGCGAGGCGGCGCAGCCGGCTGCTGCTGCTGCCACCGCTGCGGCGCCGGCTGCCACGCCGCCCGCGCCCACTGAGACCGCGCCCGCAGTCGAAGCGCCGCCAGTGGCCGCGCCGACGCCGATCGCCCCGGCGGCAGTCGGCGTCGGCTTCGCTTCCGAGCCGCGGCAGCACACTCCGCCGACTGCCGCCTTGCCCGAAGCCGAACCGGCGCCGACCCCGGCGTACTTGCCGCACGCCTCGCCCAGTGTGCGCAAGCTGGCGCGTGAACTCGGCGTGCCGCTGGCCGAGGTCAAAGGCAGCGGGCCCAAGGGACGCATCACCGCCGAGGATGTGCAGGCCTTTGTCAAGGCCGTGATGTCGGGCCAGGCCGTGACGCAGGCTGCGGCTGCCGCAGGCGTGGGTTCCGGCAAGGGCGGTGCGAGCCTGGGCGGGCTCAACCTGCTGCCCTGGCCCAAGGTGGACTTCGCCAAGTTCGGCCCGGTGCATACCGAGTCGCTGTCGCGCATCAAAAAGCTCTCCGGCCCCAACCTGGCGCGTAACTGGGCGATGATTCCGCACGTCACCCAGTTCGACGAAGCCGACGTCACCGAACTCGAAGCCTTCCGCAAGGAGAGCAATGAGCGCATGGCCAAGCAGGGCGTCAAGCTCACCATGCTGGCCTTTGTGATGAAAGCCTGCGTGACCGCGCTCAGGCAGATGCCGGCTTTCAACAGCTCGCTTGACGACACGGGCGAAAACCTCATCGTCAAGGACTACATCCATATCGGCTTTGCGGCCGACACGCCGCAGGGCCTAGTCGTGCCGGTGCTCAAGGACGTGGACAAAAAGGGCCTGGCGCAGATTGCCAAGGAAATGGGCGAACTCGCCGCGGTTGCGCGCGAAGGCAAGCTCAAGCCCTCGGACATGCAGGGCGCGAGCTTCACCATTTCCAGCCTGGGCGGGGTGGGCGGCACCGCGTTCACGCCGATCATCAACGCGCCGGAAGTCGCCATCCTCGGGCTGTCCAAGTCGCAGATCAAGCCGGTGTGGGACGGAACGGCGTTCCAGCCGCGGCTGATGCTGCCGCTGTCGCTGTCTTACGACCACCGGGTGATCGACGGCGCGATGGCCGCGCGCTTCACCACGGTGCTGGCCGAACTGCTCGCCGATCTGCGGCGTGTGCTGATCTGACCGGGGGCGAGCGATGGCAACAGTCGAAGTCAAGGTTCCCGACATTGGGGACTTCAAGGATGTGGAAGTGATCGAGGTGCTGGTGAAGGCTGGCGACACGATTGCGGTGGATCAGTCGCTGGTAACGGTGGAAAGCGACAAGGCGAGCATGGAGATTCCGAGCAGCGCGGCTGGGGTGGTCAAGGCCCTGCGTGTGAAGCTCGGCGACAAGGTCAGCGAAGGCTCGGTGCTGCTTGAGTTAGAGACCAGTGGCGAAGCGGCGCAGCCTGCCGCCGTCGCTCCGGCCACTGCTGCGGCGCCCGCCGCCTCCCCCGCTGCGCCTGCCGCCAGCACGTCGGCAACCCCGGCTGCGCCGCAGCCGGCCGCGGCGTTCGGCGGCCAGGCCGATGTGGAGTGCGACCTGCTGGTGCTCGGCGCCGGGCCGGGCGGGTATTCCGCGGCGTTCCGCGCCGCCGATCTGGGGCTCAAGGTCGTGCTGGTCGAGCGCTACGCCACTCTCGGTGGCGTGTGCCTGAACGTCGGCTGCATTCCGAGCAAAGCTCTGCTGCACGTTGCTGCGGTGATCGACGAAGCCGCGCATTTCGCCGACCTCGGTGTGGAGTTCGGCGCGCCCAAGATCGATCGCGCCAAGCTCGCCGCGCACAAGGCCAAGGTGGTCGGCAAGCTCACCGGCGGGCTGGCCGCAATGGCCAAGATGCGCAAGGTCACGGTGCTGCGCGGCTACGGCAGCTTTGTCGATGCGCAGCATGTCGCGGTGGAACTGACCAGCGGCGACGGGCAGGACAAGACGGGACAGACGCAGACCGTGCGCTTTGCCCGCGCCATCATCGCTGCAGGCTCGCAGGCGGTGCGGCTGCCCTTCCTGCCGGACGACCCGCGCATCGTCGATTCCACCGGCGCGCTGCAACTCGATGTGGCGCCGAAAAACATGCTGATCGTCGGCGGCGGCATCATCGGCCTGGAAATGGGCACGGTGTATTCCACGCTGGGCGCGCGGCTGGACGTGGTGGAAATGCTCGACGGCCTGATGCCCGGCGCCGACCGCGATCTGGTCAGAATCTGGCAGAAAATGAATGCCAAGCGCTTCGACCGCGTGATGCTCAAGACCAAGACCGTCGCCGCCGAAGCCAAGCCCGACGGCATCTGGGTGCGCTTCGAAGGCGAAGGCGCGCCAGCCGAGCCGCAGCGCTACGACCTGGTGCTGCAAGCGGTGGGCCGCGCGCCCAATGGCCGCAAAATCGCCGCCGACAAGGCGGGCGTGGCGGTGAACGAGCGCGGCTTCATTCCGGTCGATGCGCAGCTGCGCACCAATGTGCCGCACATCTTTGCCATTGGCGACATCGTCGGCCAGCCGATGCTGGCGCACAAGGCGGCGCACGAAGGGCATGTCGCGGCCGAAGTGTGCGCGGGTGAGCTCAAGGGCGACACGGCGCTGGCGCGCTCGGCGTTCGACGCGCGGGTGATCCCCAGCGTGGCCTACACCGACCCGGAAATCGCCTGGGTCGGGCTGACCGAAGACCAGGCCAAGGTGCAGGGCATCGCCGTGACCAAGGGGCTGTTTCCGTGGAGCGCGTCGGGCCGGGCGATCGCCAACGGCCGCGACGAAGGCTTCACCAAGCTGCTGTTCGACGCGGCCACGCACCGCATCGTCGGCGGCGGCATCGTCGGCACCCATGCGGGCGACCTGATCGGCGAAATCGCGCTGGCGGTCGAGATGGGCGCCGACGCGGTGGACATCGGCCGCACCATCCACCCGCATCCGACACTGGGCGAGAGCATTGGACTCGCTGCGGAAGCCGCCGAAGGCAGTTGCACCGATTTGCCGCCGCCGCGGCGTTGACTGCGCAGAAGTCGATTGCCCCGCCGCTTGCTCGGCAGGCGGCGGATCAATGCGCCGATGGGGTGTTGTCCGCGGCGTCGGTCTTGGGCAGGTTGGCGGCTTCGGCGCTGGGCATCAACCCGCCAGCGTCCAGCGGGGCGCTCGCCGACGTCAGAATGCGTCGTGCGCCGTCGAACCGCTTGGCCCAGTAGGGCATGTCCAGGTTTTCGATGCGGATGCTCTGCCCTGGCCGCGGCGAGTGGATGAACTGGCCATTGCCGATATAAATGCCCACATGCGAAAAGGCACGGCGCAGGGTGTTGAAGAACACCAGGTCGCCCGGACGGAGTTGGCTTTCCGCAATTTTTTCCCCTTCGCGCGCCTGTTCGGCGGCGCTGTGCGGCAGGACGGTGCCGAGGGTTTCCTGGTAGACGTAGCGGACGAAGCCCGAGCAATCGAAGCCGCTGCGCGCGGTATCGCCGCCATAGTGGTATTTCACACCGAGAAAGCTCAGCGCATTGACCACCAGATCGGACGCGCGGGTCGAAACTTGTTGCACGAACCCGTTGTTCGCCAGCCATTGCTTGAGCGAGGCTTCGTCGCGCTGTGTGCTTTGTTGCACGTCCCTGACCGCAGCTGCAGAAGGCTGCTGCGGCGTGACTTGCGCCAGACTGCCGGGGTCGGCCCAGGCCGATGCTGTGCACAATACACAACAGGCCAGGGCTTTGCTCACGAACCAGGGGTTGACACGCATAAGCGCAGCAATTTAGGTAAATTGCTGCTTGGTGTCAACGATTTCACGGCGCGATTGCACCACGCGATTGCGCCCACACGAGGAGACGGCACGATGTTTACAGCATGGCGCTTGGATCAGACCGAGCAGGGATTTCGCGCGGAGTTGACCACTCTGTCGGATGACGATCTGCCCGCAGGCGATGTGACCGTGGCGGTCGAATATTCCAGCCTGAACTACAAAGACGCGCTGGCGCTGACCAACCGCGGCCCCGTAGTGCGGCGCTGGCCAATGGTGCCGGGAATCGACGGCGCCGGCACTGTGCTGCACAGCACACACCCCGACTGGCGTGCCGGCGACAAATGGCTGCTCAACGGCTGGGGGGTGGGCGAGACGCATTGGGGCTGTCTGAGCCAGCGCGCTCGCCTCAACGGTGACTGGTTGATTCCGCTGCCCGCGGCGTTCACTGCGCGGCAGGCGATGGCGCTGGGCACGGCGGGGTATACCGCGGCGCTGTGCGTGCTGGCGCTGCAGCGCCACGGTGCCAGCCCCGGGCAGGCAGACGTACTGGTCACCGGCGCCAGCGGCGGCGTGGGCAGCGTGGCCGTTGCCCTGCTGGCCAAACAGGGCTGGAGGGTCGTGGCATCGACCGGCAAACTGCAGGAAGAAGCCTACCTGCGCCAGCTCGGCGCTGCCGAGGTGATCGATCGCAACAGCCTGTCGGCTCCTGGCAAACCGCTGCAGAAAGAGCGCTGGGCGGCCGTGGTCGATACGGTGGGCAGCCACACATTGGCCAACGCCTGCGCGCAGACGCGCTGGGGCGGAGTGGTTGCAGCATGCGGACTTGCCGGCGGCATGGACTTTCCGGCCACCGTGGCGCCGTTCATCCTGCGGGGCGTGACGCTGGTGGGTATCGACAGCGTGATGCAGCCCAAGGCCGTGCGCTGCAAGGCGTGGCAGAAACTGGCCGACGACATCGACGGGCAAATGCTCGACCGCATCGCGCACGACATCCCACTGGCGCAGGCTGCGACCGCGGCGCAAGACTTGCTCGACGGCAAGGTGCGCGGGAGACTGGTCGTGCAGATTTGACGCCGTACCGCGCAGCCAGACTGTCAGTTCGGCGTCAGCACGCATTCCTAGGCTGACCCGCACTTTCACGACGAGGAGACAAGCCATGCGCGAGGCGGCTTACGCGAATTTATATCGCCGTAGCGTCGATTCACCCGAGGAATTTTGGGCAGAGCAGGCGCAGAGCATCGACTGGCACCGCCGCTGGGACGCGGTGCTCGACCGCAGCCGGCCGCCGTTTGCCGACTGGTTCGTCGGCGGGCAGACCAATCTGTGTCACAACGCCGTCGACCGCCACCTCGCTGCGCGTGCCGGCCAAACCGCGCTGATTTATGTGTCCACCGAAACCGGGCAGGAGCGGCAATACAGTTACGCCGAATTACACCGGGAGGTGCAGATCATGGCCGCAAGTCTGCAGTCGCTCGGCGTGACGCAGGGGGACCGGGTGCTCATCTACATGCCGATGATTCCCGAAGCGGTGTTCGCCATGTTAGGCAAAGGAGGCGACATGGACCTACCAAAGGAATTCTTGCGTCAGTACATTTTCGTAGTTGCAGTCAACGCCGGAATGATGGACGAGCAGCTCGCGGCCAAAATCAAAGCATATGACCGTGAGACTTTTTCCAGCATTCTTGGCCTCAGAGAAAAGGAGCTTGAGGAGCGCTCGCATGATCCTGAGCAATTCTTTGATTCGTCCTACTACAAAGAAAGCGCAGCAAGTGTTCGTCACATCGCAAACAATTTGGCAAGCATTCTAGGCAAGCAATCATGATTAAGTTCGACACACCAAAGAAGCGCCTCTGGTTTGCAATTGCGTGCCTCTGGTTCATAGGCTGGACAACCGCCCATACTCTCAGCGCAATGACACCTGCTGGCTTCAAACCAGTTGGCTGGTTTCTCTTTGGAGTTGCTCCAATATTCTTAGTTTGGGGCGCTATTTCAGGCATATCTCGCCTGGCACGTTGGGTAAAGTCGGGGACATAGCTTTGCCTAACAATTCATTCAAGCCGACGCCGCTTCGCGGCGCGGCTTAATTCAGGCGTTGGCCTGTGTGCGACTGGGGGCGGTGCACTCGGTGGTTTTCGGCGGGTTTGCTTCGGTCAGCCTGGCCGCGCGCATCGACGACGCGCGGCCCAAAGTCATCGTCAGCGCCGACGCTGGCTCGCGTGGCGGCAAGGTCGTGCCGTACAAACCGTTGCTCGACGAGGCGTTGCGCCTGTCGCAACACGCGGTGTCTCGCGTGGTCGTGGTCGACCGCGGTTTGGCCAACTGGCCGCAGCAGGCTGCCCGCGATGTGAGCTACGCCACGCTGCACGCGCAGCATGCGCAGGCACAGGTGCCGTGTGTCTGGGTCGATGCTACCCATCCCAGTTACATTCTCTACACATCGGGAACGACGGGAAAGCCCAAGGGAGTGCAACGCGACACCGGGGGGTATGCAGTGGCCATGCACATGTCGATGCGCGTGATTTTCGGCGGCAGTCCCGGCGAGACGTTTTTCAGCACAAGCGACATCGGCTGGGTGGTCGGGCATAGTTATATCGTCTATGCCCCGCTGCTGACCGGCATGACCACCGTGCTCTACGAGGGCACGCCGATCCGCCCTGATGCGGCGATTTTCTGGCGCCTGGTCGAACAGTACAGGGTGAATCTATTGTTTTCTGCGCCGACGGCGATGCGCGTGCTCAAGCGCCACGATCCGGCCTTGCTGCGCCGTCACGATCTGTCCAGTCTGCGTGCCATTTTCCTCGCGGGCGAGCCGCTGGACGAGCCTACTGGGCAATGGGTTGCCGAGTCCCTGGGCAAGCCGGTGATTGACAATTACTGGCAAACCGAAACCGGCTGGCCGATTCTGGCCACGCCGCAAAGCGACCCGCAGGTTGCCGCCCGCCCAGGCTCGCCGGGAGTGGCGATGCCCGGCTACAAGGTCGTGTTGCGTAATGAAACCGACGGCGCACCCGTGGCGCCCGCAGAGAAAGGCGTGCTCACCATCGACTGGCCGCTGCCCCCGGGTTGTCTGCAGACTGTATGGGGAAACGACCAGCGCTTCGTCGATACCTACTGGAGTACATACCCCAACAGGCAGGTGTATTCAACTTTCGACTGGGGGCGGCAGGACGAAGACGGTTACTTTTACATTCTCGGTCGCACCGATGACGTGATCAACGTCGCCGGCCATCGCCTGGGAACACGGGAAATCGAGGAAAGTATCAGCGCGCACCCGGCAGTCGCCGAGGTGGCCGTGGTCGGGGTGCAGGATGCGCTCAAGGGGCAGGCTGCCTGGGCGTTCGTCGTCCTGCGCCCCGGACAGGATGGCGATGCCGCGGCGCAACAGGCGGCCATTGCCGCGCATGTCGACGCCCAGCTCGGCGCCGTCGCCAGGCCGCAGCGCATCTGCCTCGTCACGGCCCTGCCGAAGACGCGCTCTGGCAAAATGCTGCGACGGGCGATCCAGGCGATCTGCGAAGGACGCGATCCCGGAGACCTGACCACGCTCGAAGACCCGCTTGCCCTTCAGCAAATTCCTGATGCAATTGCGCGCAGTTGACTAGGGAAAGTCCTAGCCGCAGGCTGTGGACAAGGGGAATAGTGATTTGAAAAATATCAGTGCTTGCTTATAAGCAGATTCACATGCCACAACACGATACTCTCCCGGAATTGGTCACACCGCCCGCAGACGATCTCTCGGTCGATGTGGATCGGGTTTTCGACTCGGCGGCGGAGCTGTTCGGTGTGCTGGCCACGCCGCTGCGGTTGCGCATTCTCAATTCCATTTGTACGGGTGAAAAAAGTGTGAGCGACATCATGAGCGCGGTCGATTCGACCCAGCCCAATGTGTCCCAGCATCTCAAGGTGTTGTATCAAGCCGGCGTCGTCGCCAAGCGGCGGGTCGGCAATCTGGTTTATTACCGGGTGCAAAGCGAAAAGGCGGTGCAGTTGTGCCGCACCGTCTGTACCCAAATCGCCATCGAGCTGGATGATCCGGAGTCTGTGCAGCAGTCGGATCGTCTGGCTCGACGCGCCTACTAAGCGAGAAAGAGGATGAGTGACTACACCAAGAAGCTAGGCCGGCTGCGCAAAGCACCGGAAAACTTCCTGACTGGCGAGCAGATCGCGCAGGTTCAGGGAGGGCGCCGCGACTTCCTCCGCAAAGCGTTCCTGACCGCCAGTGCCGCAATGGCCGCCGGCGGGGCATCGAGCGTCTATGCGGAAGATCGCAAGGACTGGATCGGGGATAAGGGCAGCAAGTTCATCCTCGACAAACCGGAGTGGGGAACCACCCTGGGCCTGGGCGTGGACGAGCCGCCGTACGGCATGCCGTCCAAGTACGAAAAGGAGCTGGTGCGCCGCATCAGCCCGGGTCTGGCTGCGGTCACCCAGGCCAACGTCGCGTTCGCCCCCCTGCAGGGCATGTTCGGCATCGTCACGCCCTCTGGCTTGCACTTCAACCGTTCGCACCAGGGTTGGTACGACATTGATCCGGAGAAGTTCCGCTTCATGGTCATGGGCGAGGGCAATCTGATCAAAAAGCCCAAGGTCTACACCGTCGGCGACATCATGCGCATGCAGCCGGTGTCGCGCTTCCATTTCATCGAGTGCGGAGCGAACACGGCGATGGAGTGGGGCAACGTCGCGCTGCCGACCGTGCAATACACCCACGGCATGGTGTCTTGCTCGGAATTCACCGGCGTGCCGCTGATCGATATCCTCGAAGACTGCGGCGCCGACCTCAACGGCGTGCGTTTCATCATGGCCGAAGGCGCGGATGGTTCGCACGAAAACCGCACCATCCCGATGTCGCTGGTGCTGTCCGGCGAAGTGCTGGTCGCCTACGGGCAGAACGGCGAAATGCTGCGCCCGGAAAACGGCTATCCGCTGCGTCTGGTCGTGCCCGGCGTCGAAGGCGTGTCGCAGATCAAGTGGCTGCGCCGCATCAAGCTCGGCACCCAGCCGTTCGGCACCAAGGACGAAACCGTGGGTTACGTCGACCTGATGCCCGATGGCCGTCTGCGCCAGTACACCTCGGTGATGGAGGTCAAGTCCGTCATCACCTCGCCGTCCGGCGGTCAGGTGCTGCTCGACCGGGGGCTGTACAACGTCAGCGGCATTGCTTGGTCGGGCCGCGGCAAGATCACCAAGGTGGATGTGTCCTTCGACGGCGGCATCAACTGGCAGCCTGCGCGTCTGGAAGGGCCGATCCACAACAAAGCACTGACCCGATTCAACATTCCCTGGGTTTGGAAGGGGCAGACCGCGTTCCTGCAGAGCCGCGCCATCGACGAAACCGGCATGGTGCAGCCGACCTACGAAGAACTGCGCAAAGTCCGTGGGACCCGTTCGGTCTACCACAACAACGCAATCCAAACCTGGCAAGTGGAAGAAACTGGAGATGTTCGCAATGTCCAACTCGCTCATTCGTAAAGCCGCGCTGGCGGTCATCCTGGGCGGGGCCTCGCTGGGCGCTGCCTTCGCGGCTGGCGTGCCGGCCAATACCCGTGTTCCGACCAAAGACGTCAAGCTCGACGCCACCCTCGGCCGCGCCGCCACGCCTGACGAAATCAAGGCCTGGAACATCGACGTCCGTCCGGACTTCCAGGGTCTGCCCGTCGGCCAGGGTTCGGTCGCTCAGGGCACCAAGATCTGGGAAGCCAAGTGCGCGTCCTGCCACGGTGATTTCGCCGACTCCAACGCCGTGTTCCCGCCACTGGTCGGTGCCTATCAGGCGACCAAGCAGGACATCGCCACCGGGCGGGTCGCCAAGCTGGCCGACATCAACGACGGTGCGACTACCCTCGAAAAGCTGTCCACCTTGTCCACGCTGTTCGACTACATCCACCGCGCAATGCCGTGGAACGAGCCGGACTCGCTGACCTGGGACGACACTTATGCCGTGGTGGCGTATCTGCTGAACCTGGCCAACATCGTGCCGAGCAACTTCACGCTCACCCGCGACAACGTGCAGTGGGTGCAGGATCGCCTGCCCAACCGCAACGGCATGATCTGGAACCACGGCATGTGGCCCGGCAAGGAGATCGGGAATGGGGGTATCCCGGATACCCACAACACCCGGTGCATGAAAAACTGCGCCCCGAAACCGCAGATCACCTCGTTCATTCCCGAGTACGCGCTCAACAACAACGGCAACCTGGCTGACCAATACCGTCAGTGGGGTCCGATCCGGGGTCTGGTGACCGAGTCGAAGGAAGAACAGGAGAAAAAAGCCAAGGAGAAGGAGGCTGCGGCCAACAGTCCTGGCGCCAAGATCGTGTCCCTCCTGAAAGAGAAGGGCTGTGTAGCCTGCCACAGCTTGGGTGAAAACAAGCTGGTCGGTCCGGGCTACAAGGAAATCGCTGATCGCTACAAAGGCAAAAGCGATATGGTGGCCGAGTTGACCACTCGCATCATCAAGGGCGGTTCCGGCACCTGGGGCAACATCCCGATGCCGCCGCAGAACATCGGTGAGGCCGATGCCAAGATGATCGCGCAGTGGATTGTCGACGGCGCGAAGCAGTAATACGTTAATCTGTTCAGGCATCCGCCTGTTCAACCTTGAGAGGAGAACTCTGATGAATCAAACCCGTCGCCAGATCCTGCAGGTCGGCGCTGGAGCCGCGGCCGTCGGCCTGGCCACCAGCGCTGGGCTGATGCCCAGCATCGCCCAAGCCGCCGACGCGCCCGGCTGGAATCCCCAGCTCTTCGAGGCCAAGTCCTTCGACGAAGTCGCCAAAATCTGGGGTGGCACGCCGACCCAGAGCACCGACGTGAGCATCATCGGTCCGGACATCGCCGAAAACGGTGCGGTCGTTCCCGTGGGTGTCAAGAGCTCGGCCGCTGGTGTGAGCATGCTGGCCGTGGTCATCGAAAAGAACCCGACCGTGCTGGCCGGTACTTTCAACATGACCGACGCCTCCGTGCCCAACGTGGCCACCCGCGTGAAAATGGCGCAGACCTCCAATGTCTACGCCGTGGCCAAGGCCGGTGACAAGCTGCTGTTCAGCAAGAAGGAAATCAAGGTCACGCTGGGTGGCTGCGGCGGCTGATCGCTGCACGCAATCTCGCTCCGTCCGTTTCATTCCGCTGCTTGCAGCTCAACCCAATTAAGGAGTTCACACAATGGCTTTTCCGATGCGCATGCGCGCCAACGTGGAAGGTGATGCTGTCGTCGTCCGCGTGCTGATGACCCACCCCGAAGACACCGGCCTGATCAAGGACAAAGATGGCAAGGTCATCCCGGCGCACTTCATCCAGTCTGTCACCTGCAAAAGCGGCGACAAGACGGTGCTGACCTGCGACTGGGGCACCGCGATTTCCAAGAATCCGTTCCTGGAATTCCGTTTCAAGGGCGGCAAGGCCGGTGACAAGGTGACCGTGTCCTGGATCGACAACAAGGGCGAAACGTCCACTGCCGACACGACGGTGTCCTGAAGTATGAGAGGGGACTTGGTGGGCGAGTCCCCTTTTTATTCCATTAACACCCACTTTGTGCTGTGAGGAGACTATGAAAAAACGGCTTGCTGGTATTGCCATCTCAGTCGCGACCTCGTCGCTGTACGCGGTGTCGCTGAGCGCGGGACTGCTGCCCTCCGTGGCGCACGCGCAGGGCTACATCGAGATGCTCAACGAAATGGGCGGAAACCCGGCGGACTTCAACGTCGCTGAGGGCGAGAAGCTGTTCAAGGAAAAGCGCGGCCCGAACAACAAGAGCCTGGAGACCTGCGATTTCGGCCTTGGCCCTGGGGTGCTCAAGGGTGCCTATGCGCAGCTTCCGCGCTATTTCCCGGATACCGGCAAGGTGCAGGACGTCGAGTCGCGTCTCGTGACCTGCATGGAAAAAATCCAGGGCTTCAGCAAGGAGCAGATCGAAAAGGACGTGCTGAAGGATCCGTTCAACAAGAACGGAGGTAACGCGACTGACATCGTCAATCTCGCCTTCTACGTGGCGCACCAGTCCAGCGGTATGCCGATGGCCGTGCCGCAGAATACCCCGGAAGAGAAGCTCGCTTTCGAAAACGGCAAGCGCTTCTTCTGGTACCGCTCCGGCCCCTACAACTTCTCCTGCGCCACCTGCCACTCGGAGAACGACAAGCAGATCAAGGTTTCCAAGCTGCCGAACCTGGCCGAGAAAAACGGCTTCCGTTCGTTCGTAGCAGCGACCTGGCCGGCCTACCCTGAGTCGCAAGGCGTGGCCCGCACGATGGAATGGCGGATGAACGACTGCATGCGGCAGCAGCGCATTGCCGAGCCCAAGTATCTGTCGCAAGTCGTGATCGATCTGGAAACCTACATGGGTGTCATGGCCAACGGCCACAAAATCCTGACCCCGTCGTTCAAGCGCTGAGAGGAGACATAATGAAACGTACACTGGTTTTTTCCGCGATGGCCGCGGCGTTTGCTCTGGCCGGCTGTGCGAGCAATGGGGGTATGGCCTCCGGTGGGAACGACGCGACGACCTACCGCACCAAGTCCTTTGAGGAAGTGATCAAGACCTCGTTCCAGGCTAAGGGGTCGGCGGGTCTGGATCGCATGGTGCAGACGCCTCAGCAGCACGAGTGCTCCAAGTACGAGTGGATGGGCAAGCCGATGCCCAAGGAAATGGCCGAGAAGTTCGAGAAGGAAAATCTCGCCAAGGTGGTCTATCCCGCCGATGGTCAGTATTTTGGTGACTGGAAGGCGGGCCTGAAGATCGCCGAAGACGGCAAGGGCATGACCTGGAACGACAAGGCCGGCAGCGTGAACGGGGGTAACTGCATCAACTGCCATGCGATGCTTCCCAACAACCCCTCGCAAGGTAACCTGGGCCCTTCGCTGATCGGCTACGGCAAGCTGCGTGGTAACTCGCCGGCAATCGTGAAGTACACGTGGGAGCGCATTTACGACTCCACCGCCTTCAACGCATGCTCGTGGATGCCGCCGCTGGGTGCCAGCGGTGCTCTTACGCAGCAGCAGATGAAGGACATCATGGCGCTGCTGTTCGACCCGAACTCGCCGGTGAACAAATAAGCTCGGCGTTACGGTAGTTTTGCTAAAACACAATCATGCCCGCCGGATCACGCCTGATTTGGCGGGCTTTCTTTTTTTGCAGAGGTGATGTGAATGAACTTGACCCGTCGTGAATTCATGGGCGTGCTGACCGCGGCCGCGGCAGCCGGTTTCCCGATGATGCGTGAGGCGACTGCCGCCGAAGTCAAAGAGCTGTACAACCCGCCGGTCAAGGGCAATGTGCATTTCCTGCACATGACGGACAGTCACGCTCACCTGCGTCCGCTGTATTTCCGCGAGCCGAATGTCAACATCGGTGTCGCCGGCATGAATGGCCATCTGCCGCACTTAGTGGGCATGGACTATCTCAAGCGCGTCGGCTTCAAGCCCAACACCCGCGAGTCCTTCGCCTTCACTTACCTCGATTTCATTCGCGGTGCCAAGCAGTACGGCAAGATGGGCGGCTACGCGCACATCGCGACACTGGTCAAGCAGCTCAAGGCAGGGCGCCCGGGGGCACTGCTGCTCGACGGCGGGGACACCTGGCAGGGCACGGCGCTGTCGCTGTGGACCAAGGGTCAGGACATGGTCGATGCGCAGATTCAGCTGGGCGTCGATGTGATGACGGCGCACTGGGAATTCACTTACGGGCAGGATCGCGTCAAGGAGATCGTCAACAAGGATCTCAAGGGCAAGATCGACTTTGTTGCGCAGAACGTCAAGACCGCCGATTTCGGTGATGCGGTGTTCCCGAACTATGTGATGAAGCAGATGAACGGGGTGCCGGTGGCCATCATCGGCCAGGCCTTCCCGTACACCCCGATCGCCAACCCGGGTTACCTCATCCCCGACTGGACCTTCGGCATCGACACCGACCACATGCAGAAAGTGGTCAACGAAGTGCGCAAGCAGGGCGCGCAGCTGGTGGTGGTGATTTCGCACAATGGCATGGACGTCGACCGCAAGATGGCCTCGCTGGTCGACGGCATCGACTGCATTTTCGGCGGCCACACCCACGATGCCGAAGCGGTCGCGGTGGAAATCCGTCGCCCCAACGGCGGCATGACCCTGGTGACCAACGCCGGCTCGCACGGCAAGTTCGTCGGCGTCATGGACTTCGACGTGCGCGGCGGCAAAATGGTCAGCTACCAGTACAAGCTGCTGCCGGTGTTCTCCGACCTGTTGCCGGCGGACAAGGACATGGAGGCGCTGATCGCCAAGCATCGCGCGCCGTACGAGTCCAAGCTGACCGAGGTTCTCGCCCACACCGAGGGCGTGCTCTATCGCCGCGGCAACTTCAACGGCACCTGGGACCAGTTGGTGGTCGATGCGATGTTGGCCGTGCGTGGCGGCGACATCGCGTTTTCGCCCGGCTTCCGCTGGGGTGGCAGCCTGCTGCCGAACTCGCCGATCACCCGCGAGGACATGATGACCCAGCTGGCCATCACTTACCCGTATTGCACACTGACTGAGATGACCGGGGAAACGGTCAAGAACGTCATGGAAGACGTGTGCGACAACCTGTTCAACCCCGACCCGTATTACCAGCAGGGCGGGGACATGGTGCGGGTGGGTGGCCTGCATTACGCATGCGCGCCCAACGAGAAAATGGGCAACCGCATCCAGGAGATGACCCTCAAGGGCAAGCCGATCGACTTCAAGAAGACATACAAAGTCGCGGGCTGGGCGCCGGTGCAGAAGGCCTCGGCGACGCCCGACAACCCGCCGATCTGGGAAATCGTCGAGGAATACCTCAAGCACAAGAAAGTGGTCAAGCCGCTCAAGCCGAACGAGCCCAAGCTCATCGGCGTCAAGGGCAACCCGGGACTGGCTGCCTACGGCGGAATCGTGACCTGAGGCGTTGCCTAGCGCGGCAACCCGTCGGTCAGTTCGCTGGCCGGTCGTGCAAATCAATCCCGCGGAGGCGTCCGCGGGATTGTCTTTTTCGACCTCGCCCGAGTGGGCTCGATCGCGCAAGAGTCCCAGAGGTGTGGCGTTAGCGCTTCGGCAACGTGTCGCTCCCAGGGAAGACCGGCGACGGCGACCATCCACCCTGTCAACCGATATCGAATCCTTGGGTTTAGGGTTGGGTGTTTGGCTTGACCTGGATCGGCTGTAGGACGGTGTCGCACCATCCACGGCCGCAATGCAAAGCTCGACTGACATTGAGCTTATCGAGCCAACCTTCTGATATTGCGCAGAAAACGCCTCTTTGTTACGCTGCGATGAACTTGACCTGAACGGGTAACCCATGGCTCGACGCTCGATTTTTCAAAGCTTTGTGGGTGCGTTGAGCCTGATCTTCGCGCTGGGTATCGCTGCAGCAGGTGCCAGCGCCGCCGTGGCGGCACAGACTTCTTCCGGCGACCAGCACACCAAACCCGCGAAACAAAAGCCGGCCGTCGCGCAGAAGGCGGGCAAGCGCCCAGGGGCGCGTGTCGCCGAGAAGGGGCCGAAGCGCGCTGTGCGCACGTCGCGTCAGGTGACTGCCGGAAAGCGCCACCCGGCTCGGCACACCGTGTCGAAACGCGAGGCGACCCCGCCTGCGCGCGCGCGCAGCGTGCGGCCAGACAGGCTCGCGTTGCGCAGCCAAGCGTCTCAGGAATCGGCCCGATCAGGCGGCGCGGTGAAGGTGGCGGCTTCCGCGGCGATGGCCGGGTCGAGCGCCGCCGCCAGCGCGCCGACCCTCCAGGTTTCCGACGCCTCCACTGCTCGCACCGAGGACCCGGTTTTCCTGCGCTCCGGCTCGGCGCTGGTGGTCGATGAAGGTACCGATCGGGTGCTGCTGGCGAAGAATGCCGACCAGCCCCGGCCGATCGCGTCGCTGACCAAGCTGATGACGGCGGCCGTGGTACTCGACGCCAAGCAGCCGATGGATCAGGTGATCGAAATCACCGATGCCGACATCGACACCCTGAAGTGGAGTTCTTCTCGGCTGCGACCGGGCACCCGCCTGACGCGCGAGGAACTGCTCAAACTGGCGCTGATGTCCTCCGAAAACCGTGCGGCGCACGCGCTGGCACGCAACTACCCGGGCGGGCTGGCTGCGTGCATCGCCGCGATGAACCGCAAGGCGCACGAACTGGGCATGTTGTCCACGCGATATGTCGAACCCACCGGGCTGTCGCCGCAGAACGAATCGACCGCGCATGACCTCGCACTGCTGGTCAAGGCCGCCTACCACTACCCGCTGATCCGCGAGTTTTCGACGCATCCGGAAAGCGAGGTCGACGTCGGCCGTCGCACCTTGCAATACCGCAACACCGATCATCTGGTGTTCAACCGCGGCTGGGACATCCTGCTGCAGAAAACCGGGTACATCAACGAAGCCGGCCACTGCCTGGTGCTCAAGACCCAGCTCGAGGGGCGGCGGGTGATCGTCGTGCTGCTCGATGCGTGGGGCAAGTATTCGCACTTCGGCGACGCCCAGCGCATCCGCACCTGGCTGGAAGCGACCGGGTTCGACGGGCTGCGCGGTGCGGCGCCGGTGCGATCGGGGGAGGTGCGCGATGGGCACGAGCCAAGGCTGGTGCGCACCGCGCTGGTCGAACCCGGTGATGAGCGGGCTCGGGAGCGTCGCTGAGCGCGGCGCGAACCGCGTTCGTGGGCACGCGCGCGGCCGGTGAAGCCGGCGCGCAGAGGCAGTCACCCCCGTCGCGGAACGTTGCCTGGGCGGTAGCCCAGGGCCTCGGAAATGCGCTGCGCGGTTTCGCGCACCTTGTCGGGCCAGTCGTCCATCAGCCGGTCGGCCGGGGCCGAGATCGACAGACCGGCGACCAGCCGGCCGCTGTCGTCGTAAATGCCGGCAGCCACGCAGCGCACACCCAGTTCCAGCTCCTCGTTGTCGCGCGCGAAACCTTCGGCGCGCACCCGCATGATCTCCCGCTCCAGCGCGGCGAGGTTGGTGATGCTGTTTCGCGTCTGCCCGGCCAGGCCGGTGCGCAGGCTGTAGGCCTTGACGCGCGCGGCGTCGTCGGCGGCGAGGAACAGCTTGCCGACCGAGGTCAGGTGCAGCGGTGCGCGCCCACCGACCGCGCGCACCACCTGCATCCCCGACTGCTCGGAATAGGTGCGCTCGACGTACACGATTTCATCGCCCTGGCGCAGACTCAGGTTCACCGGCTGATGGGTCTGGCGGTGCAGTTCGCGCATCGGCCCGAGCGCGACATCGCGCACGTTCAGCCGGGCCTTGACCAGATTGCCGAGTTCGAGCAGCCGCATGCCCAGGCGGTAGCTGCCGGCATCGACCCGCTCGACGAGGCGACCGAGCGCTAGGTCGTTGAGGATGCGATGCGCCGTGGAGGCATGCAGCCCGGTCGCAGCGGCAATGTCCTTGAGTTGCATCGGCTCGTGGCTGTCCGCCAGCACATCGAGCAGCGCGTAGGCGCGGCCGAGCACCTGAACGGCCGGCTCGGCGGGCGGAGCCGAGACGTTGGTGGCATCGGGACGGGACGGTCTGCGCATGGCGTCATTTTAGAAAGCGAAACGTCTTTCCGCATGCTGACCATGCGCACGGCGGGGGAGAGGGCGAGAAGTCGCCGAGCACAGGCCGGCCGCGCGATTGGCCCGAACCCGTCTCGGTGAGCAAGCCGCTTGGTGGGGAGGGCGGTGTCAGCCCGGCGTCAGGCAGCGCGCGAGGAGCGGCCGATAATCGCGAGCATGAAAAAGCGAGTCGGACTTTTCATCACCTGTCTGGCCGATGTGATGCGACCGAGCGTGGCGCGCAGTGCGCTGCGGCTGATCGAGGTGGCGCATTTCGAGGTCGTCGTGCCACTGGCGCAGACCTGTTGTGGGCAACCCGCCTACAACTCGGGCGACCGCCGCACCACGCTGGCGCTGGCCGAGCAGTTTCTCGACCAGTTCGAGGGCTTCGACTACGTGGTGGCGCCGTCGGGGTCGTGCATGGGCACGATCAAGACGCACTATCCGGACGTGCTGCGCGATCAGCCCGATCTGCTGCGGCGGTTCTCGGCGTTGCAGCCGCGGCTGTTCGAGCTCACCGATTTTCTGGTGAACGTCGCGCAGCTCGGCCATGTGCCTGGCGACAAGCCGCTGACCGTGACCTACCACGACTCCTGCTCAGGGCTGCGCGAGCTCGGGGTCAAGCAGCAGCCGCGGCGGCTGCTCGCGCTGGTGCCGGGGCTGGAGCTGCGTGAAATGGCGCAGTGCGAGCAGTGCTGCGGCTTCGGCGGCACCTTCGCGGCCAAGTACGGCAACATCTCGTCGGCAATTGCCGACGACAAATGCGCCAACATCCAGGCGGCGGGCGCGCAGGCCGTGGTGATGGGCGATCTGGGTTGCATGCTGCACATCGAAGGCCGGCTGCGCCGCCAGGGCGACGCGACGACCCGGGTGCTGCACATCGCCGAAGTGCTGGCCGGAGAGATCTGATGCAGACGCAGACCCTACAGTTCAAGGCGCGGGCCGGGCAGAAGCTGGCTGACCAGCGCCTGCAGCAGAACCTCAAAAAGCTCTCGACCAAGTTCGTCACCGGCCGCGCGACCGCGGTGGCGGCGATGCACGATTTCGAGGGCGTGCGCAACGCCGCGGTGGCGCGGCGCAACGTCGCGCTGCAGCGGCTGGACGTGTGGCTGGAGCGCTTCGAGGCCGAGGCCACGCGCCGCGGCACCACGGTGCTGTGGGCGCGTACCCCCGACGAGGCAGCGCGGCTGGTGGTGGACATCGCCCGCCGCCACGGCTGCAGCAAGGCGATCAAGTCCAAATCGATGGTGTCGGAGGAAATGGGGCTGAACCGCGCGCTGCAGGCTGCGGGTGTGCAGGTCACCGAAACCGATCTGGGCGAGTACATCCTGCAGATCAACGACAACGAGCCGCCGTCGCACATCATCGCCCCGGTGGTGCACAAGGACAAAGAGGAAATCGCCGATCTGTTCGCCCGCGTGCACCATCGCCCGCGCAAGACCGACATCCCGGAGATGACTCGCGAGGCGCGCGAGGTGCTGCGCGCGCGCTTTCTCGAAGCCGATCTGGGCATCACCGGCGGCAATTTCGCGATTGCCGAAACCGGGTCTATCGCGCTGGTCACCAACGAAGGCAACGAAGGCATGTGCACCATTCTGCCGCGGGTGCACGTGGCGATCACCGGCATCGAAAAGGTGCTGCCGACGCTGGAAGACCTCGCCGCGGTGATGCGCTTGCTGCCACGATCGGCCACCGGCCAGGCGATCAGCAATTACTTTTCGCTGCTCACCGGCCCGCGGCGCGAGGGTGACCGCGATGGCCCGGAGCATATGTATGTGGTGCTGATCGACGGCGGGCGCAGCAGCCTGCTCGGCGGGGATTTTGCCGAGATGCTGCGCTGCATCCGCTGTGGCGCGTGCATGAACCACTGCCCGGTCTATCAGAAGGTTGGCGGGCATACGTATGGCTGGGTCTACCCGGGGCCGATGGGCTCGGTGCTGACCCCGGCGTACCAGGGGCTGGAGTCCACCCTCGATCTACCGCAGGCGGCCACGCTGTGCGGCCAGTGCCAGGTGGTGTGCCCGATGAAAATTCCGCTGCCCGACCTGCTGCGCAAGCTGCGCGAACAGCAGTTCGAGCGGCGGCTGCGGCCGTATCTGGAGGTGGCGCTGCTGCGGGCCTGGGCGTTCGCGGCGACGCGGCCGTGGCTGTATCGGCTGCTCGCCCGCAGCGGCAACGCGCTGCTGCGCGCCATCGGCGGTGCGCGCGGGCGGCTGCACAGCCTGCCGGGCGCGCGCGGCTGGTTTGCTTACCGTGATCTGCCGACCCCGCGCGAAGCCTCGTTCAAAAGCTGGTGCGCGCAGCGCGGCAAAGGCGGCTGATCGCCCGCGCAGCAAGAGCGGGCGTTAAGCGGGGTTGCAATGGCCCGGCCCCGCGCGGCGCGCAGGTCTGGCCCAGTTGTTCAGCGGCTGCGCTCGGCCGGCGGCGTGACCCACTCGCCGTCGACCAGTATCTGGTGCGGGTGGAAGTTGGACTTGTAGGACATCTTGCGGCTGTGCGCGATCCAGTAGCCCAGGTAAACGTGCGGCAGCCCCATGTCGTGCGCCTGCGCGATCTGCCACAGGATGTTGTAGGTGCCGTAGCTGCTGTGCGGGTCGTGCGGCTCGTAAAAGGTGTAGACCGCCGAGAGCCCGTCGGTCAGCACATCGACGATGGACACCATCTTTAGTTTGCCCACCGTCTGCCCCGGCTCGGGCGGGGCGCGGAATTCGACCAGCCGGGTGTTGACCCGGCTTTGCAGCAGGAATTGCGCGTACTGATCGATGCTGTCGTGATCCATACCGCCGCCGGCATGGCGTGCAGATTGGTAGCGCAGATAGAGCTGGTAATGCTCGGGGATGAAGCCCAGGCGCAGCACCCGCGCGGTGAGGTCGGCGTGGCGCTGCTGCACCCGGCGCTGCGCGCGGTTGGGCTGGAAGTCTTCGACCAGCACGCGGATGGGCACGCAGGCGCGGCACTCGTCGCACTGCGGGCGGTAGGTGAACAGCCCGCTGCGGCGAAAGCCCGCCTGCACCAGCGAGGAATAGACGTCGGCGTTGATCAGGTGGCTGGGGGTGGCGACCTGCGAGCGTGCCAGCCGGCCGGGGAGATAGCTGCAGGGATAGCTGGCCGTTGCATAGAACTGCAACGTGGTGAACGGAAGTTCCTTGGGATGGGTCACAGCCAGCAGGCACAGTCGGTGGCGAACTGCGACCAATCATATCGCCAGGGGCCGACCCCGGGCGCGTCGCAGCCTTGCGCAACCGCGGCGAGAAAGGCGTCGCGCGGCATCGGCGCGGCGCCCATGCTGGCCAGATGCCGGGTCTGCTGCTGGCAGTCGATCAACGGCACGTTCGCGCGCCGCGCGAAGCCGCACAGCGCCATCAGGCAGATCTTGGAGCCGTCATCCACCGTGGTGAACATCGACTCGCCAAACACCATGCGGCCGATCGCCACCGCGTACAGCCCCGCCACCAGTCGATCGCCGTCCCACAGCTCCACGCTGTGCGCCAGCCCGCGGCGGTGCAGCTCGCCGTAGGCGCGGCGGATGTCGTCAGTGATCCAGGTGCCGGTGTGCTGCCGGGTGTCGGCGCAGGCGGCGATCACCGCGTCGAACGCATGGTCCATGCGCAGCGCGCTGCCCGCTGCGCGCATCCAGCGCCGCGCCGACTGCCTGAGCGAGCGTCGCACCTTGAGCTGCGCGGGGTCGAGCACCATGCGCGGATCGGGGCACCACCAAAGCACCGGCTCGCCCGGCGCATACCAAGGAAAAATGCCGTGGCGGTAGGCGGACTCCAGCCAGTCCGCGTCCAGAATCGCGCTGGCGGCAAGCAGCCCGGGGAAGGGCGACAATGCAGGCAGCGCCTGGTCCGCGGGCGGAAAGGCATCGCCCGGTGCCAGTTCCGCAATGCGCCAGGTCATCAACGTTGAGCAACCAAGGACGACATGGCATGGCAATTTACCAATTCGGCGACTGGCAGCCCGAGCTTGCCGCCGATGCCTACATCGCGCCCAGTGCGCAGGTGATGGGCCGGGTGCGGCTGGCCGCGCGCAGCAGCGTGTGGTTCGGCGCGGTGCTGCGCGGAGACAACGAGCCGATCGACATCGGCGAAGGCAGCAATGTGCAGGACGGCGCGGTGCTGCATACCGACCCCGGATTTCCGCTGACCGTCGGCGCCGGGGTGACCATCGGCCATCAGGTGATGCTGCACGGCTGCCACATCGGCGACGGCAGCCTGATCGGCATTCAGGCGGTGGTGCTCAACGGCGCGCGCATCGGCCGAAACAGCCTGGTCGGCGCCGGTGCACTGGTGACCGAAGGCAAGGTGTTCCCGGACGGGGTGCTGATTCTCGGCTCCCCGGCCAAGGTGGTGCGCGAGCTCGACGATGCGGCCATCGCCCGCCTGCGGGTCAACGCGCAGGTGTATGTGCAGCGCGCAGCGGACTTTCGCACGCGCCTGAAGCTGCTGCAACCATGAGCGATACCCTGCACAAATTCCTGCTCGGCAGCGGCCATGTGCGCGGCGTGCTGGTGCGCCTGGAGTCGACCTGGCAGACCGTGCTGGCGCGGCGGCAGCCGCCGGCGGCCATTGCCCCGCTGCTGGGCGAGATGACCGCAGCGGCGGCGCTGTTGGCCGGCAGCCTGAAGTTCGACGGTTCACTGATTTTGCAGATCCAGGGCGATGGCCCGTTGCGGCTGGCGGTGGCCGAATGTCAGCTGGACTTCGGCTTGCGCGCCACCGCCAAGTTCGACGCCGCGGCGCTGCCCGAAGGCGGCGACCTGGCAGCGCTGGTCAACGCGCATGGCCGCGGGCGCTGCGCCATCACCCTCGACCCGCGGCAGACCGCCGCCGGCCAGCAGCCGTATCAGGGCATCGTCGCGTTGGCCGATGCTAGCGGCGCGCCGCTGCACACGCTGTCGGACGTGCTGGAGCAATACCTCGCGCAGTCCGAGCAGATCGACTCCTTCGTGCGGCTGGCGACGGACCAACGCCGCGCCTGCGGGCTGCTGCTGCAACGCATGCCGGGTGCGCAGGCTGCGGCCGGCGCGGCCGACCCGGTGGAGGACTTCGCCCGCGCCCGGCATCTGGCGGCCACGCTGCAGCGCGACGAACTGCTCGCCCTGCCGCCCGAGGACGTGCTGCGGCGGCTGTTCTGGGAAGAGGGCGTGCGGGTGTTCGACCCGATCAGCCCGCGTTTTCACTGCACCTGCAGCCGCGAGCGTGTGGCCAATATGCTGCGGCTGCTGGGCGAGGCCGAAGTCGCGTCTATCCTCGCCGAGCGCGGCTGCGTGGACGTGGACTGCGAGTTCTGCGGCCAGCATTACCGCTTCGATGCGGTCGACGTGGCACAACTCGGTGTGGCAGCGATGCACCAACCGCAGATCACGCCCGGGCGCAGTCATTGAGCTGCAGGGCGGCCGCGTTCGATGCGGCGACCGACGCGTGCGCCGCGCCTGGCGCAGGCGAAATTCATGTCCGAATGCAGCGCGCCGAGGGCCGCGATGGCGGACACAATACGCCCATGCTCAACGCCTCTGTCGACTACTACGCGGCCCTGCGGGCTCGTGACCGTCGCTTTGACGGCCGCTTTTTCGTGGGCGTGTCGTCGACCGGGATTTACTGCCGTCCGATCTGCGCGGTGCGCACGCCGCGGCGGGAGAACTGCGCCTTCTTTCCCAGCCCGGCCGCTGCCGAGGAGCACGGATTCCGTCCCTGCCTGCGTTGCCGGCCGGAGCTGGCACCCGGAATCGCGCCGATCGACGCGACGGAGCGTTACGCCGCAGCCGCTGCGCGACTGATCGAGCAGGGCTTTCTCGTCGGACGCTCGGTCGCCGCGCTGGCCGCACGCATGGGCATCACCGATAGGCACCTGCGGCGCGTGTTCGCCGATCGCTTCGGCGTGTCGCCGCTCGCGTACTTCCAGACGCAGCGCCTGTTGCTGGCCAAGCATCTGCTGGCCGACACGCACCTGCCGATCACCGAGGTGGCACAGGCCGCCGGATTCGGCAGCCTGCGCCGATTCCACGACGCCGTGCGCGAGCGCTATCGCCTCAGCCCCTCCGAACTGCGCCGCGCGAACCAAGCGGTCGGCTCTGGAGCCCCGGCTGCCAAAACGGGTAGCACGGTGGCGCTGCGTCTGGGCTACCGGCCGCCGCTGGACTGGCCGTACTTGCTCGATTGGCTCGCGTCCCGCTGCGTGGCCGGTGTCGAATCAGTCGCTGGTGACACCTACCTGCGTACCCTCGCGTTCGAGCAAGCAGGCTGCCGCGTGAGCGGTACCGTTCGCGTGCGCGCCGACCCGGCGCGCTGCGTGTTGCTGGTCGAGCCGTCGGCATCGCTGCTGCCCGCGCTGCCGACGGTGCTGGCTCGGCTTCGCCGGCTGTTCGACCTGGACGCCGCGCCTCAGGACATTGCCACCGTGCTCGGCGACCTGGCGCTCCACAGAACGGGGCTGCGCGTGCCGGGCGCGGTGGGTGGCTTCGAGGGCGCAGCGCGCGCGGTGCTCGAGCAGCAGGTCAGCGCCAAGGCGGCCTCCCGCTTGCTCGGCCGCCTAGCCGAGCGTTTCGGCGAGCCGATCGACACGCCCTCCGACGGGCTGACGCGGCTGTTTCCGTCCGCCGAGGCGGTGGCGAAGGCGTCGCGCGACGCCATCGCCGCCATCGGCATCCCGGGCACCCGTGCGCAGGCCCTCCTCGGGCTCGCGCGGGCGACCGTCGAAGGGCGACTGGATCTGGACGAGGTGATCGACGTCGAGCGCGGCATGACCGCGTTGCAAGCCATTCCCGGCATCGGCCCCTGGACGGCAGGCTACATCGCCATGCGTGCCTGGTCCTGGCCCGACGTGTTCCTGCCTGGCGATCACGTGATCCGGCGGCGATTTCCCGAGCTCGGGCCGGGCGCGCTGGCCGCGCATGCCGCGCGCTGGAGTCCGTGGCGCTCCTACGCGGTTTTTCATCTGTGGGCCGCGGCGCCGATGCCGGCGGCCTGATGGCTCACCACGGGCCGGCTCGCCGCCGCCAATCGGGAGATTGACCCCATGGACTATTCGCGCTTGGACACGCCGCTGGGCGAGATGGTGGTCGTCGCAGACGCCACCGCAATCCGGCACGTCTTTTTTGCCGACCGACCCAATGCAGTCGGCGTCGAGGGCATGCGCTGCGCGCCGGATCAAGCGCTGCTGCACCGGGCACGGGAGCAACTGCTCGCGTACTTCGATGGCAGGACGCCGCGCTTTGACCTGCCACTCGCCCCGGCCGGCACCGATTTTCAGCGCGCGGTGTGGACGGCGCTGGGCACCATCGACCCCGGCCGCACGGTGAGCTACGGCGAACTCGCGCTGATGCTGGGCTGCGAGGACGCGGTTCGCGCCGTGGCGCACGCGGTGGCCCGCAACCCGATCCTGATTCTCGTGCCCTGCCACCGCGTGCTGGGCGCGGATGGCCGACTCGCCGGTTTTTCGGCCGGGCTCGACCGCAAGCAGCGCCTGCTGGAACTCGAGGGAGCCCGAGTGCCCGCGCCCCAGGCCAGCGATGACTACTGCATCTGAGCTTTCGGCACAAATCGCCATGAAACCTCGCGATCTCCTCGACCTGACCTTGCTGGCGGCGCTTTGGGGCGGTTCTTTCCTGTTCATGCGCGTGGCCGCACCCGAGTTCGGGCCGGTTGCGCTCATTGCTGTGCGGGTTGGCGTGGCGGCTGTGTTCCTGCTGATGGTGCTGGGCCTGCGCGGCGGACTCGGGCTGCTGCGGCGGCACGCAGCGCCAATGACGGTGTTGGGCGTCGTCAACTCCGCGCTGCCCTTTTGCCTGCTGGCCTACGCGACGCTGTCGGTCACCGCTGGCTTCACGTCGATCCTCAACGCCACCACCCCCATGTGGGGCGCGATCGTCGCATGGCTGTGGCTGCGCGAGCGGCTCACTTCGTGGCGGGTGACGGGATTGCTGATCGGCTTTGCCGGCATCGTGATGTTGAGCTGGGGCAAGGCATCGTTCACCGCCGATGGCAGTGGTCTGGCGGTCCTGGCCGGGCTCGCAGCGGCCTTGTCCTATGGCATCGCCGCCAGCTACACCAAGCGGCGCCTCACCGGTGTGGATCCGCTGGCGGTGGCCGCGGGCAGCCAGGTCGGCGCCGCAGTCGTGCTCGCGCCGCTCGCCGCCCTGGCCTGGCCGGCGCATGGGGTGTCGGCCACCGCATGGGCCAGCGTGATCGTGATGGGCATCGCTTCGACCGGTCTGGCCTACATCCTGTACTTCCGTCTGATCGCCAACGTGGGGCCGGCACGCGCCATCACCGTGACCTTCCTGGTGCCGATTTTCGCGATCATCTGGGGGGCGCTGCTGCTGGGCGAGGCGCTGACGGCGCAGATGCTCCTCGGTGGCCTCGTGGTCCTGGCCGGCACCGCGCTGTCGACCGGGCTCATCAAGCCGCGCGCCGCAAGTTCGACGATCAAGTCCCCGTCCACGTCGTGAAACCGCACCGGTGCGGGTGTCCGCGCGTGGGCGGTTGCAGGGTCGGAACGCCGAGGCCGCAGGACAGTGGCCTCACACGGCCGCGACCGGAGTCCCCGGCGGGCGACGCGGGGACGTCGACGGCCCTGCTCGCGGACAGCAAGGCAATCGATGCGTCAGGCGCCGGAGGCACACGCACCCGTGGTGGCCATCGCCGGAGAATCAACGCGCCGGGGCCGATGCCGCAGCGGCCGGCGCAGACGCCGCGCCCTTGGCCGGGACGATCTGCACGAACAGTTCGTCGGGCTTGATCATGCCCATTTCCCGCCGCGCCTGGTTTTCCACCCCGCCCAGGCCGTTGCGCAGGTCTTCGACTTCGGCGTGCAGCCGCTCGTTGGCCTGCTGCGCCTGAGCGTTGGCCTGGTTCTGCCGCGACAGCGCGTTCTCCAGGCTGCGCACCGCCAGCCAGCCGCGCTCGCCAAACCACAGCGGCCACTGCAGCAGCAGCAGCAGCACCACGAGCAGAATGGTGACCCAGCGCATGGCCATTCAGTTGCAGGGCAGGTCGCGGGCGCGGCGCGCTGAAGGGCCCGAGGCGGTTCAGCGCAGGTTGTAGAACACCTCGCGGCCGAGGAAGCGGGCGGTCTCGCCCAGGTTTTCCTCGATGCGCAGCAGTTGGTTGTATTTGGCGATGCGGTCGCTGCGCGACAGCGAGCCGGTCTTGATCTGCCCGGCATTGGTGGCCACCGCGACGTCGGCAATCGTCGTGTCTTCGGTCTCGCCCGAGCGATGCGAGATCACCGCGGTCCAGCCGGCGCGCTTGGCCATTTCGATGGCGGCAAAGGTTTCGGTCAGGGTGCCGATCTGGTTGAGCTTGATCAGAATGGAGTTCGCCAGCCGGTCTTCGATGCCGCGCTTCAGAATGCCGGTGTTGGTGACGAAGATATCGTCGCCGACGAGTTGCACCCTCTTGCCCAGCGTGGCGTTGAGATGCTTCCAGCCGTCCCAGTCCTGCTCGGCCAGCCCGTCTTCCAGCGACACGATGGGATACTTGCCCAGCCAGCTCTCGTACAGCGCCACCAGTTCGGCCGACTCCAGCACCTTGCCTTCGCCTTCGAGGTGGTATTTGCCGTCCTTGTAGAACTCGCTGGCCGCAGGGTCGAGCGCAATCGCGACTTGCTCGCCCGGCTTGAACCCGGCTTTTTCAATCGCCTGCACGATGAGCTGCAGCGCCTCTTCGTGGTTGGCGACGTTCGGCGCGAAGCCGCCCTCGTCGCCCACCGTGGTGGGCAGACCGCGGTCGTGAATCAGCCCCTTGAGGGCGTGAAAGGTCTCGGCCCCATAGCGCAGCGCTTCGTGAAAATTCGGTGCGCCCACCGGCATGATCATGAACTCCTGCATGTCGAGCACGTTGTTGGCGTGCGCGCCGCCGTTGATCACGTTCATCATCGGCACCGGCAGCTCGCGCGCGGCAAAGCCGCCGAGGTATTGATACAGCGGAATGCCCGCCTCCTCGGCCGCGGCCTTGGCCACCGCCAGGCTGACCGCGAGGATGGCATTGGCGCCCAGGCGCGACTTGTTGTGGGTGCCGTCGAGGTCGATCAGCGTCTGGTCGAGGAAGGCTTGCTCGGTCGCGTCCAGCCCCATCACCGCTTCGGTGATTTCGGTGTTGATGTGCTCGACCGCGCGCAGCACGCCCTTGCCGCCGAAACGGCTTTTTTCGCCGTCGCGCAGTTCCATCGCTTCGCGCGTGCCGGTGGACGCGCCGGAGGGCACCGCGGCGCGGCCGACAAAGCCGGTTTCCAGCACGACGTCGCATTCGACGGTGGGGTTGCCGCGGCTGTCGAGAATTTCCCGGGCGGTCAGGTCAACGATGGCGCTCATGCAAAAGGCTCCAGAGAGTTCTTGATGGGGAAGAGGGGAAGGTTGTGAAAAACCTAGGCGCAGCGCGTGGGCGACGGTCAGGTGCCCTGCACCGCGATCATGCGCATTACCGCAGCGCCGGCGCGTGCCTGCCGCGCCAGCCGGTATTCGGCGCTGTCGTAGAACGCGTGAGCCGCGGCCAGATCGGGGAATTCGAGCAGCACCACGCGGGTGGGATGCCAGTCGCCTTCGAGCACATCGACCTGTCCGCCGCGGATCAGCACTTTGGCGCCATGCTTGGCGATGGCCTGCGACGACAAGGTTTTGTATTGCTCGTATTGCTGCGGGTCGGTGACGTCGACCTGGGCGAGGATGTAGGCGCTCATGCGTGCGGGTCAGTTGAAATCGGTTTCGAGAAAGCCGCGGCGCTTGACCACGGCGTCGAGTTCTTTCAGGCTTTCGAGCAGCGCGCGCATATGGCGCAGCGGCACCGCGTTGGGGCCGTCGGACAGCGCCTTGGCCGGGTCGGGGTGGGTTTCCATGAACAGTCCGGCCACACCCGCGGCCACTGCTGCCCGCGCCAGCACCGGAACGAACTCGCGCTGCCCACCCGAACTCGTTCCCTGACCGCCGGGCAGTTGCACCGAGTGCGTGGCATCGAACACCACCGGGCAGCCGGTGTCGCGCATGATCGCCAGCGCGCGCATGTCCGACACCAGGTTGTTGTAGCCAAAGCTCACCCCGCGCTCGCAGGCAAGAAACAGGGTGTCGGGGTGGCCGGCGGCCGCAGCCGCGGCGCGCGCCTTGGCGATGACGTTTTTCATGTCCCAGGGCGCGAGGAACTGGCCCTTCTTGATGTTCACCGGCTTGCCCAGGCTCGCCACCGCAGCAATGAAATCGGTCTGCCGGCACAGAAACGCCGGGGTCTGCAGCACGTCGACCACTTCGGCGGCGCGCGGTGCCTCCTCGGCGGTGTGCACATCGGTGAGCACCGGCACACCGACGCTGCGCCGCACCTTGGCCAGGATCTCCAGCCCCTGCTCCATGCCCGGTCCGCGGAACGACGCGCCGCTGGAACGGTTGGCCTTGTCGTAGCTGGACTTGAAAATGAACGGAATGCCCAGTTCCTCGCACAGCTCGGCGAGCGTACCGGCCGTGTCCATCTGCAACTGCTCGGACTCGACCACGCACGGGCCGCTGATGAGAAAAAACGGCTGATCCAGCCCGACGGGAAAGTCACACAGCAGCGGCGGGGGGGTGTTCATGCGGCGGGGGCGGGTTGAGCGGTGGGAGCGTGCTGCGCGTGACGCGCCAGCGCGGCGCGGACAAAGGCGGTGAACAGCGGGTGGCCGTCCCACGGCGTGGACTTGAACTCGGGGTGGAACTGCACGCCCACGAACCACGGATGCACGCTTTGCGGCAGCTCGATGATTTCGGTCAGGTGCTCGCGCTGGGTGATCGCCGAAATCACCAGCCCGGCCTGCTGCAGCTGCGCGAGGTAGTGTTCGTTGGCCTCGTAGCGGTGGCGGTGCCGTTCGTTGACCACCGGGCCGTAGATGCCGAAGGCGAGGGTGCCGGGCTTGACGTCCGAGCTTTGCGCGCCCAGGCGCATCGTTCCGCCCAGGTCGCCGCCCTCGCTGCGGGTCTGCACGGTGCCGTCGCGGTCCAGCCATTCGTCGATCAGCGCAATCACCGGCTGCGGGGTGTGCGGGTCGAACTCGGTGCTGTTGGCCTGCGGCAGACCGGCGACGTGGCGGGCGAATTCGATGGTCGCCACCTGCATGCCCAAGCAGATGCCGAGGTAGGGAATTTGGTGTTCGCGCGCGTATTGCGCGGCGAGGATCTTGCCTTCGATGCCGCGCTTGCCAAAGCCGCCGGGCACCAGCACCGCGTCATACGCGTCGAGCTGGGCGATGTTGTCGGGGGTCAGGGTCTCGGAGTCGAGGTAGCTGATATCCACCTTCGACGCGGTCTTGATGCCGGCGTGGCGCAGCGCCTCGTTGAGCGATTTGTACGAGTCCGACAGGTCGACGTATTTGCCGACCATCGCAATGCGCACGGTGTGCTGCGGGTGTTCGAGTGCATGCACCAGCTCGTCCCAAACCTTGAGGTTGGCCGGCGGCGGGTTGAGCGCGAGCTTGCGGCACAGAATGTCGTCGAGGTGCTGCTGGTGCAGCATGCGCGGGATTTTGTAGATGGTGTCCACGTCCCACACCGAAATCACCGCCTCTTCGGGGACGTTGGAAAACAGCGAAATCTTCGCCCGCTCGTCATCGGGAATCGGCCGGTCGGCGCGGCACAGCAGCGCGTCGGGCGAAATGCCGATTTCGCGCAGCTTCTGCACGCTGTGCTGGGTCGGCTTGGTCTTGAGCTCGCCAGCGGCGGGGATGAAGGGCACGAGCGTCAGGTGGATGAACGCGCTGTCTTCGCGCTTCATGCGCAGGCTCATCTGCCGCACCGCTTCGAGAAACGGCAGCGATTCGATGTCGCCCACGGTGCCGCCGATTTCGACAATCGCCACGTCCACCGCCTGCGGCGTGCCCTCGCCGGCGCCGCGGCGGATGAAATGCTGGATTTCGTTGGTGATGTGCGGAATCACCTGCACCGTCTTGCCCAGATACTCGCCGCGGCGCTCCTTGCGCAGCACGCTGTCGTAGATCTGACCGGTGGTGAAGTTGTTCACCCGCCGCATGCGGGTGGTGATGAAGCGCTCGTAATGCCCGAGGTCGAGGTCGGTTTCGGCGCCGTCTTCGGTGACGAACACCTCGCCGTGCTGGAACGGGCTCATCGTCCCCGGATCGACGTTGATGTAGGGGTCGAGCTTGATCAGGGTGACTTTGAGGCCGCGCGATTCCAGGATCGCGGCGAGAGAGGCGGAAGAGATGCCCTTGCCCAGGCTGGACACCACACCGCCGGTGACGAACACGTATTTGGTCATGGCCGCGACGACTGCCGGTAAAAGGGCATTATAGGAAAGGGCTTATGACGTCTCGGCGACCGTCATTGCCGCGAGGATCAGCCGCGCCGTCTCGGCCGGGTGCTCGAACGGAAACAGGTGCGAGCCCTCGGTCATCACCATGCGGCCCTGGGTGATGCGCTGGGTGGCGTGCAGCCCGGCGAGGCGGATTTCGTGCGATTCGCGTCCGCCGATGAAACTCACCGGCACCGGAAACGGCCGGCGCGCGAAGCGGCCGAGCTGGTGCGGCAGAGTTTTGTAGATGCGGTATTCGACCTCGCGCGAAAACGTCAGGGTGCGGCCCGCGGGCGTGTCAGCGGTGCCGTAGCGCACGTAGTCGGCCAGCATGTCCGGGTCCCAGCGCTGGAACAGCTCCTTGCCGGCAAAGTGGGTCTGCGCGGCCTGCGCGCTGTCCCACTGGGTGCGGCGGCGACGCGCGGCGGCGGCTGGCGACAGCCCTTCGCCCAGCCCGGTGCGCTTGGACAGCCACAGCACCTTGGCGCGCCAGCCGCCGACCACCGGTGAATCGAGCAGAATCACCTGCCGCGCCAGGTCGGGGCGGGCGTAGGCGGCCATCAGGCTGAGATAGCCGCCGAGCGAATGCCCGACCAGCACGGCCGGCTCGCCGCCGCAGTCGTTCTGCAGAAAGTCGATGAGCTGCTGCGCCAGCGCCTTCCAGCCGTCGCGCACCGGGTAGCGAGGGTCGTGGCCGTAGCGTTCGATCGCCCGCACCCGCACCTGGCTTTGCAGCAGCGAAAACAGCTTGGAGTAGGTGGGCGCCGGAAAGCCGTTGGCGTGCGAAAACACCAGCAGCGGCCGCGGGTCGGGCGCCGCCGGGGCGATGGTGCTTCCCACGGCCTTACTGTCCGGCGAGCAATGCCTTGGCGCGCGCCGCGACCTGGGTCATGTCGGCCCGACCGGCCAGGCGGGTCTTGAGCGCACCCATCAGCTTGCCCAGGTCGGCCGGGGCGGCGGCGCCGGTTTCGGCCATCACGGCACGGATTTCGGCGTCGATCCGCGCCGCGTCCAGACGGGCGGGCAGATAGGTTTCGAGCACCGCGATTTCGGCGCTTTCCTTGTCGACCAGATCCTGCCGCCCGGCCGGGCCGAACTGGGCGATGGCGTCGCGCCGCTGCTTGACCATTTTGTCGATCACGGCGATCACCGCAGCGTCGTCCAGGGTGACGCGCTCATCGACTTCCTTTTGCTTGATCGCGGCCAGCAGCAGCCGGATGGCGCCCAGACGCGCGCTGTCCTTGGCGCGCATCGCGGTTTTCATATCGTCTTGAATTCGGCTGGTCAGGGTCATGCGCAGCTCCAACACAAAAAGCCCGCAGGGGTGCGGGCTGGCAGACAATTCTCGGCGCCAGAAGGCGCGCGGATCAGTACTTGCGCTCGGGCAGCTGCTGGCTTCGGATGCGCTTGTAGTGGCGCTTGACCGCAGCGGCCTTCTTGCGCTTGCGCTCGGCGGTGGGCTTTTCGTAGAACTCGCGCGCGCGCAGTTCGGTCAGCAGGCCGAGCTTTTCGATGGTGCGCTTGAAGCGGCGCAGGGCGACGTCGAACGGCTCGTTCTCTTTTACGCGGATGGTGGTCATGCTGGAAACGTCTTTCGCAGAGGCGGCCCGCGGCAGAACCCGGTCTGCGCGCGGCCGATCAATCAATCGGTTCGCAAAACTTTGTGATTATAGACGTACGGCGACCGCCGACGGACGGTGCCGCCGCGCTGACTTTGCCTGAGCCCGGCTCGACCCTCGCTCAACCCCCGCTCAGCCGAGCTGCACCGCGGTGGTGTGCCAGATGTCGGCGGCGTATTCGTCGATGGTGCGATCGGACGAAAACGGCCCCATGCCGGCAATGTTGCGCAGCGCTTTTTTCGCCCACGCCTGCGGGTCGCGCCACAGCGCATCGACCCGCTCCTGCGCGTTGATGTAGCTGGCGTAGTCGGCCAGCAGCAGGTAGTGGTCGCCCCAGTTCACCAGGATGTCATAGAGCTGCTGGTAGCGGCCCGGCTCTTCGGAGTTGAAGCGGCCGTCGCGGATGGCTTCGAGCACCCGGCGCAGCTCGGGGTTGGCCATCATCACCGCATGCGGCTGATAGCCGCTGCGGCGCAGCGCCTCGACCTCGGGCGTGGTGTTGCCGAAAATGAAAATGTTGTCGTCACCGACGTTTTCGCGGATTTCGACATTGGCGCCGTCCAGGGTGCCGATGGTCAGCGCGCCGTTGAGCGCGAGTTTCATGTTGCCGGTGCCCGAGGCTTCGGTGCCGGCGGTGGAAATCTGCTCCGACAGGTCGGCGGCGGGGATGATTTTCTCGGCTAGGCTGACGCTGTAGTTCGGCACGAACACGACCTTGAGCAGATCGCCGACGCGGTCGTCGGTGTTGACGGTGCGGGCGACGTCGTTGATCAGCCGGATGATGAGCTTGGCCACGTAATACGCCGAGGCCGCCTTGCCGGCAAACAGCACCACCCGCGGCACCGTGACCGAGCCCGGCTGCTCGAGGATGCGCAGGTAGCGCGTGACCACGTGCAGCACATTGAGCAGCTGGCGCTTGTATTCGTGGATGCGCTTGACCTGCACGTCGAACAGTGCATCGACCGGCACCGCGAGGTTCATGTGGGTCTGCAGCCAGTCGGCCATGCGCTGTTTGTTGGCGCGCTTGGCGGCGCGAAAACGCTCGATCAGCGCCGGGTCGTCGAGATGGCTCTTGAGCTGCGCGAGCTGGGTGAGGCGCAGCCGCCAGCCGCGACCGATGGTGTCGTCGAGCAGCGCAGACAGCTCCGGGTTGGCCAGCGCCAGCCAGCGCCGTTGCGTGACGCCGTTGGTTTTATTGTTGAACCGCTCGGGCCACAGCCGCGCGAAGTCGGCGAAGATCGACTCGGTCATCAGGTTGGAGTGCAGCGCCGACACACCGTTGACCGAATGGCTGGCGACCACCGCGAGATACGCCATGCGCAGCCGGCGCTCGCCGCCTTCGTCGACCAGCGACACCCGCCGCGACAGATCGGGGTCGCCCGGAAAGTCGACGGCGATGCGCTTGAGGAAATGTGCGTTGATGTCGAACATGATCTGCAGATGCCGCGGCAGCACCCGGCCGAGCATGTCCACCGGCCAGGTTTCCAGCGCCTCGTGCATCAGGGTGTGGTTGGTGTAGGAAAACACCTTGCGGCAGATGCGCCAGGCGTCCATCCACGGCAGGCGGTGCACGTCGAGGAACAGGCGCATCAGCTCGGGGATGGCCAGTACCGGGTGGGTGTCGTTGAGGTGGATCGACACCTTGTCGGCGAAGGCGTCGAAGGTATCGTGCTGGCTGAGGTAGCGGCGCATCAGATCCTGCACGCTGGCGCTGACGAAAAAGTATTCCTGGTGCAGCCGCAGCTCGCGCCCGGAGGGCGTCGAGTCGTCGGGGTAGAGCACCCGCGAGACGTTTTCCGACAGGTTCTTGCGCGCGACCGCGGCAAAGTAGTCGCCGCGGTTGAAGGCCGACAGGTCGATGTCCTCGGTGGCCTTGGCCGACCACAGCCGCAGGGTGTTGGTCACCTCGGTGCCGTAGCCGGGAATGATGGTGTCGTAAGCCATCGCCAGCACGTCGTGGGTGTCGACCCACTCGTAGCGGTCGCCATGCTGCTCGACCCGGCCGCCGAACTGCACCCGGTACTGCACCTCCGGCCGCGGGAATTCCCAGGGGTTGCCGGCGGTGAGCCAGTAGTCCGGAATTTCGACCTGCTGCCCGTCCTTGATGACCTGGCGGAACATGCCGTAGTCGTAGCGGATGCCGTAGCCGTAGCCGGGCACGCCGCGCGTGGCCATCGATTCGAGAAAACATGCAGCCAATCTGCCGAGGCCGCCGTTGCCCAGCGCGGCGTCGGGTTCGAGTTCGGCGATGGTGTCCAGGTCGATGCCCATTTCGGCCAGCGCCTGGCGCATCTGCGGCAGCAGGTCGAGGGTGAGCAGCGCGTTGGTGAAGGTGCGGCCGATGAGGAATTCCATCGACAGGTAGTAGGCGTGCTTGAGGTCGCCCGCCTTGATCGCCCGGGTGGTTTTCATCCAGCGCTCGACCAGCAGATCGCGCACCGCGAACGATGCGGCGTGCAGCCAGTCCACCGGGCGCGCGGCCTGCGGGTCTTTGCCGACGGTGAACATCAGACGGTTGGCGATGTCGCGCTTGAGCGCGGCCAGGTCGGGCGCCGGGGTGTCGTAGGTGAAGTCCGCAGAAGCGGGCGAGTGCGCAGGCATGTCCATGGTTCAGACGTTGGAAAACAGAGGTTCAGGGAGCAGACGGGCGAGCCCAGGCGGTGCGGTTCGCGCCGGGTCAGTGCCGCGGCGTCTGCGCGTAAAGGTCGGCATAGCTTTGCGCAGCGCGGCTCCAGTCCAGGCGCTGACGCATCGCGTGGCCGCGCACCCGCGCCCAGTCGCGAGGACGGCGCCAGAGGGCCAGCGCTCGCCGCAGTGCGTGGCGATACGCCCCTTCGGTGAACGGGCCGAAAACAAAGCCGGTGGCGGTGCCGTCTTCCAGGCTGGCGAAGTCGGTGTCGAGCACGGTGTCGGCCAGCCCGCCGACCCCGCGCACCAGCGGCAGGCTGCCGTAGAGCAGGCCGTACATCTGCGTCAGCCCGCAGGGCTCGAACCGCGAGGGAACGAGGGTCACGTCGCTGCCGCCGAAAATGCGGTGCGCCAGCGCTTCGTCGTAGCCCAGCCGTACCGCAACGCGGCCGGGGTGCACCAGCGCGGCGCGGCCGAACGGCTGTTCCAGATCGGCGTCGCCGCTGCCCAGCAGCACCAGCTGGCCGCCGCCTTCGAGCAGGGTGTCGAGCGCGGCCAGCACCAGTTGCAGACCCTTCTGCTCGGTCAGCCGGCTGACCACCGCGAACAGCGGCGCGTCGGCGGTCTGCGTCAGTCCCATCTCGGCCTGCAGCGCGGCCTTGCAGCGTGACTTGCCCGCAGGCTTGTCGGCGCTGAACGCGCGGGCGAGCTCGCGGTCGGTCGCCGGGTTCCACACCGCCGGGTCGATGCCGTTGAGTATGCCGCTCAGGTGATCGCGGCGGGCGCGCAGCAACCCGTCCAGACCGTGGCCCTGCTCGGGAGTCTGGATTTCCCGGGCGTAAGTCGGGCTGACCGTGGTGATGCGGTCGGCGTAAAAAATGCCGGCTTTCATGAAAGACATCTGGCCGAAGAACTCCATGCCGTCCACCTGCATCGCCTGCGGCGGCAGCCCGAGCTCGGCGAACAGCCGGGACTCGAACAGCCCCTGATACGCGAGGTTGTGGATGGTGTGCACGCAAGGAATGTGCCGGGCCGCGTCCAGCGGCCCCAGCCGAAGGCAGGCGCCGACCAGCCCGGCGTGCCAGTCGTGGCCGTGCACCAGTTGCGGGCGCCAATCGCTGTCCAGCCCCGCGGCCAGGTGCGCCGCAGCCCAGGCCAGTGCGGCAAAGCGGCGGTGGTTGTCGGCGTAAGGGCGGCGCTGGGAGTCGGCGTAGGGGTCGCCGGGTCGGTCGAAAAGGGCAGGCGCGTCGGCCAGATACGCGCGCAGCGGCGCGTCATTGCCGCTGGCCACGGCCGGCAGAGTGCCGGCGAGCACGGTCAGCGGCTCGCCCCAGGGCAGGGTGAACGTACCCACCGGCTGCGCGTCGGCCAGACCGGCGCGCAGCGCCGGAAACGCCGGCAGCAGCGGGCGCACCGCGCAGCCGGCCGCCGCCAGCGCCGCAGGCAGCGCGCCCGCGACATCGGCCAGACCGCCGGTTTTGAGCAGCGGAAAAATTTCGGCGCTGACCTGCAGCACCCGCAGCGGTTCAGTCATCGTCTTCGTCGTTGTCCTCGGTGGCGCCGAGGGCGCGCAGCATTTTCTTGGTCACCAGCACCACGCCGCCGGCGGTGCGCTCGAAGCGCTGGGCGTCGAGCTCGGGGTCTTCGCCGATCACCAGCCCTTCGGGCAGCACGCAGCCGCGGTCGATCACCACCTTGTTGAGCCGACACGAGCGGTTGACCACCACGTCGGGCAGCAGTACCGCCTCGTTGATCACGCAGAACGAATGCACCCGCACGTTGGAAAACAGCACCGAGTTGCTCACCGCCGAGCCGGAAATGATGCAGCCGCCGGACACCAGCATGTTGATGGTCTGGCCGTGGCGGCCGTGGTGATCCTGCACGAACTTGGCCGGCGGCAGCTGCCGCTGGCTGGTCCAGATCGGCCATTCGGTGTCATAGAGGTTCAGCTCGGGCGTGACCGCCGCGAGGTCGAGGTTGGCGGCCCAGTACGAGTCGATGGTGCCGACGTCGCGCCAGTAGGGTTGGCTCTGCGCTCCGCCGGCGACGCAGGACAGCGAAAACGGATGCGCCAGCGCGTTGCCCTCGCGCACGATGCGGGGGATGATGTCCTTGCCGAAGTCGTGGCTGGACTGGGGGTCGGCCATGTCCAGCCTGAGCATCTTGTACAGGTAGTCGGCATTGAACACATAGATGCCCATGCTCGCCAGCGACATGTCGGGGTTGCCCGGCATGCCCGGCGGGTTGGCCGGCTTTTCGACGAATTCGGTGATCTTGCGGTTTTCGTCGATGGCCATCACGCCGAAGGCCGTGGCCTCGCTGCGCGGCACTTCGATGCAGCCGACGGTGCATTGCGCGCCGTGGTCGACATGATCTTTGAGCATGATGGAGTAGTCCATCTTGTACACATGATCGCCGGCGAGGATCACCACGTATTCCGGTTTGGACGACTGGATGATGTCCAGGTTCTGGTACACCGCATCGCCGGTGCCGCGGTACCAGTGTTCCTCGTCCACGCGCTGCTGCGCCGGCAGCAGATCGACCATTTCGTTGAGTTCGGCGCGCAGAAAGCTCCAGCCGCGTTGCAGGTGGCGCAGCAGCGAGTGGCTTTTGTACTGCGTGACCACGCCGATGCGGCGGATGCCCGAGTTGACACAGTTCGACAGCGCGAAGTCGATGATGCGGAACTTGCCGCCGAAATACACCGCGGGCTTGGCGCGCTTGTCGGTGAGCTGCTTGAGCCGCGAGCCGCGACCGCCGGCCAGCACCAGCGCGATGGAGCGGCGCACCAGCATGTGCGGCTGGTTCATGCGGTCGGCCGCGAGGCGATCGGCGTAGGACTTGAGGGCTTGCTCGGATTCGTTCATGGTCGTTGTCTCCCGTCTTTGCGTCGCTGCGGGCGGGCGCGCCGGATGGCGGCCTGCTCTGGGATTCTGATCGGCGCCGATGTCAGGTCATCACACTCGGGGCCTGCATGCCGGTGAAGTGGCGGATCTGCGCGATCTGCTCGGCGAGCGTGGCCAGCGGCGCGAGCTGCTGCTGCACCGGCAGGTCTTGCCGCGCCGGGTCGGGCTCGAAGCGCTCCAGATACACGCGCAGGGTCGCGCCCTCGGTGCCGGTGCCTGAGAGCCGCCACACCACGCGCGAGCCATCGGCCAGCACCAGCCGCACGCCCTGCCGGCGGCTGACGCTGCCATCGACCGGGTCGGTGTAGGCAAAGTCGTCGGCCAGAGAGACTTTCTGCCCGGCAAGCTCGCTGCCGGCAAGCTGCGGCAGACGCTCGCGCAGCGCGGCCATCAGCGCGTCGGCGCGCTCGGTCGGGATGCCCTCGTAGTCGTGGCGCGAATACACGCAGCGGCCAAAGTCGCGCCACAGCCCGCGCACCAGCTGTTCGACCGACTGGCCGGTGGCGGCAATGAGGTTCAGCCAGGACAGTACGGCCCACAGCCCGTCCTTTTCGCGCACATGGTTGGAGCCGGTGCCGTAGCTTTCTTCGCCGCACAGGGTCACGCGCCCGGCGTCGAGCAGGTTGCCGAAGAATTTCCAGCCGGTCGGGGTCTCATAGCAGGGCAAGCCCAGCCGCGCGGCGACGCGGTCGACCGCGGTGGACGTGGGCATCGACCGCGCTACGCCCGCCAGCCCCGCGGCATACCCCGGCACCTTGCGCGCGTGCAGGGTCAGCACCGCCAGACTGTCCGACGGGGAGACGACGAAGTTGCGGCCGACGATCATGTTGCGGTCGGCGTCGCCGTCGGTCGCGGCGCCCATGTCCGGCGCGCCCTCGGCGGCCAGATGGGCGATCAGATCGGTGGCGTTGACGGGGTTGGGGTCGGGGTGCAGCCCGCCGAAATCCTCGCGCGGCTCGGCGTGCACCACGCTGCCGGCCGGCGCGCCAAGCTCGCCTTCGAGGATCGCGCGGGCGTAAGGCCCGCCGGCGGCCCACATTGCATCCAGCCGCAAGCGAAAGCCGCGGGCGAACAGCGCGCGGATGGCGTCGAAGTCGAACAGTTCGCGCTGCACGGCGCAATAATCGGCCACGGAGTCGATGACTTCGACCACGGTGTCGCCCAGGCGGTGGGTGCCGAGGCGATCGAGCGGCAGGTCGGGCGCATCGATGGTGTGGATTTCGCGCAGTTGCTGGGTGCGGGCGTAGATCGCCTCGGTCACGCTCTCGGGTGCCGGGCCGCCGTTGGCGACGTTGTATTTGATGCCGAAGTCGCCGTCGGGCCCGCCCGGGTTGTGGCTGGCCGACAGCACGATACCGCCGCTGGCGCGGTGGCGGCGGATGATCGCGCTGACCGCCGGGGTCGACAGAATGCCGCCTTGCCCGACCAGCACCCGGCGGTATCCGCGCGCGGCGGCCATGCGAAGGATGGTCTGGATCGCCACCCGGTTGTGGTAGCGGCCGTCGCCGCCGAGCACCAGGGTGTCGGCCTCGGGCACCACGTCGAACAGCGCCTGCACGAAGTTTTCGAGATAGTTCGGCTGCTGGAACACCGACACTCTTTTGCGCAGCCCGGACGTGCCCGGGCGCTGGCCGTCGAACGCGGTGGTGGGGATGACGAGGCGCTTCATCGCGGCGGGTCTCCGATGGGGTCTCCGGTCGGTGGGCCGTCGGCCTGCGCCAGCCACACGCTGGTGGGTGGGAGCACGCAGCGCGCGGGCAGCGCCTGCAGCGGCGCGTCCACACCGATCAGCCCTTCATGGCTGTCCAGCCTAAGCATCCAGCGCGACGGCGGCAGGGTGAACTCGGCGGCGGCCGCTTCGGCATTGACGAGAATCAACGCCGCCTCGCCGCCGCCGGGCGCCGCCAGCAGCAGTTGCAGGGTGCCAGCGCCTTCGACGTTCCAGTCGGTATCGCGCATCGGCTGGCCATCGGCGCGCAGCCAGCGCGCCACCGGTCCGGATTGCGGCGCGCAGCCGCTTTGGCCGGCCTCCGGCTGCCACCAGCCGCGTGCCTGCAGCAGCGGCAGCGCGCGGCGCAGCCGCAGCAGCGCGGAGACATAGTCGGCCAGCGCGTGGTCGGCGTGCGGCCAGTGCAGCCAGGTGATCGCGTTGTCCTGGCAGTAGGCGTTGTTGTTGCCGCGCTGGGTGTGGCCGATGTCGTCGCCGGCCAGCAGCATCGGCGTGCCCAGCGAGAGCAGGGTCATCGCCAGCAGCGCGCGGCGTTGCACCGCGCGCGCGGCCAGCACTTCGGCGCGGTCGGTTTCGCCTTCGACCCCGTTGTTGACGCTGAGGTTGTGTGCGTGGCCGTCGCGGTTGTCTTCTCCGTTGGCGTGGTTGTGGCGCTGGCTGTAGCTGACCAGGTCGCGCAGGGTGAAGCCGTCGTGCGCGGTGACGAAGTTCACGCTGCTGTGCGCTGGCCGCCGCGCGGGGGCGAACACATCGCTGGATCCGGCGATGCGGCTGGCCAGCGCGCCGCGCGTGCCCTGACCCAGCAGCCAGAAGCCGCGCTGGGTGTCGCGGAAACGGTCGTTCCACTCCAGCCAGCCGGGCGGAAATCCGCCGAGCTGGTAGCCACCCAGGCCGATGTCCCACGGCTCGGCGATCATCAGCCGCTCGCGCAGCAGCGGGTCTTGCGCAATCGCCGCCAGCAGCGGGGCGTGCGGGTCGAACGCGAACTGCTGCGCCGCCCCGCGCCGCGCCAGCGCCGGGGCGAGGTCGAAGCGAAAGCCGTCGATGCCGTAGTCGCGCACCCACAGCCGCAGGCTGTCCATCGCCAGCCGCAGCACCAGCGGCTGGTCGAGGTTGACCGCGTTGCCGCAGCCGGTCCAGTTGAGGTAGAGGCTGCGGTCGGCCGGGTCGAGGTGGTAGTACAGCGCGTTGTCGATGCCGCGCAGCGACAGCGTCGGGCCGAAGCCGTCGCCCTCGGCGGTGTGGTTGTAGACCACGTCGAGCACGATCTCGATGCCGGCGGCGTGCAGCGCCTCGACCATGTCGCGCAGTTCCTGTCGGACGTTGGCGCCGCGGCGGCGGCTGAGGTAGCCCGTCTCGGGCGCGCACCAGGCGATCGGGTTGTAGCCCCAGTAATTGCTCAGCCCCTGGCCGAGCAGCCGCGCCTCGTCGGCGCGAAACGCCAGCGGCAGGATGCTCACCGTGGTCACACCCAGGCGTTGCAGGTGGGCGATCGCCGCCGGGTGCGCCAGCCCGGCGTAGCTGCCGCGCAGCGGCGGCGGAATGTCCGGGTGCAGCGCGGTGAAGCCCTTGACGTGCAGCTCGTAGATCACCCGCTGCGCCGGGTCGACGCGCGGCCGCGGCTGCGAAAGCGGCGGCAGGTCGGCCACCACCCGTGCCTTGAGCGCGGCAGCGGCGTTGTCGCGCGGGTCGGGGGCGAGCTGGCCGTCGGCGTCGAAATGCTGGCCGAGGTGCAGCGGCGAGCCGTCGTAGTGGCCGACGACTTCGCGGGCGTACGGGTCGAGCAGCAGCTTGGCCGGGTTGTAGCGGGGCCCCGCGTGTGGCGCCCACGGCCCGTGCACCCGCCAGCCGTAGATCAGCCCCTCGCCGATGCCCTCGCTGCGCGGCAGGCTGCCGTGCCAGATGCCGGCGGTGCAGTCGGGCAGCGGCAGCCGCGCGGTTTCGTGCCGGCCGCCGGCGTCGAAGAGGCACAGCTCGACGCGACTGGCGTGCGGCGCAGCCAGCGCAAAGTCGATGCGGTCGGGGTGAAGCGTGGCGCCGAGCTCATCGGGCGTGTTGCGCTGCAGCCGCAACCCGATGCTCGCGGGGGACGGCGTGGCGCGGGCGCGGGACGGCGGGGTCATCGCGGCAACACCGTTCAGCCGCGCGGCTCAAGCATCACGCAGGACAGCGGCGGCAGGTTCAGCCGCAGCGATTGCGGCTGCCCTTGCCACGGCGTCGGCTCGATCGCGAGCGTGCCGACGCCATAGCCGCTGCCGCCATAGACCGGATCGTCGCTGTCGATCAGCACCTTCCAATCACCGCCTTGTGGCACGCCCAGGCGGTAGCCGTCGCGCGGCACCGGGGTGAAATTGCACACCACCAGCACCGGGCTGGCTCCATCGGCCAGACGCACAAACGCCAATACCGACTGCGCGGCGTCGTCGTGGCTCAACCAGGCAAAACCGGCGGGCGAGCAGTCCTGCTGATGCAGCGCCGGGTGGGCGCGCAGGATGCGGTTTAGGTCGCGCACCAGCCGCTGCACCCCGCGGTGCGCCGGGTCGTCGAGCAGATGCCAATGCAGTTCCCAGTCGTGCTGCCATTCGCTGTCGTGCGCGAACTCGTCGCCCATGAACAGCAGCTTTTTGCCCGGGTGGCCGAACATGAAGCCGTAATACGCGCGCAGATTGGCAAAACGCTGCCAGCGGTCGCCCGGCATCTTGGCCAGCAGCGAGCCCTTGCCGTGCACCACTTCGTCGTGCGACAGCGGCAGGATGAAGTTTTCGTTCCACGCATACACCAGCGAAAAGGTCATCTCGCCCTGGTGGTGGGCGCGGTGCACCGGCTCGCGCGCCATGTATTGCAGGGTGTCGTGCATCCAGCCCATGTTCCACTTGTAGTGAAAGCCGAGCCCGCCGCCTTGCAGGTCGGGCGTGGGCGGGCGCGACACCGCGGGGAACGCGGTGCTTTCTTCGGCGATGGTTACCGCCCCCGGTCGCTCGACGCCGACGATGTGGTTGACCCGGCGCAGAAAGGCGATGGCTTCGAGGTTTTCGCGCCCGCCGAATGCGTTGGGAATCCACTCTCCGGCTTTGCGGCTGTAATCGCGGTAGAGCATCGACGCCACCGCATCGACCCGCAGCCCGTCGACGCCGAAGCGCTCCAGCCAGTACAGCGCGTTGCCGATGAGGAAATTGCGCACCTCGTTGCGGCCGAAGTTGTAGATGCAGGTGTTCCAGTCCGGGTGATAGCCCTCGCGCGGGTCGGCGTGTTCATACAGCGCGGTGCCGTCGAACCGCGCCAGCCCGTGCGGGTCGTTGGGGAAGTGGCCGGGCACCCAGTCGAGGATCACACCGAGGCCCGCCTCGTGCGCGGCGTCGACGAAGGCGGCGAAGTCTTCCGGGCTGCCATAGCGCGCGGTCGGCGCGTACAGCCCGGTGGGCTGGTAGCCCCACGACCCGTCGAACGGGTGCTCGTGCACCGGCAGCAGCTCCAGATGGGTGAACCCCATTTCGGCCGCATACGGCACCAGGGTCTGCGCCAGCTCGCGCCAGTTCAGCCAGCGCCAGCCGTCGTGCTTGCGCCAGGAGCCGGCGTGCACCTCGTAAATGCTCATCGGCTGGTCGAAGTCGCTGGCGTGGCGGCGCTCAGGCGCCATGTCGCGCAACGGCGGCAGGCCCTGCACGATGCTGGCGGTGCGCGGCCGCAGCTCGGCGGCAAAGGCGTAGGGGTCGGCCTTCTGCAGCAGTGCGCCGTCGGGGGTGCGGATTTCGAATTTGTACAGCGCGCCGCGCGCCACACCGGGGATGAAAATCTCCCACACTCCGCATTCGCGCCGCAACCGCATCGGGTGCCGGCGGCCGTCCCAGGCGTTGAAGTCGCCGATCACCGACACCCGCTGCGCATTGGGCGCCCACACGGCAAAGCGCGTGCCGGCGGCGCCGTCGATTTCGGCCGGATGCGCGCCGAGCACGGTGTACGGCCGCAGATGCTGGCCCTCGGCCAGCAGCCAGGCGTCCATTTCGCCCAGCAGCGGGGGGAAGCGATAGGGGTCGTCGAGCGTCTGCTCGACCTCGCCACCGCCGGCCTGCGGCCAGCGCACCCGCAGGCGATAGGCGGCGGGCGGTGCGTCCAGCAGCGCGCCGAACACCGCGCTGCTGCCCAGGCGGTGCAGCTCGGCGATGATCTGGCCGCTGTGCGGGTCGATCGCCTGCACCGCCAGCGCACCCGGCAGCACCGCGTGCAGCGCCCATTGCTCGCCAAACCGGCGCACGCCCAGCAGTGCGAACGGGTCGGGGTGGCGGGCTTCGGACAGGGCGGCGAGGTCTTCGGCGCTGAGCATGGCAGGGGTCGGGAAATGCGGCGGATCGGCGGCGCAGGCGGGGGCCATCAAGGTCGGCGGCCGTGCCGACCGTACAGCGCACTGTAGCGGGCGAGCAGCGCGGCGTGGTCGGGCTGCACTTGCGTCCACGCAAAACGCCAGCCCCAGTTGCCCTCGGCTTCACCGGGGCGGTTCATGCGGTGCGCGCCGTCCAGCCGCAGCACGTCCTGCATCGGGTAGATCGCAAAGTCGGCGACGCTGGCGCAGGCCGCACGCATCAGCGTCCAGGCGATATCGGCGCCGTCAGTGGCGAGGTAGTCGCGCAGATGCCGGCGGATGGCCTCGGGCTGCTGCGCCCACCAGCCCACCGTGGTGTCGTTGTCGTGGGTGCCGGTGTAGACCGCGCTGTCGGGCGTGTAGTTGTGCGGCAGGTAGCGGCCGTCGTTGCCGCCATCTTCGCCCCAGGCAAATTGCAGCACCCGCATGCCCGGCAGGCCGAAACGCTCGCGCAGCGCCGTCACCTCGGGGGTGATGATGCCCAGATCTTCGGCGATCACCGGCAGCGGCCCGCCCAGCGCGTTCTGCAGCGCGGAAAACAGCGCTTCGCCCGGCGCCGGCTCCCAGTGCCCGGCGGTGGCCAGCGGCTCGTTGGCGGGAACGGCCCAGTAGCTCTCGAAGCCGCGGAAATGGTCGATGCGCACGCGGTCGTGCAGGTCGAGCTGCAGCTTCAGCCGCGCCGTCCACCAGGCAAAGCCGTCTTCGGCGTGCGCGCTCCAGCGATACAGCGGGTTGCCCCAGCGCTGGCCGGTGGCGGAAAAATAGTCCGGCGGCACGCCGGCCACCGCCAGCGGCTGTCCGTCGGCGTCGAGCTGGAACAGCCGCGGGTGCGCCCACACATCGGCGCTGTGCTGCGACACGTACACCGGCAGGTCGCCCACCAGCTCGACCCCGCGCGCTCGCGCGTAGTCGTGCAGTCGCTGCCATTGCGTGAAAAACCGCCATTGCACAAAGGTCCAGAAGGCGATGTCGTCGGCCAGTTCGCGCCGCGCCGTGGCGAGTGCGGCCGGTTCGCGGCGGGCCAGCGGCGCGTCCCATTGCGCCCACGGCCGGCCGGCAAAGCGCGCGTCCAGCGCCATGAACAGCGCGTAGTCCGAAAGCCAGTGCGTGTGCTGCGCGGCGAACGCGGCCATCGCCTCGCGCTGCTGCGGCGTGGCGCTGGCGGCAAAACGCGCGTGCGCGCGGCGCAGCGCCTGCATGCGGTGTGGAATGACCCGCGCGAAGTCCACGTGACCAGCCGGGAGATCGGGCGGCGGCTGTATCTCCTCAGCGGTGAGCCAGCCTTGCTGCTGCAGGTCGGCGAGGTCGATCAGCAGCGGGTTGCCGGCAAACGCCGAGGTGCTCATGTACGGCGAGTTCCCCAGGCCGATGCCGCCGATCGGCAGCACCTGCCACAGCGTCTGCCCGGCGCTCATCAGCCAATCGACAAAGTGGCAGGCGTCGGCGCCCAGGTCGCCGCTGCCGTGCGGGCCGGGCAGGGAGGTGAAGTGCAGCAGCACCCCGCTGTAGCGCGGGCGGGGCTTGAACGCGAGGGGGTCGGCGGCGGCGGGCATGCGGCGGTGGGGGGTGGGGTGAGCGGGGCGATGCAATCTCCGGGCCAGCGGGCCTGGCACCTTCAGGGCGCGTGGAACACGGTCAGCGGCGCGCGATGCTGATGCAGCAGCAGACTGATCGGCAGTGCCGGGTCGACCGCCTGCTGCGCGCGGTCGAACACCGCGCGCTTGTTTGTCCCGATCAGCCACAGCACCCGCTCGCCGGCCTGCAGCAGCGCGGGCAGGCTGGCGCTGATGCGCGGGTAGGGCGCGGCCGGCGGGTCGATTGCCACATACGGCTCGCGCCCGGCGGGGTCGAGCGCGGCGGGCAGTTGCGGTGCGCCCGGGAACAGCGAAGCGGTGTGCCCGTCCTCGCCCATACCCAGCAGCGCGACGGTGGGCGACTGCCATGCGGCGTTGGCGCGGGCGATGCAGCCGGCGCGGTCGCTCGGGTCGTCGACCAGCGGGGTAAAGCGAGCCGCGGCTGCTGGCCCTTGCAGCAGATGCGCGCGCACCAGCGCCGCGTTGCTGTCGGCGTGGTCGGGCGGCAGCAGCCGGTCGTCGACCAGACCGATGCTCACCTGCGCCCAGGGCAGCGGCTGCTGCGCCAGCGCGGCAAACAGCGGTATCGGCGACTTACCGCCCGAGACCAGCAGCCGCGCCTGCCCCTGCGCGGCGAGCGCGCGCGAGAGCGCGGCGGCGATGTGCGCGGCCGCGCGCTGCGCAGCTTGCGCGGCGTCGGCACAGGTGATGAAGTCCATGCGCGGATTTCCCCCGGATTGATGTCGGCTTGGCGCGGCGGGCGCGCCAGCTTGCGATCGAGTGTAAGGGCGCGGCGGTGACGGGCCGGCACGGCGACTGCCGGGAGTGCCCTCCGTTGTCACGGTGCGCCAAGGCGTAGCTGCTGCGGCGTTTGCCGGCTGTTGGGGGCTGTTGGAGGCTGGAGTGCGCGGCCTGCGCCGCGCAGCGCCGGACACGGGCGCCGCGCCGCCACCGGAGGCGGGCTTCGGTGGACTTCGGTGGCCGCTGCGGTCAGCCGCTCAATCCGAGGCCGGGGTGAAACCCAGCCGCGCCAGCTCGGCGCGCGCCTCGGGCGAACGCAGCAGCGCGATGAACGCCTGCACCGCCGGGCGCTGCAGCCGCGCGCGCGGCACGGCGAAGTCGTACTGCTCCTGCTGCAGCGGGATGAACCCCAGCCCGTACTGGCGCGCGACGGTATCGATCGCCACGCCCCAGTCGGCGCGGCGCTGCGCCACGGCCACCGCGACCGCGTTGTGCGACTTGGTCTGTACCCCATAGCCGGCCGGGCGGTGCGACCCGAGCAGCCGGTCGATCAGCACCCGCGTGCCGCTGCCGGCGTTGCGGTTGACCATCACGCAGTCGGCATCGGCCAGCGCTGCGGCCACCGCCCCTTCGACCGAGCGGCCCTCGAAGCGCGCATCGCCGGGGCGGAACACCAGCCCCTGCAGCCGGCCGTAGCCGCGGACGAGCTCGACCTCGGGCGGCAACAACGGACGGTTGTATTCCCCGGTCTGCGGGTCCATCAGGTGGATGCCGGCCAGGTCACATTCACCTCGCCTGGCCGCGGCCAGCCCACCGGCGCTGCCGACGTTCATCGCCTTGACCCGCCAGCCTTGCGCGATCAGGCGGCCGAGCAGCGCGTCCAGCCCGACGCACTGGCTGCCGATCACAATCAGATCAGCCGGCTGCAGCCCGGCGCCGAGCAACTGCACCGACACCCGCGCGCCGGCCTCGACGATTTCAGTGTGCTGCGGCAGGGTGATGAAGCCGTCGGCGGCGCTGAACGCGGTCACCGACCCCGAGCCCTTGCCCATCGGGTAGGCCGCAAGCCCCTGATCGGTCGGTACCAGGCCGACGAGCAGGTATTCGGTGCGGCCGCGTTCGGAGTTCACCTTCATCGGCAACGTCGCCTCGACCCGCTGCCGCGGCTGCGGCGGCAGCCCGGCGAACGCGCGCAGTACCGGGGCGACGAATTCGTGAAAGGTGAACACCGCCGAGGTCGGAAATCCGGGCAGGATGACCACCGGCTTGCCGCGGGTGACGGCCAGGCAGATCGGCTTGCCCGGCTTGAGCGCCACGCCGTGCGCGACGATCCCTGGGTCGCGCAGATCGCGCACCACGCGGTACGACAGATCGCCTTCGCCTTTGGACGTGCCGCCGGAAAAAATCACCGCGTCCAACTCCAGCGCCCGCTGCAGCGCGGCGCGCAGCGCCGCCTCGTCGTCGCGCACGATGCCCAGCCGCACCGGCTCGCCGCCAAGCTCCTCGACCGCGGCGGCAATGATCGCCGCGTTGGCGTCGTACACCGCGCCGGTGGGCAGCGGCTGGCCCGGTGCGACGATTTCATTGCCGGTGGAAAAAATCGCCACCCGCGGCCGCGCGTGCACCAGCGCCTGCGCCCGGCCGAGCGCGGCCAGCACCCCGATCTCGCGCGAGGTCAGTAGCTGCCCGGCGCGCAGCACGGTTTCGCCGCGCGCAATGTCGGTGCCGGCGTAACTGACGTTCTCGCCCGCAGTGGCGGCGCGGCGCAGCTCGACCGCGTCGCCGTCGATCTCGGCGTTTTCGATCATCACCACCGCGTCGGCGCCGCGCGGCAGCATGCCGCCGGTGGCGATCGGCGTCGCGCGCCCGGCGCTCACGGCGTGCTTCGGCACCACCCCTGGCGACAGCGTTTCGGCGTTGAGCGCCAGCCGCACCGGCTGCTCCTCGGCCGCGCCCCAGGTGTCGCTGGACTGCACGGCAAAGCCGTCGACATTGCTGCGGTCGAAGCCGGGCACGTCGATGTCGGCAACCACGTCTTCGGCCAGCACCCGGCCCAGCGCCGCCTCCAGCGGCACCACTTCGGCGCCCAGCGGCGCGAGGTGAAGATGGGCGCGAAACCGGCGCTCGGCTTCGTCGCGGCTGAGCACTTCGAGAAACTGGGTCTGCTCGGCGGGATTCATCGCGGCAACAAAGGGAATGGGGCGGCGGCGCAGAGCGCCGGCCTGTGTGTTCTAGTCGTACAGGTAGACGGTCACGGTTGCGCCCGGCCCCCAGCCCTCGCTTTCGGCCGGGGCGACGACAAAGCCGTCGGCACGCACCGTGGAACTGAGCATCGCCGCGCCCGACAGCGCCAGCGGCTCCACGCCCTCGGGGCCGAGCCGCACGCGCACGTAATCGACCCGGCCGACCTGCGAAACGATTTTGCGCGCCACCGTCGCCTGCACGCTGCGGTACGGCCAGTCGGCGCTGCGCCCGGCCAGCCGCCGGATCGCGCGGCCGGCGAAAAAGTCATACGCGCACAGGCAGGACACCGGGTTGCCCGGCAGCAGAAACAACAGCACCGCGCCGATGCGCCCCATTCCCGCCGGGCTGGACGGGCGCATCGCCACGCCGTGGATGGCCAGTTCCCCGCGCTCGGCCAGCAGCCGCGGCGCGTGGTCCTCGGCGCCCACGCTGGAGCCGCCCGACACCAGCACCACGTCGGCGCCGGGGGCGGTCATCGCCGCGGCAATCGCCTGAGGGTCGTCCCCCAGCCGCTGGTGGCTTTCCACCAGCCCGCCGTCGCGCTCGACCAGCCCGCGCAGGGTCACCGAGTTGGCATCGAAAATTTCATACGGCCCCTTGCCCTGCCCCGGCACGCGAACCTCGTTGCCGGTGACCAGCAGCCGCACCCGCGGGCGGCGCACCAGCGGTAGCTCGGCCAGCCCGAGCGAGGCCGCCAGCCCTGCGTCCTGCGGGCGCAGCCGCCGTCCGGCCGGCAGCACCACCGCGCCCGCGCGCACATCCTCGCCCCGGCGGCCGACATGCTGCCATGGCGCAACGGCGCGGGTCACGCTCACGCGCTCGTTTTGCACCTGCGCGTATTCGGCCGGCAGCACCGCGTCCAGCCCCGCGGGCAGCGGAGAGCCGGTCATGATCTGCACACAGCCCTGCGGCGGCACCTCGCCAGCGAACGGCCGACCCGGCCGCGCCTGCCCGACGATCGCGAACTCCAGCGGGTTGTAATCGCCCGCGCCCGAGGTCTCCAGCCCGCGCAGCGCATAGCCGTCCATTGCCGCGCGGTCGAATTCGGGCACGTCGATTGGCGCGACCACATCGGCCGCCAGCACCCGGCCACTCGCCGCTTCGACCGAAACGGTTTCCGCCGGCAACGCAGCCGTGTTCGCGTCGACCCAGGCCAGCGCCTGCCCAACTTCGGCGCGCTGCGCAAACCCGCGCATGCGCACATCGGCTTCGGCGGCGGGCAGATCGTTCAGGGACGTGCTCATCGCGGCCAGTATAGGCAGCGGGTTGCGGGCGTGCAGGGATGCGCGCGGGTGTCCGTGGCACACTTCGACGCCGATCCGGGAGCCTTTCAATCTCCAACCAACCCGTCTTCTGACCTGATGCACTTCGAACTCACCCAGCACGCACGCGACGCGCTCGCCAGACGGCAGATTCGCCTGGACTGGGTCGAGCGTGCGTTGCGCGAGCCGCGGTGGATCGAGGCCGATGCAGTGGATGCCAATCTACGGCATCATCTGCTGCCGATCGCGGACTTCGGACACCGCGTTTTGCGCGTCATCGTCGACCCGACGCAGCAGCCCTGGCGAGTCATCACCGCTTTTTTTGACCGGAGGATCAGCGCATGAAAGTGAGAATCGACGAGCAGGCCGATGCGCTCTACCTGGGCCTGAGTGACGCGCCCGCCGCACGCTCGGAGGAACTGGCACCGGGCGTGATCGTCGATTTCGACGCGAGGGGAGAGGCGGTCGGCGTGGAGGTTCTGCACCTGTCCAAACGAGCCACCCCGATCGACTGGAGGCAGATCCTGGTTGAGACCGTGCCGCTCGCGGCGTGACCCCGGGCGCGTCGTTTCCCCGCGTCAGCTGGCGGCCGCTCGAAAGACGGCCTTGCTCAAGGCTGCGCCCCCTTGTGCACCGGCCCGCCGTTTTTCACCCAGTCCGGGTAGCCCTCGCGGTACCAGTAAACCGTCTTGTAGCCGTGCCGGAGGGCGAAAACCACGCCCTTGTAGCTTTTCCAGCATTCCGGGCCGTTGCAGGCGATGATGATGGGCTTGGACTTGTCGGGAAAACGCGCGAGCAGGTCGAACTGATCCTTGCTCGCGTCAAAGCCGATGTTCTTGTCCGAGCGCTCGACATACGGCACCGACACCGCCCCGGCGATATGCCCTTCGAGGTATTCGGCCTGCGCGCGGTCGTCGATCAGCGGCACGCCTTGCGCCATCAGTTGCTTGACCTGCGCGAAGTCCACGGTCCTCGCCCCGTCCAGGCTCTTGGGCGTGAAGTAGCCCAGCTCGGCCACCGCGCTGTAGCTCTTGCTGCCCACCGGCTGCAGCCCGGCCAGCCCCGCGTGCGCCAGCGCCTGCGCCAGCTCGGGGCTTGGGGACAGCAGCGCCTCGGCCAGCCGGCTGCGCACGTCCTCGGGCACCTTGCTGCTGATCGCCACCCCCATGCCCGGCACCTGCAGGGTCGATTCGAACAGCATGCGGTAGCGGCCCGGGTACTGCTTGTTCAGCGTCGCCCACTGCGCCGGGCTGAGCGCCGCGCCGGCGGCGTTGCCGAAGGTCAGCGCCAGCAGCGCCGCGCCGCCTTCCTTGTAAAAGCGCAGCTGGGTCAACTGCTGCACGTTGAATCCGGCCTGGGTGAGCAGCCCGCGCGCCAGATACGCCACCAGCGACTCCTGCGCCGGCAGCGCGATCACCTGCCCGCGCAGGTCGGCCAGCCGCGTCGCCTTGGAATCGGTCGGCACCGCGAACACCACTCCCGCGTCGCTGCGCTGCGCCGCGACCGGCACATAGCCGAAGCGCGTGGCCGTGCCGACGATGTTCGCCGGCCCCACCAGCACCGGCCAGTGCTGGATGAAAATCTGCGGCGTCACTGCGTTGTAGTCCAGCGGCACCTGCGCCTTGAGCGGTACCTTGGCCTGCTGGCTCCAGGCACTGGCCAGTGGCTCGGCGCGCTGGTTGAGCAACTGGTAGAGGTGCAGCGCGTCGGGTGGGTCGGCAAACGTCACACACACCGCCAGCGCCGCGCCGGAAGCAGCCGGCTCGGCCTTGGCCGGTGGCGCGGCATTTGCACACACCGGCAGCAGCAAGGCTGCAGCCAGCAGCAGCGCGAACCGCAGCCGGGCCAGCAGCCGCCGGCGCAGCGTCACCGCACCCGCGCGGCCGGCGCCGCGCCCCTCGCCTCGCGCCCCACCGGCCAGAAGGCCGTGCGCCGCGCGCAATCCGACTTCATTCATCCTCGCTCTCCCCCGGAAAAACTGTCGCCGACGCTCGAGCGCCGTGTCACTGCAAGTCGATCGTAAAGCGGCCGACGTCCCCTGCGAATGGGGGATTGCCCAGATTTTGGGAGGAAAGCGTGAGTCGTGCCCGGCTTGAGCAGGGGCTTGTCGCGCGTCATCCGTGCGCAACGGGGGAAACGCCGCACGATTGATGAAGCTCGTGTTTTGTGATTCGATTCGATACAGATCGCTCACGCTGGAAGATTGCTCGGCTCGAAATCATCGACTTGGCGTTCGATGCGGCCGCGCGCGTTGAACGCGGGATGCGTGAGCAGTCCGCTCAGGCAGCTTGCCGCGAATTTCTGACCGGCGGCAGCCAACAAGTTTTTTCACAACCGATGGGAGGAAGAACCATGCGATTCTGGGGTTTGCTTGCTGCGTCGATGTTTGTCGCGGGGACGGCGACGGCTGGCGTCACGTTCGACATTCAGCCGCCAAAGGGCAAGACAGCGCTGGAAGTCACCAAGGAAAAGAACTATCTGAACGTCACAGGGTCGTGCGGGGCGGCGACCATACAGGTCACCCGCCTGCAAAAGTCAGAAAACCCGTTGGGCAATGGATATTTCGAGATTGACTGGTCCAGTCCTAACGCGCAGCCGAGCCTGATCATTCACTCCACGGAGACCAACAAAACGCTGACGCTCAAACAGCCTTTCATCGACGATAACTACGTCGGTTGTGTGCACACCAAGGCAGGTGATCGGCTGCTCATCGGCACGAGGTGTCTGGGGAGAATCTGCTCGGAAAGTTTTCTCTATCACATTTACGACCTCCAGAACCTGAAGTCCATCACCCCGAAGAAAAAGGATGGGTGTGACGTGGGTTGCGCCGAGAAAGTGCTCGGACAGAAGCTCGATCTGCAATGAGCCTCTTGTTGAGGCCGCCGCCGCGTTGCGGCGGGGTCTGCTGCAAACGGCCCGCGAGGGCCGTTTTTCGTTTCGGCGCTGCAGAGACCGCGCTGGTGAATACGGCAGGGCGGGGCGATGCGGCGGCGGTTGCGCCGGCGCGAATCAGGGTGCCGTGGCGCGGCTGGATTTGCGCGCGCATGGCGCGGCGGCGGGCAGCAGGCTGGTGGCGCGCTGGTAGAGGGTGAGCAGGAAGGCCACGCGCGGGGCGTCGGCGCGGTCGCCCTTGTAGCCGTAGGCGGCGTCCACTGCGCGGTCGCAGGCGGCGTGGGCGCGGCGCAGTTCGGGCGGCATGGTCAGCGGGTCGTAGAGGTCGGCCAGGGTCGCGTCGGGGAAGGCGGCGCGGGCGTCGAGGATGGACTGCGCGGCGGATTCGATCGCGGCGTGCTGCGCGTCGCTCGGCTCGGGCCAGGGGAAGTTGTTGTAGACGATGCTGGCCGAATAGCGGTAATCGCTTTTGAGCCGGCCGCCGACCGCGCGCAGCCAGGCGTTGTGCATCGTGCTGTTGAGGATGCCGAAGTGGTAGAGGGTGGCGCCGGGGATCATCAGATTGGCATTGCCGATGATGGTCTCAAATGATGAGAAGCCAAGCGGGATGAATTCGCGAGTCTCGGATGAGTGGCACGGCACGATGATCAATTGCCCCGCTGTCGGTTGTCTGATTTCCTGGAAAAGGTATGGTGTCGCAGCACTCTCCTGCGTTGGTAATTTGCTGCTATCAAGGCGCATGGTTTTGACCGCTTGCACACGACGATAAATCTCTGCCATGGCTCGCAACTCCGCCGGGGAAATGCCGACCATCCAAAGACAGTAGCGCCTGAGTCCGTTGATGAATTCGTCCGCACCGAGAAACGGCCGCACCCATCGAGCGGCTCGCGGCTCGGCCTGGAGCAAGGCGTCCCGCTCGTCGGTAGAAAGCAGCAAGTGACCGCCGTCTGTGGGCTTGCTGCCGTAAACCATGTCCGGCACGGCTTGAATGGGCGTGCGGCGGCTGGTGATCAGTAAATCCGGCCCTTCGACCAGATACGGGTTGATGCGCTGCACGTCCAGCCGCACGCCGTCGCCCTTGGGGTTGTCGCCGTAGTCGAACAGCACGCAGCGCGCGGGCTCGCGCAGGCTCCAGCCGATGATCACGCAGTGCACCGCGGCGTTGCCCTTGCCTTCGTTGCTCCATTTGAAGGTGCGGTGGGCGAAGCGGATTTTCACCCCGGCCTGCAGCAGCGTGGGCCACAGCGCGGCGACCTGCTCGCCCTGGGTGATGGAGTTGGTGGAGACGAAGGCGACGTCGATCGCCGGGTTCTGCTGGACGTAGCCCAGCGCCTTGACGTACCAGGCGGCGACGAAGTCGAGCACGCCGGCGCCTTTGATTTTGGCAAACAGCCGGTCCATGTCGGCCTTCTGCTCGGCGTTCTGGTTGCTTTTGCCGACGAACGGCGGATTGCCGAGCACGTAATGGCACTGCGCGGGCGGCAGCAGTTCGGCCCAGTCGGCGCGCAGGGCGTTGGCGTGGTGGATGTGGGGGGTGTCGACCAGCGGCACGGTGGGCCGGGTGGTGCCGAAGCGCTCGGCGGTTTCCAGGTTCATCTGGTGGTCGGTGATCCACAGCGCCACGCGGGCGATGTGCGCGGCGGATTCGTCGATTTCGATGCCGTGGAACTGGCTCACCCGCACGCGGGTGAGCGTGGACACGTCGAGCAGGCCGCGGCTCTGGCCGCCGCGGGAGAACAGCCGGTCGATGAGGTCGTTTTCGATGCGCCGCAGCTCGCGGTAGGCGATGACCAGAAAGTTGCCGCAGCCGCAGGCCGGGTCGAGGAAGGTGAGGGTGGGCAGTTTGTCGTACAGCGCCTGCAACCGAGGCCGGCTGCTGCCGGCAGCAGCCAGCTCGGCACGCAGCTCGTCCAGGCACAGGGGCCCGAGCACGCGCAGGATGTTGCGCTCGCTGGTGTAGTGCGCGCCGAGTTCGCGCCGGCTGGCCTGGCGTGATTCGTCCGGGCTGTGGGCTTCGAGCACGCCCTGAAACATCGCGCCGAAAATGGCCGGGGAGATGCCCGACCAGTCCAGGTCGATGCAGCGCAGCAGCAGCGCGCGCAGCGCGGTGTCGAACGCGGGAATGCGGGTGCGCTGCGCGAACAGGCTGCCGTTGACGTAGGCGAAGGCGCGCAGATCGTCGTCCATCGTGGTCTGGCGCTGGTCTTCGGGGGTGTCGAGCACGTCGAACAGCTCGGCCAGCGTGGCGCCGAGGTCTTTGCCGTCGGCGCGGGTGCGCTCGACCAGGCGGCGGAACTGGCCGTCGGCGCCGAATATGCCGGTGTCGTCGGCGAACAGGCAGAACAGCAGCCGGGTGAGGAAGATTTCGAGGTCGCGGCCCTTGAACCCGGCAGCGAGCAACCCTTCATGCAGCCGGCCGATTGCGTAGGCCGCCTCGCGGTTGACCGGCGATTCCTCGACGATTTCGGGCGCGTCGTCCTCGAGCAGAAAGCTGAACCAGTGCGCCTTGGCCGGCAGGGTCTTGAGCGCGGTTTCCCAGTGCTGGCCGCTGCGCAGGTCGTACAGGCGGATGCGGGCGAAGTCGGAGGTGATGATGAACCGCGGGCGCTCGGCCTCGGGCAGCGCGCGGGCGTAGTCGGCGGCCTGGTCGAAGGCTTTGTCGAGGTCTTTGCCGCGGCTTTTGTGCTCGACGATGAGCTTGCCGGGGATGAAGCTGTCGATGAAGCCGCGCGCCCCGCCGAGCTTGTCCACGGCTTTTTCATACAGCGTGGCCGACTCGGGGCGGATGCCAAAGCACTCGTAAAACCGCGCCCAGAACAGCTTGGCGTCCGCCGCCTCGCGCTGCGCGTGCGCCCACTCGCGGGCGAAGGCGGCGAGGCGGCGGCAGATTTCGGCGCGGGACGGAGCGGGCATCGGCAGCGCGGCAGAGGCGGGAACGAGCCGCGTAGCCTAGCAAGGGCGTGATGCCGCCGCGGATTGCCGCGCGGGCGCGGGCGAGATGCTCAGCCGTCGAGGCGTCGCCGTGGCGACTCAGGACAGTTCCAGGCGGCGCTCGATGCGTTCCAGGCGCTCGCGCAGCCGGTCAATGGCGCGCCGATCCTCGACGATCTCGGCGTAGTTGCTTGCCTCGTCACGGGCGATCCGCGCAATGCCCATCTCGATGTGCGAGAGGCGGGCGAGTATCTCCCGATCGCGCTCGCGGGCTTCGGCGAGTTCGCCTTGTAAGCGCTTGAGGTGTTCGAGGATCAGGTTGTCGGTGTTGTCGCTCATGGCAGGCCGAATTTTAGGGCGTGGGCGCGGCGTTTACGCGAATTCGCATGCGGAATCCCAGGCGTCAGCGCGAACCTGGAGGTGCGCTGAAAGTTCGGCCGGAGCAGCCAGTCAGGCCCGAGCGCTTGCGCTTCACGCCGGCGTGGCTGCAAGGCGAGCGATATGGGTGGTGCGATGTTGGCGCGCCCGGCTGGGATCGAACCAGCGACCCTTGGCTTCGGAGGCCAATACTCTATCCACTGAGCTACGGGCGCGTGTGCGTGCGGCGGCGTTGGTGGCGCTGGCGATGAGGCCGAACCATGCCGCGAAAGCAGCCGCGCATCATACCTTGTCGCAGCAGGTCAGCGGCGCGACGGTTGGGGGTGGGGCCGAAGCGGGGCCGTGGCGCAGGGGGTGGGAAGGGCTGACCCGGAGGACACGGCGGCGTGTTACAAGTCGGTCTGACCTGCGTCAATTTGACGCCGCGCGTTTGCCACATCGGGGCTTGACCCTACCGGCATATTGCCTTCAACGCATATCATTGTGCGCTGTTTTCGTATCCGCACATCCGACCGACATCATGAGCGCATCCCACTCGAAGTCCACCTTGGCGTCCTCGGCAGGCCATCCGGAAGATCTGCCCGATCTGCCGTTTGCGCCGACGCTGCGCAAGATCATCACCATCGGGATCATCGGCTTCACCGTGCCGACGGTGATCATTCTGCTCATCGCCTTCTACATCGCCGGTGGCACCGAGCCCGACGCCGGGTCGGAAGCGCTGGCGCCGGCGGCGGTGAGCGCGAGGGTGGCGCCGGTGGGGTCGGCCGCGGTGGCGCCGGCCGGGGCGACGGCGAATGCCA
>CAYMDM010000007.1:0-70175 GCA_964389235.1 uncultured Burkholderiaceae bacterium
AGGCGAGGTCAGCGCGAGGCGTCGCGGCTGTCGATCGCCGCGGCGCTTTCCGGCGCCGGCGGCACCGGGTTGACCGCTGCGCCAGCCTGGCCCAGCGGCGCGGGCGGGCCTTCGCGCACGCCCAGCGCCTCGGCGTAGACCGAGCGCTCGCGCAGCAGACTGCCGATGACCGAGGCGATCACGCAGGCGGGCATCGCCGCCAGCACCACGTTGTAGTTGCGGGTGATCTCGAACACCATGATGGCCGACATCGCCGGCGCATGCGTGGTCGCGGCCAGCAGGCTGCCCATGCCGACCAGCACCCACAGTGCCTGCGCGTGCGTGGCGTCGGACAACAGCGCGGTCTGCTGCACCATCAGCCCGATCGCCCCGCCGAGCATCAGCGTCGGCGTGAGCACCCCGCCGGGGATGCCGGCAGCGCTGGCGGCGGTAACGGCCAGCACGCGCAGCACGAACACCAGGATCAGGGTGCTCATCATCCAGTGATCGACCAGCATCGATTGCACCACGCTGTAGCCATTGCCCCAGACCTCGGGGCGGATGGTCGAGAGCAGGCCGATGAACAGCCCGGCCAGCCCCATTCGCAGCGGCAGAAAGCCCACCAGCGGCTGGTAGCGCTTGCGTGCCGTGTCGAGCAGCCAGAGAAACGCCGGGCCGAGCAGCCCGGCGATCACGCCGATGAACACCGCATCGATCAGATCGGAAAAGCCCACCACCGGGATGGTGTGCGACAGATACAGCGGCCCGGTGGCAAACAGCGCCTGCGTGGTCAGCTCGCCGATCACCGCGGCGACCAGCACCGCGGCGATTTCACGCAGCGCCAGGCCGCCGAGAATGATCTCGGCGACGAACAGCGTGCCGGCGATCGGCGCGTGATACGCCCCGGCAAAGCCAGCCGCGGCGCCGCAGGCGACGATCAGCCGGCGGTGTGCCGCGTCGGTGTTGCGCAATCGGCCGAGCAGCGAGGACACCAGCGCGGCGAACTGGATCATCGTGCCTTCGCGGCCGATGGTGATGCCCGCGCTCACCCCCAGCAGCGACGACAGCGTGCGCGTGAGGTTGGGCCCGAGCGGCAGGATGCCGTCGCCCACCCGCACCGCTTCCATGTACTCCGGCCCGCGCGGGCGCTTGATCCAGCGATGCCCGGCCCACATGGTCAGCCCGCCGAGTGTGGCGCCGACCGTGGGGATGACGATGCGCGCCCACGCCGGCAGCCCGGCAGCGGCGGCCACCAGATGCTCATGCGTGCTGTAGATGCGCATGATCGCGTACATCGCCTGCCGGAAGCCCTCGACCGCGCAGGAGCTGATGAAGCCGATCAGCGCCGCGACCAGGGTCATCGGCACCATCGGGTCAAGGTTGCGCCAGAAGTCGCGCAGGCGCTGGGCGGGCGGGGGCAGGGCAGACACGGGTTGAGGGCGGAAGGGCGAGAGGCGCGCCGCTGGGGCGCAGCGCGCGGCAGCTGGCGGCGCGGCGCAGGCAGCGCCCAATCATAGAAGCGCGCGCCGCCGCCGCGGGTGAGCAAACGTGAACGGCGGGTGTGAACTCTGCCGCAGCCGCGCGGGAATTCGTGGCAACGGGCGCGTGCCGTGCCAATCGCCGCTGCTAGGCTCGCGCCATGCACTTTCTCGACAAAATCGTCGCCGACCCGTCGCAGTTGCCCGCGCGCGTGGCCGCGCTGCCGCGGCCGCTGGTGTTCACCAACGGGGTGTTCGACATCCTGCACCGCGGTCATGTGACGTATCTGGCTGCGGCGCGTGCGCTTGGCGCCAGCCTGGTCGTCGGGCTCAACACCGACGCCTCGGCGCGCACCCTGGGCAAAGGCGCGGACCGGCCGCTCAACCCGCAGGATGACCGCGCCGCGGTGCTGGCGGCGCTGCAAAGCGTCGATCTGGTCACGTTTTTCGACCAACCGACCCCGCTCGATCTGCTCGCCCGCGCCCGCCCCGACGTCTACGTCAAAGGCGGCGACTACGACATGGAGCAGCTGGCCGAAACCGCGCTGGTTCGCAGCTGGGGCGGGCGCTCGGTGGCGATCGACCTCGTCCCCGGTCGCTCGACCACCGCGTTGGTGCAGCGCATCCGCAGCGCGGCGCAGAGCTGAGCGCGATGGCGCCGTCCGGTCTGCGCATCGACATCCCCGGCGCGGCGCCGCTGGTGCTGCGCCATCTGCTGCTGGACTTCAACGGCACCGTCGCGTTCGACGGCCAGTGGATCGACGGCGTGCGCCCGCGCATCGCGCAGCTCTCGCAGTCCCTCGACATCGAGCTGCTGACCGGCGATACCTACGGCTCCCTGACCGAAGCGCTCGCCGGCGTGCCGCTGCAGGCGCGGGTGATTGCCAGCGGTGCCGACAAGGCCGCCCGCGCCGCCGAGCTGACCGCGCAGGGTGTGGCGGCGATCGGCAACGGCGCCAATGACGCGGCGATGCTTCGGACCGCGACACTGGGCATCGCCGTGCTCGGCCTCGAGGGACTGCATGCGCAGACGCTGCAGAGCGCGCGGGTGATTGCTCCGTCCATCCATGCCGCGCTCGACCTGTTGCTGCATCCCCAGCGGCTGCGCGCCACGCTGCGCCCCTGAGTCGCGCCCACAACGCCGCACATTGACCGAGTCCGATGCTGCGGCGTAGCAAGCCGGGCTAATATCGGGCAATCGTCACCGGATGCAACTTGTCGTCGAATGGCTGACGATGATGCTGCGTCCATCCACTCAAGGAGCCCGCCATGCGCAAAGCTGCTGCACACGATGTCAAGTCCGACGTGAAAGACGTGATCGACCACGCCGAAGACCTGCTCAAGCAGGCCGCGGCCAGCACCGGCGAGCAGGCCGTGGAACTGCACCGCCGCGGCATGGCGCTGCTGCGGCAGGCCGCCGACAAGGCGCAGGATCTGCAGGAAGCCGTGGTCGAGCGCGGCAAGGCCGCCGCGCAGGCCACCGACGACTACGTGCACGACCATCCGTGGAAAGCCATCGGCATGGCCGCAGTGGTTGGCTTCGTTGTCGGCCTGCTGGTCAACCGCGGTCGCTGAACTTCGCTACCGCGATGTCCGCACCCGAGGGCGAACCCGGCTCCGCCGCCAGCCAGCTGAGCTCGGCCTGGGAGCGGCTGCTCCAGTCGGGCGCCGACCTGCTTGGCAGCCGCTTCGAACTGGCGGCGATCGAACTCGCCGAGGAACAGGCGAGGCTGCGTCGCGTGGTGTTGTTCGGCGCCATCGCTGCGGTGTTCGGGTTGCTGTTCCTCGGCTTGCTGTCGGCGCTGATCGTCGTGCTGTTCTGGCCGTTCGGCCAATGGCCGGCGTTGCTCGTGCTGACCGTGGTCTACGCCGGGGTGTGTGCGATCGCGGTATGGCAGTTGCGCCGGCTGGTGGTCGATCGCCCCCGGCCGTTCGCCGCAACCCGCGCCGAACTGGCGCGAGATCTGGCGCAGTTGCGCGCGCGGCGCTCGGCCGAATGAACCCTCCGGGCGTCTGCATGGCTGGCACCGCCGCCGTTTCGCTGCGATGAACCCGTCCGACCGCGACCCCTTCGCCACGCCCGCCCGGCCCGTCGAATTGCCGCTGGCCGTGCGCAAGCAGATCGTTCTTGCCCGCATCGTGGCCGAGCGCATCGAGTTTGCGCAGGCGGTGGCCGACTTTCGCGCCCACGCCCATCCGGCGCGCATCGCCGGTGACATGCTGCGCGGCCGCGCCAGCGGCCTGTTTTCCGGCTTGCGCGAGCGCGGGGCTGATCTGCTGCCGCTGCTTTGGCGGCTGCCGCGGCGCTACCCGCTGCTGGGCTCGCTGCTGGGCTCCACCCTGTCGGCCATGGTGCGCCGCCGTCTGCGCCGGGCCGGCGACGGGCGCACCGCCCGTGCATTCCACCCGCTGCGCTGGGCGCTTCTGGCTGGCGTGGCCTATTTGGCATGGAAAGCGGTGCGCTCGGCGCGGGACTGAGCGTGCGCTTCGCCGCAGGCATGAGATCCTGCCGCGTGCCGGTCGGCGCGCAGGCGAAAAGAGTGGGGGAGTGGTGGGTTGTGGGCGGCTCGAACGCCCGACCTACGGATTAAGAGTCCGCTGCTCTACCAACTGAGCTAACAACCCGTTTGCACCCTGGGGGCTGCAAACCAGAGAGTGGTGGGTCGTGCAGGATTCGAACCTGCGACCAACGGATTAAAAGTCCGCTGCTCTACCGGCTGAGCTAACGACCCGCATCCATTGCGGAAAGCCTGTAATCTTAGCATGGCCTGGAGCCGCGGGAGTCTACTGCGTTTACCGCGCGTCCGGCCGCGCGATCTTCTCGATGGCACGCGCGGCCAGCATCAGGCCCATGCTTGCCGTGACCATCACGCTCGACCCATAGCCGGCGCAATGCAGACCGGCGCTGGGGTCCGCGCCCGCCGGCGTGGCGACGGGCTCGTCGCTGTGCGCGCAGATGATGCCAATGGCGCCGCTGCGTGGCGCTGCGTGATGGCGGCGCAGGCGGTAGCGCACCTTGGCGAGCAGCGGGTCGTGGGTGAGCCGGCCGAGGTCGCTGAGGCGAAGGCGCTCGGGCTGGCGCTTGCCGCCGGCGGCGCCGGCCATCAGCAGCGGCTGGCTGCGTTGCAGCGCGAGCGCGGCCAGCGCCGTTTTTGCCGCGACCTGATCGCAGCAGTCGAGCACGATGTCGGCATCGGCGGGAACGAGAACGTCGGCGTTGCCGGGATCGACGAAGGCTTCTGTGGTCTGCACCTGCGCCTGCGGATGGATGTCGACGATTCGTCGGCGCAGCGCCTCGACCTTGGCCAGGCCGAGGGTGGAGTCGAGCGCCTGGATCTGCCGGTTGATGTTGGATTCGGCGACATGGTCGAGATCGATCAGCGTCAGCCGCGACACGCCACAGCGCGCCAGCGCTTCCACCGCCCAGGAGCCGACGCCACCGACACCGACCACGGCAACATGGGCGCGGGCGATGCGCTCCGCGCCCGCAGCGCCATACAGCCGGGCGACACCGCCGAAGCGGCGCCGCGCATCGGCAGGGCTGGCTGCGTCGCAGGCGGCGGGTTCGTCCATCGACCGCTCAGACGCTGCGCTCGACCCGCCAGGCCTGGTACTTCACCCCGAGCACGGCACCGGCGACGATGGACAGGAACGCAATCCAGCTGGTGATCGACAGGGTGGAGACGCCGCTCATGCCCTGGCCGATGGTGCAGCCCAGCGCGGTGACCCCGCCTACGCCCATCAGCGCGCCGCCGACCAGGTGGTTGGCCGTGTCTTCCACGCCGCGGAAGCCTTCCCAGCGGAATTGCCGCGTGAGCAGCGCCATTGCCGCCGAGCCGGCGACCACCCCGAACACCGACACGATACCGATGGTCAGCACATTGCTCGCGTCGCTGTAGAGCATGAACCAGAACAGGGTGTAGGCCAGCGGGGCGACGAAGCTCAGCGACTCCATTTTGTTGTTCTGCGTGCCGACGTAGGCGGCCTGCAGGGTGTGCGGGTCTTCGGCGACGAAGCCGATATGCCCGGACAGATACCAGACGGCGACGATGACGCCGCCCAGCCCGAAGCCGGCGAGCAGATTGTTCGCGGTGCGGAATTCGCGGCTGGCCAGCGCCCAGCCGCCCAGCAGCAGCGCCACGGCGATGCCCAGCGCCAGCTGCCAGTCGGCCAGCGCGGTGCCGGTGGCGCGGGCGGCAATCGCCGGCAGATCCTGAGCGCCGCTGAGGTCGACGTTGACCACGTCGAGCCAGTGCACCCGCCATTCGGCCGTCAGCCCTCGAAGGGTGATGTAGGCGAACACCGACAGCGCCAGGAACACCACCACCGATTTGAGATTGCCCTCGCCGATGCGCACCAGGGTCTTGCTGCCGCAGCCCGAGGCCAGCACCATGCCGAAGCCGAACATCACCCCGCCGACCAGGGCCGACAGCCAGAGCACGCGCGGCGTGGTGTAGATGGTCTGCGTGGTGTCGATCAGCCCGGCGGCGGCCAGCAAGTTGAACCCCAGCGTTGCCACGGCGATCGCCAGCACCCACATGCGCATGCGTGTCCAAGCGCCCATATTGACGATGTCGCTGACCGCGCCCATGGTGCAGAAGCGGGTGCGCTGCACGATGGCGCCGAACGCGACGCTCAGGCCGAATGCGCCCCAGAGCACGAGGTGGTCGAGCGAGTGAATCGATGCGGTCGTGGGCATGAAAACGAAGCAGGAGAGCGCGCAGAACGCATTGTTCCATGCGCGCCGCAGCCGGGTTGGCTGCAGCGGCAATTTGTCTGAGGCCAGCGCAACGGCACCGCAGCGCTGGGCGATCAGGCGGGCGGTGCGTAGCGGGTCGGGTCGGCCACGCCGGCGTCGGTGAAGCCTTGCGCGCGCAGCCGGCAGGCATCGCAGCGGCCGCAGGCGCGGCCGTCGTCGTCGGCCTGGTAGCAGCTCACGGTCAGCGCAAAGTCCACGCCCAGGCGCAGTCCTTCGCGGATGATCTGCGCTTTGCTCAGGTGCAGCAGCGGGGCGAGGACGCGCGGCGCATGGCCGTCGAGCCCGGCTTGCGTTGCCACTGCGGCGAGCTGGTTGAACGCGAACACGAAATCCGGCCGGCAATCCGGATAGCCCGAGTAATCGACCGCGTTGGCGCCGTAGAAAATCGCCTGCGCGCCCAGCGCTTCGGCCCAGCTCAGCGCAACGGCGAGCAGCACCGTGTTGCGCGCCGGCACGTAAGTGATCGGGATGGAAGTGTCGCCCGGCGCGCGGTTTTGCGGCACGGCAAGCGCCGGGTCGGTCAGCGCCGAACCGCCAAAGCGCGACAGATCGAGCCGCAGCACTTCATGCGCCGCGCATCCCAGTTGTGCCGCGACCCGCCGCGCAGCCTGCAGTTCAGCCGCGTGCCGCTGGCCGTAATCGACCGACAGGGCATAGACGTCATAGCCCTGTTCACGCGCCAGTGCCAGGGTGGTCGCCGAGTCCAGTCCGCCAGACAACAGCACCACGGCGCGCGGCTTCGCGCTCGCAGCGGACATCGCGACCATCAGCGCAGCTTGGCCAGCCGGTCTTTGGCAGCCTGTGCCGCTTCAGATTGCGGGTAGGTGTCGATCAGCTTTTTGAGGGTCTTTCGCGCGTCGGCGATTTTGCGCAGCTCGATCTGGCAGTTGGCCAGGCCCAGCATCGCTTCGGGGATGCGCGGGTTGCTAGGGTAGGTCTGCATCAGCGTCTGGAAGCTCGCAACGGCGTCGGTGTAGTCCTTCTGCGCGTACTGGGCATTGGCCAGCCAGTACTGTGCGTCGCCGCCGTAGGGGCTGGTCGGATACTGGCTCTGGAAGGTCTTGAACTGCGCGGCGCTGCCGGCGAAATCGCCATTGCGGAAGGCCGCCAACGCCTGCTCGAACGCAGCTTTCTCAGCCGGCTGCACCGAGTAGGTCTGACCGTTGATCTGCACCTGCACCGGCTCCAGCGGCTTGAGCCGCTGGTTGAGCGACTGCTGGAAGGTCTGCTGGCTGGCCTGCAGCTTGTTCAGCGCGTCGGTGAGCTGGCGGTTGGCGGTGTCCTGCTGGCCGCGCACCTGGGCGATTTCGCCGCGCATCTGCTCGATCTGGTTCGACAGGTCGAGCAGAGAACTGCGGATCTGCTGAATCTGCTGCGCCTGCTGCGTCACTTGTGCCTGCGTGGCCTGCTGGCTCTGCTGCAGCTGTGCGACCTGGGCGCGCAGATCGAGGATCGCGCGGCGCGCCTCGTTGTCCGGAAACAGGTCGGCATGGGCGGCCGGCAGCAGGCCGGCGCCCAGCGCCAGTGCGAGCGCCGCACGCAACATGCCCTGGTGCGCGCGGGTGGAGAGGGGATTCACCGGCCGGGTCATTTCGCGTTGTAGACGATGTCCACGCGACGGTTTTCGGCGTAGTCGGCTTCAGTGTTACCCAGCGCCTTGGGCTTTTCCTTGCCGAAGCTGATGGCCTCCATCTGCGAGGGTTTGACGCCGAGCAGTTCCAGGCCCTTCATCACCGCGTCAGCGCGCTTCTGGCCGAGCGCTAGGTTGTATTCGCGGCTGCCACGCGCGTCGGTGTTGCCCTGCAGCTGCACATGCGCCTGCGGGTGGGCGTTGAGGTAGTTGGCGTTGGCGGTCAGAACCGGCTGGTACTGCGGCTCGACCACGTAGCTGTTGAAAGCGAAGTAGATGCTCTTGGGCACGTTCGGGCCGGGGCCGGCGTTGTTCTCGGCCGGCGCCTGCACCGCGGCCACCGCGCTCTGGCCGGCGCCCTGCGAGTTGGCACCGGCACCAGCGCCGGCTGTCGAGCTTTCCACCGGGGTGGGCGTCTTGTTTTCGACCGTGGGCTTGTTCAGCGGAGTGGACGAGCAGCCGCCGAGGACGAAAGCGGCAGCCATGGCGGTCAGCAACAGAGTGGAGCGAGTGTTCACTGGGATCTCCGAAAGAGGAAGGGAAGCGAGGGGAGTGCGAAGAATTGAAGCGGTGAGTCGTGAAAAAACGATGGAAGCGTTTGCCGGCTGCGGCGCCACGGCTCGCTGCGAAGGCGGACGGGGTGGCTCACTTTTCCGCCGGCCACGGACCCCAGCTCGGCTCGCGCACCTGGGTGCCGGCCTGCGACAGAATGGCACGCACCCGGCCGTCGATCGATACGGTCTTGAGCACCTCGGCCGAGTTGCCGGCAGAATAAACGAGCAGCTGCCCGTTCGGGGCGAAGCTGGGGTGTCCGCAGTCGCTGCCGTCATCGAGCACCTGGGTCGCGCCGGTCTGCAGATTCTGCGACCAGAGCTGGAAATTGCCGCCCTGCTGCGAAATGTAGGCCAGCAACTTGCCGTCGGCGCTGATCGCGGGGCTGACGTTGTAGCCGCCGCTGTAGGTGATGCGCTGCACGCCACCGCCGTTGAGCCCGACGCGGTAGATTTGCGGACCGCCATCGCGGTCGCTGACAAAAAACAGCGACTTGCCGTCGGGCGCGAACACCGGCTCGGTGTCGATGGAATACGACTGCATCAGCTGTCGCGGCGTGCCGCCGTTGCGCGGCATCAGGTAGATCTGCGAGCGCCCGGTCAGGGTCAGCACCACGGCCAGCGTGCCGCCATCGGGCGAAAACGCCGGTGCGCTGTTGCTGCCCTTGAAATTCGCCACAGCGCGGCGCGCGCCGGTGCGCACGTTCTGGATGAACACGACGGGCTTGCCTGTTTCGAACGACACGTAGGCCAGTTCCTGGCCGTCCGGCGCCCACACCGGCGACAGCAGCGGCTCGCGGCTGCGCAGCGCCGTCTGGCCGTTGGCGCCGTCGCAGTCGGCGACATTGAGCGAAAAATTTCGCGGCCCGGCCTTGGTGATGTAGGCGATGCGGGTGGTGAAAATACCGCGCTGGCCGGTGAGTTTTTCGTAGATCGCATCGGCGATGCGGTGCGCCGCCAGCCGCAGATCGCCCGGCACGACGGTCAGCGCCAGGCCGCCAAGGTCAGCCTGCTTGGCCACATCCCACAGCCGATACTGGATCTGCCAGCGCCCGCCAGGTACCGCAGTGATGTTCCCACCGGCCACGGCGACCAGCCCGAGGCCACGCCAGGCGCCATAGTCCACCGGCCCCTGCGCGGTCAGCGTCTGGCCGTTGAGTGCATTCACTGCGAACAGGCCACTGCGGGTGAGATCGGCGCGGATGATGTCGGCAACCGGCTGCGGGCAGCCGTTCGGGTCGGCGAACTGGCCTATGCCCACCGGAATCTGTGTGGCACCGATGCCCGAGACATCGACCTTGAACTGTGCCCAGGCGGCCGAGGTGGCTCCGCCTAGCGCGGCAACCGCTGTTGCCTGCCGCAGCAGCGGCGAGGCCAGGGCGTTCAAAATCAGGCTGCGTCGCTTCATAACGTGCGTTGTTTGGGTTTGCGAGCAGCAAAACCAGCGGATATGGAACCCGGAATGGTCACGCTGCGGATTCTAGAAAGCACCGGCCGGCAACAAAGGTAAACGCTTGCAAGAGTTGCAGCCGCTCGCAATTTAAGCGGGCCGGGATGACGGTGTCGGAGTGGGCTGGCGCCCCTGAGTTCCCAGCGGGACGAGATGTTCATCGCGAAGGCGGTGGCGGGTCGGCCGCGGGTCGGTCACTCAGCCACAGCTTGAGGTAGCGGTACCAGGTTTCGTGCGCAACGCTGCACGCCAGCACGAAACCCAGTCGCCCGTCGAGAAATCCTCGTCGCAGCACGTAGGTGCGAAAGAATGCCCAGCCGCTCTTCGCCAGTGCCTTGCCCACGCCTGCTCGCTTGCCGCGTTCGCGCAGCTTTTGCGCGCCCGCGCTCGAGTATCGATTCATCTTGTCGAGCACATCGTCGAGCGAGCGGTAGCTGTAATGGATCAATGGGTTTTGCAATTGTCCGACCGGCCCGGTGGTCAGCAACCGTTCATGCACCACATCATCCGAAAACCGGGCCGTGCCCCGCCGAAACAGCCGCACCACTCGATCCGGATACCAACCACTGTGGCGCATGAACTGCCCGCAGTAGCTCGACAGCCGAGGCATCGAATAGGCGTTCAGCGCATCGGGCGAGGCGATCACGCGTTGAATTTCCTCAGCGAGTTCTGGGGTGACGCGCTCGTCGGCGTCGATGGAGATTATCCAATCTGCAGACGCGTGATCTAATGCCCGGTTCTTCTGTGCGCCGAAGCCTTGCCAATTCGGTTCCGGAAAAATCTTGGCTTTGAAATGCTGAGCAACCTCCATGGTCCGATCGCTGCTGCCTCCGTCAACGACGACGATTTCATCGCACCATGCCAGGGTGCTCAGGCAAGCGCCGATATTTTCTGCCTCGTTTTTTGCGATGATGGTGGCAGCAATCATTTGCTGATGTGGCGCCAGAGTTCAGATTGACTCTTATCGTTGTGCTTGGAGTGTTTGCCTCGCGTCAGATGCGGGAAATATCACTGTCGTGCATCCAGGCTGACAGATCGCCCAATGGGATGGATGAGGCAAGACCATGCACTCCACGCTTCAGTCGACCCTTTAGGGTCGGGTTGGGAATTTCGAGGCCATTTTGTAGCTTGTCCGAACGGGAAACATAATTCCGCATGAATTCGCCCTGCGTGATCCCCCATTTCAGCACGAATTCACGCGATCCGCGGTTTCGGCGAACCCGCCCGGTGCTGCGACAGGCGAAATGATACAGGCGACTCGCCGAAATGATTTCGAAACGGCGGAATCCGGCAATCCACAATTTCATCAGCAAATCATCATCAGAACTCATTCCCGGACTGAACTCAATGCTGTATCCGCCAACGGCCAGCCACCATCGCTTGGCAACCAGCGTCGGTTGGGAGGCATTGCCGATCATGTCGTCCCGTTGTTCGTCCCTGTAGTGTGCAAGTAGCGAGGGTTCGTCGAAGTCAGATGGCCCACGACCGTGATCCTGCACGATGACGCGATTGTTTCCGGTCAGGGTGGGTTCGATCAACAGCGATGAAAGAAACAATTTGTCGTCGGGAGATTGTTTGATACGTTCGACCAATGCAACGTCCCAATCGGGGCAGCAAAACATATCGTCATTCATGTAAAGTAGCCAGTCGGATTTCGCCAGTCCGGCCAGCATGTTGAGCGACAGGCAAATGCCGATATTTTTGTCCGATTGGGTGAAGCGGATATTTTGTTCCTTCAGCCATTGTACGGTGCCGTCGCTTCCTTCGTTGACGTAAACCAGAACTTCATGGTTGTATCTGGAAAATTTTCCGATACTTTCGATGCACAGTTTTAGATATTCCAGATTATTCCAGGTGGGGATGAGGATGCTGAACATTTTGCGCGCGAAAGGGTGGTTGGTGGCTTGCTGCAAGCAGAACGGCAGTGGTGTAGGCATAAAATGCAGCCGTCATCGTCAGATCGAAAGTTTCGACGGTGAGGCCGTAGATAAAAAATCCACCGACCAGAGCGATGCCCATACGCGCTGCGATGCGCTCGACTCCGTCATTCTTGCGCATGCGAGAAACGAAAAGTGCGGCGGGCACGGCGTAAACGGACAGTATGGAGACAAATCCGATGATTCCCAATTGGGACAGTCGGGAAAGAATTTCGCTGTGCACCTCCTGTCGTCCGTAGAAGGCACCCAATTCCGTCACGACGCCCCGCGCTTCCAGCGGAGTCATCATTTCCTTGAATCCACCCATGCCGACGCCGAAGATCGGGTGTTCCGTGAACAGCAGCCAAGCCGCGCGGTAGAGTTGGAGTCGAACACCGACCGAGGTGTCATCGTGGCCTTTGGAGAATGCTTCGAGATTGGAAAAAATCAGCTGCATTCGATCATTGATTTCTGGCGAAATCATCAACGCGGCGAGCATTGCAGCGACAAGTGCTGTCGCGGCTAGTGCAGCTTTTCGCGCAGAGTGGCGGATATGCAGCTCGCTCCAGGCGAGCAAGATGAAAAACGGCAGCGCAATCCAGCCGCCACGGGAACCCGAGACGACAGAAGCGTAGAGACCAGCCATCAGGGCCAGCATCGCAGCCAGGGTCAGGCTCCGATTTTGTGATCGGGCCCACCCCAGACCGAAAACGGCCAACACGCCTAGGGTCAGTGCCAGATCGCCGAAATGAATGGGGTTGACGAACCCCGTTCCGAGTCGATTCGACCCCCAGTCGCGTCCCCACCAAGTCACTGCAGCCGCGGCGGCAAAAGCCCCGGCGATCATGCCCAGATGCAGGGCGGGAATCAGAATCCTGGCGGGAATCCTGCGCAGCGCGAAGAAAATCGGTATCGAGAGGGTGAAGCGCGAAATCGCGTCGTACGTGGGCCATCCGCCGCGACCCGTGGCCCATTGACTGAGCAGAACCGAAAGAGGCAGGCTGCACATCGCGAGCACGTAAGCCAGTCGCATGAGCGATAAGAGGGGGTCGGTTGCACCATCGAGTCGTGCACTCACCGGTGTTGCGCGCCAATGGGTCGCGACGAGCATCCCTACAGCCCAGATGAAGGTTAGGAAGAAGACGGTGTTCATGCCGCCGGGCACGGTCAGCAGCACGATGGGATAGCTGAAAAGCGCGACGGAGATGAGCCATGAGTTCGCGGCGCGCAGAGAAACCGAGGCGAAGGGGGGCGAGTTCCGGGCTAGCATTCAAATAACGCTCATCTATTGCCGTCGTGGCGCCGAGGCAGGCGCTTGACCCATATCGACTGGCCTGTCGACGGCATTCACCGCCCTTTTCGGGACCATCAAACAAATTGCCTATTCGCTCTCTGGCCCGCCATCCTAGTTCCGAGGTGCTGTGGCGGCTGTTCGCCTCCAACCCGCGCAACCGGCTGGCGGTGCTCCTCATCGTCGTTCTGGCAGCCGTGGTCGCGGCGACCGAGCCGGTGCTGCCGGCTCTGATGAAGCATGCGCTCGATGTCGGTTTCGGTCCGCAGCGGGATTTTCCGCTGTGGGCGGTGCCGGCGGTGCTGATCGCGTTGTTTACGGTGCGCGGGCTGGCGTGGCTGGGTTCGCAATTCCTGACGCAGTGGCTTACGCAGAACATCCTCGCCAAAGCTCGCGAGTTAGTTTACGAGCAGATCACACGGGCGCAGCTGTTGCGGCTGCAGGGGGAGAGTGCGAGCAGCCTGATCGGCGCGGCGGTGTATGAGACGCAGATCGCGCTGGGCACGATCTTCCCAAGCCTGTTGACCCTGTTGCGCGATTCCTTCACCCTCGTTGCGCTGTTCGGCTATCTGCTGTGGCTGAACTGGAGTCTGACCCTGCTGACCTTTGCAGTGCTCACGCCGCTGCTGGCGATGATGCGCTATATCAGTCGTCGGGCCAAGCGGCTGAACGCGCTGATGCAGAAATCGGCCGAGGAGACCTCTTATGAACTGGAGGAAGGGCTGTTGGCCGCCTCGGTCATCCGGGTGCATAACGCGCAGAAGAGTTTTCTCGATCGCTTCCGCGCGATCAACGCGCGGCAGCGGCACCTGACCATCAAGACCCTGGTGTCCGGGGCGACGAGTACCCCGGTGTCGCAATGGCTGTCGGCGGTGGCGGTCTCGGTGGTGATCGTCTACGCGCTATGGCAGAGCGACCACACCGCGGGACAGCACAGCGTCGGCGGGTTTGTGTCGTTCATCACCGCGATGCTGATGACTCTGTCGCCGCTGCGGCGGGTGGCCGACGTGGTGCAGCCGATGATCCGCGCGCTGAGTTCACTCGAACGGCTGCGGGTGATACTCGGCCTGCCGGTGGAGCAGGATACCGGTCAGCATCGCACCGAGCGGGCGCGTGGTGAGCTGCGCTTCGAGGGCGTGCGGGTGCAGCTGCCGGGCATGGACTGGCCGGTGCTCGACGGCATCGACCTGACCGTGCATGCGGGCGAGCGCCTCGCGGTGGTCGGGCCTTCGGGCGCGGGAAAGACCACGTTGATGCGGCTGGTGCCAAGGCTTATCGAGCCAACGGAGGGGCATATCACTCTGGACGGCGTGCCACTGACCGATTGGTCCCTGCACAGCCTGCGGCAGCAGATCGCCTATGTCGGGCAGGACGTGGTGCTGCTCAACGACACCATCGGCGCCAACGTTGCGTTCGGCGAGGCGGTCGACCCCGGGCGGGTGTGGGACGCGCTCGAAGCCGCAGCGCTGGCCGATTTCGTTCGCAGCCTGCCGTCGGGGCTGGACACGCAAGTGGGGCACAACGGCTCGCAGCTCTCGGGTGGGCAACGTCAGCGGCTGTCGATTGCGCGCGCGCTGTATCGAGACGCACCGCTGCTCATCCTCGACGAGGCGACGAGCGCGCTCGACGCGGAGAGCGAAGGGCTGGTGCAGCAGGCGATCAACCGACTGATGGAAGGCCGCACGACCATTGTCATTGCCCACCGCCTCGCCACCGTCACCCACTGCGACCGCATTGCCGTTCTCAACGAAGGCCGGCTGGTCGAGCTCGGCACGCAATCCGAACTGCTGGCCCGCGGCGGCCTGTACGCCCAACTCCACGCGCTGCAGTTCCAGAAGGCCGAGCGCGGGTCGGTCAATCCGGTGCTGTAGCAAACAGTCTTTACCCGCCAGCTCGCGCCGCGGCGGCGTCGATCAGCAAGGGCAGGATCTGCTTGAGGTGGGCGTCGATCGACGGGTCGTAGCGCAAGGCGCGGCGCGGATCGGCGATCCTTGCATTTGCCCCGGAACTTCTCGCGAACGCGACTTCCAGCGCGCGCGGCAGTCCCTGCGGATCGCTCAAGGCGTAATCGATGCGCGCGTCCTCGGCGATCACCTCGGCGCACCCCACCGCATCGGACACGATGACCGGGGTGCCGCACAGCACCGACTCGACCCCGACCAGTCCGAACGGCTCGTAACGCGAAGCGATCACGGTGAAATCGACCGCGGCGAATACATCGGGCATGTCGGTGCGATAACCGAGTTCCACCACATTCCGATGCCGACCGCCCAGCGGGCGGCCGGCGACGGCCAGGGTGATCGGCAGGGCAGCGTCGGCAAAGACTTGGAGCAGTTCGGGCAGACCCTTGCGAACGTGCCCGGTTGAAGCCAGCAGAAACACCACGCGGTCGGTTGGCAGACGAAGTTTCTGCCGCATCGCTGCCCGCGTTGCCGGTTCGACCACGTGGAAGCGGCTCGCATCCACCGGTGGGTAAACCACCTCGATTCGTTCAGGGGATACGCCGTGGTGATGCTGCAGTTCTGAGGCCATCATCGCCGAATGCGCGACGATGTGGCGGGCGTGGGCGTAGGTCTGACGCTCCAGTTCGATCTGCCGGCGGTCTGCTGCGGTCGCGGTTTTTTTCATCGCGCGCAGGAAGCCCGGATGCGTGCCGCCGCAGACGGCGACGTCCGCATGCACCGAGTGGTTCACCGCGAACACCACATCGACCGGGTGCTGCCGCAGCCAGCGGCTGATGCGCCAGTCGAACCATCCCGCGCGCCACAGCCGCGGTATGCCACGGGTCGACAGGGCCAATGCGTCGGCGAGTGCGGCCTGAGGCAAATTCGGGTCGACCTTGCGGGCGAGCACGAATGGGCGAATGCCCAGGCGGTGTAGTCCGTCGACCAGATCGCGGGTGTAGCGCTCGGCGCCGCCGCCGTGGGTCAGCGCCTGCGCGGTGATCGCGATACGCAGGTTGCGCATGGCAGGGGTCGTGGATGAGGGCATCACGTCAGCTCGCGGGTCTGCCCGCAGCGTCCCGCCCGTGCGTCAGTTCGAGCGCCGATTTCAGTCGCAGCACCGGGTCGTAAATCCAGGGCAGGCTGGTATAGCCAAACAGCCGCCAGCGCACGCTGGAGCGCACGTCTCGGGCCTGGACGGCCATGCGCAGCCGCTGCCAGGAAGAGTCCGATGCCAGCATGTCGCGAGTGAAGGTCTCCCGCTGCAGGCGTTCGGCGAGCGCGCGATGCACGGCGTCAAAGCGTCCGCCCAGTCGCGCATCGGCCAGCAACTGCTCGATTTCCGCCAGCCCCGCCGCATTGCCTTTGCGCATGTGCTCGAGCAACGCCTGCACATTGGCGTGACGTCGTTTGGCCGACAACCCGCCGCGTCGCCAGCGCACCAGAGGGCGGTGCAGCGTAGTGGCCCCGCCCATCAGCAAGGCGCGCAGCAGCATGATCTGATCTTCCGCATGGGCGCCGGGTCGCATGCCGCCGAAGCGATCGAACAGCCGCTTGCTCCAAGCGTGCGAGGCGCCGACCAGCCAAGGCCGCTGGCGCAGCCAGTCGTCAAGGGTGCAGGCGTCGAGCGGGGTGTGGCGGATTTCGCCGTGCACGGTGCCGCTCTGGTCCATGTCGAAAAGATCCGTGGCAATCAAATCCGGTGTCTTGTTCAGCTGTAGCCAATGATCGACGATTTCGGCGCAGCGCTCAGGCTCGGAGACGTCGTCACCGGCGGCGACGATCAGCAGCTCGCCATCGGCCAGGGCAGCCAGCCGCGAGAAATGTGCGCTGATGCCTTCATTGCGCTCGTTGCGACGGATCAGGAGCTGGTGCTGTCCCGTGTAGTTGGCAGTGGCCTGCTGCATGCGCTGGAAGGTGGCATCGGGCGATGCATCGTCGGACACGATGATCTGCAGCGGGGAGTAGGTCTGAGCCAGCGCCGACTGCACCGCCGCCATCACCGTGTCCTGCTGCGCATACGCCGCCAGCAACACGCTGACCTTGGGACGATTCACCGCGCTCACGGCTTGCGCATCACGCCGCCCAGCGCACGCACTCCTGCCGCACGAGTTCGGGCAGGCATGCTTCGGATTCGCAGTGGTGGCGCAGCCAGTCGGCGTCGTTGCCGTGCTGGCTGAGGTCGGCGATGAGTTCGCACAGCGCCGGTTGTGCGCCGACTTCGGCGGCGTGCGGCTCCAGCCGCACCACGGTGCGCAGGATCTCCTCGCGCAGGGTGCGGTGTTCGCGTGTGCCGGGGTCGACGAACGCGCCGTCGAAGCCGAAGCGGCAGGCCTGGAAGCGGTTGAAGGTGTAGACGAGGTAGTCGTCTTCCTGCGGGGTGAACGGGCGCTCGGTCTGGATCCAGTGCGCCAGGGTCTGGATGTAGGCGGCGATGCGCGCGGCCTTGGCGATGGTCAGTGGGGTGTCCATCACCCGCACTTCGATGGTGCCGTATTCGGGCTTGGGGCGGATGTCCCAGTAAAAGTCCTTCATGCTCTTGACCACCCCGGTCGCGGTCATTTTGTCGAAGTAGGTGTTGAACGCCTCCCAGGTCAGCACCATCGGCGCGCGGCCCGACAGCGGGAAGGCGAACACCGAGTTCAGCCGCGCCGAGTGAAACCCCGTGTCCTCGCCCTGCACGAACGGCGACGAGGCCGACAGCGCAATGAAATGCGGGATGAAGCGCGACAGGCAATGCAGGGTGTAGAGCGCGGTGTCGGCGTCGGGGCAGCCCACATGCACATGCTGGCCGAACACCGTGAACTGCTTGCTCAGATACCCATACAGCTCGGACAGCTGCAGAAAGCGCGGCTTGTCGAAAATGCGCTGCTGCGCCCAGTGCTGGAACGGGTGGGTGCCGCCGCCGCACAGCCCGACGTCGAGCTTGTCCGCGGCCTCGACCAGGGCATTGCGGATGTCGGTGAGCTGCGCCAGCGCGTCATCAAAGCCGGTGCAGATGCCGGTGGAAATCTCGATCATGCTTTCGGTGATTTCGGGCGTCACCGATCCCGGCAGCTTGCGGCCCTGCAGCAGCCGCAGCAGATCGGGGGCGCAGGGCATGAGGTCGTAGTTGTAGCGGTTGACGATCTGCAGTTCGAGCTCGATGCCGATGGTCAGCGCCGCCGAGTTCTTGAACGGTTCCAGGCTCATGGGCGTGCAGGCAGAGGTGCGCGAAGCGAGGTGGCGATCAGCGCGAGCGCGGAATGTCGCGGCTGTAGCCCAGCGCCCAGCGCGAAAGCAACGGGCCGGCGATTTCCAGCAGCGCAATGCTGCTGAACGCCACGGCCAGCACCGGGTGCAGATGATGCACCGGCGCGACGTCCAGAAACCCCAGCGCCAGCACGTAGGACACCCCGGCGGCAGGGCTGAGCGTCAGGCCGAGGGCCACGCTTTGCCGCCAGCTCAGTCCACTGGGCCGGCCAAACGCCAGCACCCCGAGCAGCTTGGCGGCGATGCGCGCTACCGACACCGCCAGCGCGACCAGCCCGCCGGCCAGCAGAATGCCGGTGTTCAGGCTCAGGCCGAGAATCAGAAACAGCAGCACGACCAGCACCCCGCCGGCGGTGCCGAACTGCCGCGGCCACAACCGCGGCCGCGGGCTGCGGCCGCGCAGCACAATGCCTGCCAGCAGCGGCGTCAGCAGGGTGCTCCAGTGCGCCATGCGCGCCAGCGACAGCGCCAGCAGAATCAGCCCGACCAGCAGCAGCGCGCCGCCTTCGTCGCCGAAGTCGAATCGCTGCTCGGTCCAGCGAACCGCCAGCGCCAGCAGCACCGCCGCCAGCACCGACCCGCACAGCAGCCACAGCAGCCGCAGCGCCGACGCGCCCGGGCCCTGCGGGCCGTCGGCGTCCATCATGCCGAAAAACACCGCACACAGCACCACGGCGTAAAGGGTGTTGAGCACCGCCAGCAGCAGCATGCGCTCGGTCACCTGACCGGCTGCGCGCACCTCGCTGCCCACGCGCAGCGCCACGGCGGGTGAGGTGCTCAGCAGCAGCGCCGCCACAGCGGCGGCCGGCAGCGGGGCCAGGCCGAGCAGATGCAGGGTGAAGAACATCGCCGCAAAGCTCAGCGCCGACTCGGCCACGCTGCTGGCCAGCAGCGCTGGGTTGGCGCGCAGCCAGCGCAGGTTGACGCGATGGCCGATTTCAAACAGCAGCACCCCCAGCGCGGCATCGACGATGGCGCGCGCACTGGGTTGCAGGTCGTAGACGTTGAGTCCGCCGCCGCCGGCGGCGATCACCAGCCCAGCCAGGGTGTAGCCCACCAGCCGAGGCCAGCGCAACAGACGAAAAACCGACTCGCCGAACAGGGTGGCGAGCACCAGCGCGGCGCCGACCCAGAACACCCCATCCACTCGGGGCGGCCAGGCGGGAAGAAGGGCGTCGAACATCGGTGCGCGGAGGTGAAAAAGGCCTATGCACCATAGCAGGTTGACGGCCAATCCTGCAGGCCGTCTGTTTCACCGAAAAGGCGATTGGTGGACGCAGAAAAAGCGGCGCGGCGGGATGGGAAACGAGAAAAGGTCGGATTGCGATGGAAAAAGTCGCGTGCCGCAGCTTTCCGCTCCGGCCAGCCGAAACCCGCTCCCTAGAATGCGGTCATGGCCTTCATCCACCTGCGCACTCACACCGAATACTCCATCGTCGATGGCGCGCTGCGCGTCGATGACATGGTGCCCGCGGCCGTCGCGGACGGGCAGGGCGCGCTGGCGATCACCGATCTGAACAACCTGTTCGCCACGGTGCGGTTCTACAAGGCCGCGCGCGCGGCCGGGGTCAAGCCCATCATCGGCTGCGATGTGCTGCTGGGGCATATGACCCAGGGCAACTCGGCGCCGCCGCAGCGCCTGCTGCTGCTGGTGCAGAACCGGCGAGGCTATCTCAACCTGTGCGAACTGCTGAGCCGCGCCTGGCTGGAAAACCAGCAGCGGGGCCGCGCGCAGATCGAGTGGGACTGGCTGGAGGCGGACGATCTCGCCGAAGGGCTGATTGCGTTGTCGGGCGCACGCGATGGCGCAGTCGGGCAGGCGCTGCTCGCGGGCGATGCGGCAACGGCGCGCGCGCTGGCGCAGCGACAGGCGCGCGTGTTTGCCGGGCGCTACTACATCGAGCTGCAGCGCGCCGGCCACCCGCAGGACGAAGCGCATGTGCAGGCGGCGGTGCCGCTGGCCGCGGAACTCGGGCTGCCTGTGGCCGCCACCCACCCGGTGCAGTTCCTCAAGCCTGAAGACTTTGATGCGCACGAAGCGCGGGTGTGCATCGCCGAGGGCGAGACGCTGGGCAACCCGCGGCGGCAGCGGCGGTTCACCGAGCAGCAGTACTTCACCACCCAGGCAGAGATGGCCGAGCGCTTCGCCGATCTGCCCTCGGCGCTGGCCAACACCGTGGCGATCGCGCAGCGCTGCAACCTCACGCTGGAGCTGGGCAAGCCGCAGCTGCCGGTGTTTCCGATTCCCGCCGGGCTGACCACCACCGAATACTTCCGCCAGCAGGCCCAAGCCGGCCTGGAGCAGCGGCTGGCAGTGCTCTACCCCGACCCGGCGGCGCGCGATAGCGCGCGGCCGCGCTACGCCGAGCGGCTCGAATACGAGCTGTCCATCATCGCCAAAATGGGGTTCGAGGGCTACTTTCTCATCGTCGCCGACTTCATCAACTGGGCCAAGACCCACGGCTGCCCGGTCGGCCCCGGGCGCGGCTCGGGCGCGGGGTCGCTGGTGGCGTACAGCCTGCGCATCACCGACCTCGACCCGCTGGCGTACAACCTGCTGTTCGAGCGCTTTCTCAACCCCGAGCGGGTGTCGATGCCGGACTTCGACATCGACTTCTGCCAGGAAAACCGCGACCGGGTGATCGGCTACGTCAAGGAGAAATACGGCGAGCAGGCGGTGTCGCAGATCGCCACCTTCGGCACCCTGGCTGCGCGCGCTGCGGTGCGCGACGTCGGCCGTGTGCTCGACCTGAGCTACACCTTCTGCGACGGCATCGCCAAGCTCATTCCGGCCAAGCCCGGGCTGCACATCACCATCGCCGAGGCGCTCAAGCAGGAGCCGCTGCTGGCGCAGCGCTACGAGCAGGAAGAGGAGGTGCGGCAGCTGCTCGATCTGGCGCAGCAGCTCGAAGGACTGCCGCGCAACATCGGCATGCACGCCGGCGGGGTGCTGATCGCCCCGGGCCAGCTCACCGATTTCTGCCCGCTGTACGCCCAGCCGGGCACGCGCGATGCGGTGTCGCAGTTCGACAAGGACGATGTCGAAGCCGCGGGATTGGTCAAGTTCGACTTTCTCGGCCTGGCGACGCTGACCATCCTCGAACTCGGCGCCGAGCTGATTCGCCGCAACCACCCCGACCGCGCCGGCTTCCGGCTGGAGGACATTCCGCTCGACGACCCGGCGAGCTACAAGCTGATGGCCGAGGGCGACACCGTCGCCGTGTTCCAGCTCGAATCGCGTGGCATGCAGGGCATGCTGCGCGAAGCGAAGCCCGACCGCTTCGAGGACATCATTGCCCTGGTCGCGCTCTATCGCCCGGGGCCGATGGACCTGATCCCGAGCTTCTGCCAGCGCAAGGCCGGGCGCGAAGCGGTGGACTATCCCGACCCGCGCATGGAGCCGGTGCTGCGCGAGACCTACGGCATCATGGTGTACCAGGAACAGGTGATGCAGGTCGCGCAGGTCATCGGCGGCTATACCCTGGGCGGCGCCGACCTGCTGCGCCGCGCGATGGGCAAGAAAAAGCCCGAGGAAATGGCCAAGCACCGCGGCATCTTTGCCGAGGGCGCTGCGAAAAACGGCATCCCGGCGGACAAGGCGAACGAAATCTTCGACCTGATGGAGAAGTTCGCCGGCTACGGCTTCAACAAATCGCACGCCGCCGCCTACGCGCTGCTGGCGGTGCAGACGGCGTGGATGAAGGCGCATTACCCGGCCGAGTTCCTCGCCGCCAACATGAGCATCGCGCTCGACGACACCGACAAGCTCAAGGTGCTGGTCGACGATGCGCAGGCGCGCGGCATCACCGTGCTGCCGCCGGATGTCAACGCCTCGCAGTGGCGGTTCGACCCGGTCGATGCGCGCACGATTCGCTACGCGCTCGGGGCGATCAAGGGCAACGGCCAGGCCGCGGTCGAGGCCATTCTCGCCGCACGGCGCGAGCGGCCGTTCACCTCGCTGTTCGACTTTGCCGCGCGGGTCGACCGCAGCCGCATGAACAAGCGGGTGCTCGAAGCGCTGGCCAAGGCCGGTGCGTTCGACACCCTGCACCCCAATCGCGCCGCGGTGTTCGCCGCGGTGGAAACCGCGATGGACTATGCCGCACAGCAGGAAGCGGCGCGGCAGCAGGTCGATCTGTTTGGGCTGTTCGGCGGCCCGACGCCGGGCGGCGGTGCGGCCGGGCACGAACCGCCGTTGCCCGATGTGCCGGCGTGGGACTTGCGCACCCAGCTCGGGAACGAAAAAACGGCGATCGGCTTCTATCTCAGCGGTCATCTGTTCGACGCTAGCAGCGACGAAGTGCGGCGCTTCGCCCCGGTCGCGCTGGCCGAGCTGGAAGACTCGCGCGACCCGGTGACCATTGCCGGCATCGTCGCCGGGGTGCGGCTGGTGCAGTCGCAGCGCGGACGCATCGCGATACTCAGCCTCGAAGACCGCTCGGGGGCGATGGAAATCGTCATCGGCGAGAGCCTGCTCGAGCAGGTGCGCGACAAGTTGCGCGACGACGCGCTGCTGGTGCTGCGCGGCAAGGCGCAGACCGACCGCTTCAACGGCGGGCTGCGCTTCAACGCCGATGCCGTGTGGACGCTGGACGAAGCCCGTGCCCGGCTGGGCAAGCACATCCACCTGCGGCTCAACGGCAGCAGCAGCCAAGCCGATTTGGCCGAGCTGGCGCGCCGCCACGCGGCCGAAGTCGGCTTGCCGCTGCTGCTGGACATCGAACGCGGTGGGGCGCAGGTTCAGCTGCGGGTCGATCAGCTTCGGCTGCCGCCGCGCGACGACGTGCTGGCCGAGCTGTCGCAACTCGCCGCTGCCGGCCGCGCCGAAGTGAAGTATTGAACGCGGCTCGGCGGCTCGGCCGCGAGGCGCCGCTCCTACTGCGGGTAGACCGGGCGAGCCTCAGCCGTTGTCGTGCGGCCCGGCCTTGATTTCCATCGGCGTGTACCAGTTGCCACGCTCATCGGGCGGGAATCGGCCGACGCGCTGAATCGCCTGCAGCACCGCCTGATCCCAGCTCGGCACCCCGCTGGAGCGGGTGATGGTTGCGCCCATCACCTCGCCCGAATTCGGATCGAGCCGAACCGTGATGATGACCTTGGGGTCGCCGCTGATCTGGTCGATCTGCGGGAAGATCACGTTCTGCTTGACCAGCGCGGCAATCCGCCCGGCATAAGCGCCCGAAGGCCCGGCGCTGCGCGCGGCGGTGCCGGCGCTGTTGGCCGCGCCGGTGCCGGCCTGCGCCATCAGCTGCTTCATGTAATCGGCGCGCGAGGAGGCCGCCAGTTGCGCCTGCTGCTGCTCCTCGCGCTTTTTCTGCTCGGCTTCCTTTTTCTGCTGCGCCAGAAGCCGCTGCTGCTCCTTCAGCCTGGCCTCGCGTTCGGCTTGGAGCTTTTTCTGCTCGGCCAGCTTCTTCGCCTTTTCCTCGGCCAGCCGCTGCGCCTTTTCTTCCGCCAGTTTCTGCTGTTCGGCCTTGCGCTGTGCGGCCTGCTCGGCCTTGAGCCGCGCGAGTTGCTGTTGCTCCTGTTCGAGCTTTTTCTTTTCCAGCGCGGCTTTTTCGCGTTCCTGCCGCAGGACGATGTCGGCTTGGCTGGGCGGCTGCGGCTGCGGCTTGGGCGCTGGGGCCACGCGCGGGGGCGGCGGCTCGGGCGCCGGCTGTGGCTTGGGTTGCTTTTCCACCAGCGGGGCGGTCGGGCGCGGCGCGGCGACCTGCGGGGTAACGCTCCACAGCTCGGCTTCGACCGCATCCGGGGTGTGACTGCGCCAGTGCACGCCGAAGGCGATGAGCAGAATCAGCAGCAGATGAAACAGTGCGGCGAGCAGAAAGGCGCGGCCGGTGCCTTTTTCCTGCGGCGGCCGCAGGCTGGGGCCCGAGGGCGGCAGATGGGTGGTGCTCATGGCTGAATCAACGACTGCGTACGGCCAGGCCCACGCGCTGCACGCCGTGGGCCTTCAGGGTGTCGAGCGTGCGCATCACACTGTCGTATTTCACGTCCTTGTCGGCGGCGATCAGCACCGGCATGTCGGCGAGGTTTTCCCCGGCCTGCGCGGCGAGTTGCTGCACGGCTTGCGGCAATGCCTTGAGGGTGGTGGGCTGAGGCGTGTCATCGCCCTGGCCTGCCGGCAGCTTGGGGTCGCGCAGCGAGACCTGCAGCGAGTCGTCCTTCTGTATGGTCACCTGCACCAGGGTCGTGGGCTCCTGCGGGGCGTTGCCGACCGTGGGCAGCTTGACTACGCTGGGGGTGATCAGCGGCGCGGTGACCATGAAAATGATCAGCAGCACCAGCATCACGTCGATGTAGGGCACGACGTTGATGTCGGCCAGCGCGCGGCGCGAGCGGTGGCGGCTGCTGGACTGGATCGCCGGCATGTCAGCGTCCTCCGCCGATACCGGTGGCGGCAAACCCCGGGCGCTGCGTGGCGGCCGGCGGCACGGGAGCAGCGGCCGGAGCCGGCGCGGCGGCGGGGTGCGGCGCGCTCTGCCGTTGCAGGATGTTCGAGAACTCCTCCATGAACGACTCGTAGCGGTTGGCGAGTCGGTCGATGTCGCGGGCGAAAAAGTTGTAGGCGATCACCGCGGGAATCGCGGCGAACAGGCCGATCGCGGTGGCCACCAGCGCTTCGGCAATGCCCGGCGCGACGGTGGCCAGCGTCACCTGCTGCAGGTTGGACAGCCCGACGAAGGCGTGCATGATGCCCCACACCGTGCCGAACAGGCCGACATACGGCGACACCGAGCCGACCGAGGCGAGGAAGGACAGGTTGGCTTCGATCGCATCCATTTCGCGCTGAAACGCCGCGCGCATCGCCCGCCGCGCGCCGTCGACCAGGGTCGAGGCGTCGAGCACCCGGCGCTCGCGCAGCTTGAGGTATTCGCGCATCCCCGAGGCGAAAATGCGCTGCAGCGCGCCGCCCTGGCGGCCGGCGTTCAGCGCGGCCTGGTAGAGATCGTTGAGGTTGCTGCCCGACCAGAATTCCTGCTCGAAATCGTCGGTCTGCGCGCGGGCGCGGCCGATAGCAAAGTATTTGCGGAAAATCACCGTCCAGCTCGCCAGCGACACCGCCAGCAGCAGCGCCAGTACCAGTTGCACGACGATGCTGGCGCCGAGGACGAGAGAAACGATCGAAAAGTTCTGATCCATGTGGACTCTGGGAGGTGCAGGGGCGCGGCGGCGCAAGGCCGTATTACAGCACCCCTGTCGGGCCGATACGCTTGGCCGATGGAGTCGGATTCGCGCGGCGGGTTCCGCCAGCGCTCAGAAGGTGTGAATGAATCCGCCGCGGCCAAGCAGGGCCCGCGGGGCGACCTGCCGCGAGGCGCAAAGCGCAGCCGCAGCCGGGCCTACGGCGAGCCTTTGCAACGAAGCGGAGGGCGTTCTGCGGGTCATGAGCGGGCGATGGCGGGTTCGTTCACACCTTCTCACCCGCCCAGCCAGCGCTGCAGCTGCGTGCGCAGCTCGGCAGGCAGCCGCGCCGGACGTATCGCCCCGGCAGCGTCGGCGCGCACGCAGCCCACCCGCACCATCGCCTGCACCAGCAGTTGCGCCGGGGCGCCGGCCGCGTCGCAGCGCCAGGCCTGCTGCTGCACCGCTAGGCTGGCCGGGCCGAGTTCGGTCACGCTCAGGTGCAGGTCGAGCTGGTCGTCCAGCCGCGCCGCGGCGCGGTAGCGCAGGTTTGCCTCAGTGACGACGAACAGCAGACCTTCGCGCTGCGCCAGCAGCGATTGCTCGACGCCGGCCTGCCGCAGCCATTCGGTGCGGGCGCGCTCGAAAAAGCGCAGGTAATTGGCGTAGTAGACGATGCCGCCGGCGTCGGTGTCTTCCCAGTACACCCGCACCGGCCAGTGGAACACCGGCGCCGGTGCATCGGCGGTGGAGATGGCCTCGCTCATGCCGCCTGCCGCTGGCCGAGGTAGCCACGCAGCCGGTGCACGGCCTCCTGCAGATTTTCCAGGCTGTTGGCGTAGCTCACGCGCAGGTAGCGGCTGGCCTGGTGTTCGCTGAAGTCCTTGCCCGGCACCATCACCACCCCGGTTTCGCGCATCACGTCCAGACAGAACGCCCAGCTGTCGTCGCTGTAGGCCGAGCAATCGACCCAGACGTAAAACGCGCCGTCGGGCATCACCGGCACGCGCAGCCCCAGGCTTTGCAGCGCGGGAACGATGGTGTCGCGCCGCCGCTGGAACTCGGCGCGGCGGCGCTCGTATTCGGCCAGCGATTCGGGCGCAAAACACGCCACCGCCGCATGCTGCGCGACGGTGCTGGGGCAGATGTAGAGGTTGCCCGCCAGCCGGGTCAGCGGCTCGATCAATTCCTTGGGCGCGACGATCCACCCCAGCCGCCAGCCGGTCATTTGGAAGTACTTGGAAAAGCTGTTGAGGGTGATCACGTCATCGCCCGCGGTCAGCGCGGTGTGGCCAAAGGCGGGGTCGTAGCTCAGGCCCAGATAGATTTCATCGACCAGGGTGTAGCCGCCGCGCTCGCGCACCAGCGCGGCGATGCGCGCCAGCTCGTCGCGGGCGATCGAGGTGCCGGTGGGGTTGGACGGCGAGGCCAGCAGCACCCCGCGGGTGCGCGGCGTCCACGCGGCCTCGGCTTTGGCGGCGCTGAGCTGGAAGCGCTCCTCTGCCGTGGCCGGCACCGCACGGGCAAGGGCACCGGCGGTGGCGAGGAAGTTCTTGTTGCAGGCGTAGCTGGGGTCGGGCAGCAGCACCTCGTCGCCGGGGTTGAACAGCAGCAGAGTCAGCAGATTGAGCGCGCCCGACGCGCCGGCGGTGACGAACACCTGATCGGGGTCGACCTTCACGCCATGCGCTGACGCGTAGTGCGCGGCGATGCGCTCGCGCAGCTCGGGCAGTCCCGCGGGCAGGGTGTACTGAGTGCGGCCGTCGCGCATCGCCCGCTCGGCGGCTTCGACCACCGGCGGCGGCGCGACGAAGTCCGGCTCGCCGACGCTCAAGTGAATCATGCGCCGGCCCTGCGCGGTCCATGCCCGCTGCTGCTCGGCCGCGGCGCGCACCATGTCGAGCACGTAAAACGGGGCGATGGACTGGTAGCGCTGCGCGAGTTGCATGGCGGTGAGGAGTGGCGGGCGTTCAGCCGCGTTTGCGCGGGGCACGTGCCGGGGCGAAGGCGGCGCGCTTGCGCGCCGGGGCCTTGTGCGTCACCGGGACATGGGCGTAGGGGCTGGGCGGCGGGGTGTCGTCGGCCGCGTCGTCCTGCTCGACCGCGGGTGGCGGCGCGCCGGGATGTTCAGCCTCGGCGGCCTGCACCTCCAGCGGCCGCAGCTGCGCGGCAACGCGGTCGAGCACGCCGTTGACGTATTTGTAGCCATCGGTGCCGCCGTAGACCTTGCTGAGTTCGACTGCCTCGTTGATGACCACGCGGTAAGGCACTTCGAGATGCTGCTGCAGCTCATAGGTGCCCATCAGCAGCAGCGCGTGTTCCACCGGCGAGAGCTCGCTGGTCTTGCGGTCGATATGCGGCTGGATCAGCGCGTCGAGCGCGCCGGCCTCGCGCAGCACGCCGTGCAGCAGCGAGTCGAAGTGTTCGCGGTCGAGCTTGATCGTGGGATATCGCTCGCGCAGAAAGGCTTCGATCGCCCCGGCGTCGCTTCCGGCGAGCAGCCATTCGAAAATACCCTGGAACGCCAGTTCGCGCGATTTGCGCCGCACGCTCTTGGCCGGGCGTGCGCCGCTGCCGCTGCTGCGGCCGGGGGCGTCGGGGAGCAGGGCGGTCATGCCGCATCCTCCCCGCCGAGGTCGATCAGCAGATTGGCCATTTCCACCGCGACGCGGGCGCATTCGGCCCCCTTGTCCAGCCGCTCGATCGCCTGCTGTTCGTTTTCCACCGTCAGCACGCCGTTGGCCACCGGCAGCCCGAGGTCGAGCCCGACCTGCTGGATGCCCGCGGCGCTGGTGTTGCACACCACGTCGAAATGAAAGGTGTCGCCGCGGATCACGCAGCCCAGCGCAATCAGCGCGTCGAACTCGCCGTCCTGCCCCAGCGCCTGCAGCGCCAGCGGGAGCTCGAGCGCGCCGGGAACGGTGTGCAGCGCGATGTCGTCCTCGGCCACGCCCAGCCGCGCCAGCTCGTCGAGGCAGGACTGGGCGAGGCGGTCGGTGATGTCGGCGTTGAAGCGGGCCTGCACGATGCCGATGCGCAGATCGCGGCCGTCGAGTTGTTCGGGAAGGTCGCGGGTGGTGGCGTGTTGCATGGGGCGTTTCGATGGAGCGCGCACGGCGGGCGGCGCGGGGTTCAGGCCTGGGCGGTGGCTGCGGCAAACGGCTCGTGGCCGACGATTTCCAGGCCGTAGCCGGTCATGCTGGGCATGCGCCGCGGCGCGCCCAGCAGCCGCATGCGGCCGATGCCCAGATCGCGCAGGATCTGCGCGCCGATGCCGTAGTCGCGCAGCGCCGTCGCGCCCGGCTTGGGCAGCCGGTGCGCGGCCGGGTCGCCGATCTGCGCGAACACGGCGTCGAAGCTGTCGCGGCTGTCGCCGCAATTGAGTAGCACCGCGACGCCCGCGCCTTCGCGGACGATGCGTTCCAGCGCGGCCGGCAGCGGCCAGGAGTGGCGGGTGCTGGCGCCGTCGAGCAGGTCGAGGAAGGACAGCGGCTCGTGCACCCGCACCAGCGGCTCGCGCTGCGCGGTCGGGTCGCCGCACACCAGCGCCAGATGGCGGCCGTTGCCGGCGCGGTCGGCGTAGGCGATCGCGCGCAGCGGGCCGAACGGGGTCTGCAGCGGGTGTTCGCCCAGCCGCCGCACCAGTGATTCGGTGCGGCTGCGGTATTCGATCAGGTCGGCGATCGCGCCGATTTTCAGCCCGTGGGTGCGGGCGAAGCCTTCGAGGTCGGGCAGCCGCGCCATCGTGCCGTCGGGGTTCATCACCTCGCAGATCACCGCCGCCGGCTCCAGCCCGGCCAGCCCGGCCAGGTCGCAACCGGCCTCGGTATGCCCGGCGCGCATCAGCACCCCGCCTTCGGCCGCCATCAGCGGAAACACATGCCCGGGCTGCACGATGTCTCTGGGTCTGGCGTTGCGCGCCACCGCCACCGCGATGGTGTGCGCGCGGTCGGCCGCGGAAATGCCGGTGGTCACGCCTTCGGCGGCTTCGATCGACGCGGTGAACGCGGTGCCGTGCGACGAGCCGTTGTGTTCGACCATGGCTTTGAGCCCGAGCTGGGCGCAGCGCTGGCGGGTGAGGGTCAGGCAGATCAGCCCGCGGGCGTGCGTGGCCATGAAGTTGATCGCCTGCGGGGTGACGTGCTCGGCGGCGAGCACCAGATCGCCCTCGTTTTCGCGGTCTTCCTCGTCGACCAGGATGACCATTTCGCCGGCCTTGATCGCGGCGATGATTTCGGGAATGGGCGACAGCGGCATGAGGCAACGCGAAGCAGGGAGCAGGCCCGCCATTGTAGGGAGCCGGCAGCGTGCCTGCCGGTGCGTCAGAACGCGTAGCGCATCCAGAAAAACGCCACGTTGCCGTTGTTGAGCTTGTTGTTGACCTTGGGTATCACGGTGCCGTAGATCGACACCTTGCCGATGCGCAGCGAGGCGATCGGCAGCGCGATCGGGAATGGGATGTTCTTGAAAATGTCGGCACGCGAGGTCAGCGCCAGGGTGTAGCCCAGCCCGGCGCCGACGAGCTGATCATTGCCCCACATCCATTGGTGCGCGTAGCCGACCACCGGCTCGGCGTTCCAGTGCGAATCGGAGAACACCATCGCGTACACCATGTCTTCGCTGCCGTCGGCGTTGAGCTTGTGCCGGCCCCAGCCGATGCCCCAGGCCCGGGAGTTGAGCTGGGCGCGCTTTTCGGCGGTGTAGGTGTTGGGGTCGTGGTAGGCGTAGCCGTCGAGGTAGAGGTCGTCCTGCCCGGTCCTGGCGGTGTCGACCGCGGTGTTCCACAGTCCGACCGCGCCATCGGCGAGGTCGCCGAGCACGCCGGCGTGGGCGGCTGCGGGCAGGGTGAGGGCGAGCAGCAGCGCGCTGCGGGCGGCGAATCGCGCGGAAGAACGGCGGGACATGGAGGGTGCGGTTGAGAGGGGTTGTTGTTATTGATGCGCCGCTTTCAGTGCGGATCGACGCGGGCGAGCAGCCGCCCCTGCTGGATCACCAGCAGCGTGCCTTCGGGCAGCGGCTCCCAGTCTTCCGGGGTCAGCGGCACGCTGGCCAGCAACAGCGCCGGCGAGGCGTGGTCGGACTGGCCCTGCACCTGTACGCCGCTGGCGCGCAAGGTGTGGCTGGGCGCGGTCGCGCGCTGCAACAGGTGCAGCCCGACCGTCGGCTGCGCCGGCTTGCCCGGCATGTGGTTGAGGCGGTAGTGGGCGTGGGCGAACAGCAGCTCGCCGTCGGCATACAGAAAGTTCGCTGCGCCCAGAGCACGCAGCCGCGCGGCAAAGTCCGCGACCACCGCGATGCGGTCTTTGAGCGCACCGCTTTCGCCGGCCGGCTCGATCGCTTCCAGCGCTTGCAAGAGGGCGTAGAAGGCGTGCTCCGAATCGGTCTGCCCCAGTGGCCGATGCAGTCCCGGGCGCAGCGGCAGCGCGCGGCCGATGTCGGGCAGGTCGCCGTTGTGTGCAAACAGTTGCCGCCGCCCCCATTGCTCGCGTGCGAACGGCTGGGTGTTGACCAGCGCCACCGGCCCGCGCGAGGCGCGCCGGATGTGGGCGATGACCAGCGGGCTGTGAAAATCGTGTTGCTCCAGCACCGCGGCGAAGGCGCTGCGCGTGGCCGGTTGCGCTTCGCGCAGCACATGCGCATCGCCACCGTCGAGGTAGGCCGCGCCCCAGCCGTCGGGGTTGGCGGCGTGCGGGCCACCGTGGCGGGCGAATTCGCGAAACGCCAGCCGCACCCGGGCCGGCACGCGGCTGCTGTAGGCGAACAGCTCACACATCGCCACCGCCCGCTGCCGGCGACGGGCCTTGCAGCATGCGCGCCACATAGCGCGCGATCAGATCGACCTCGACGTTGACCGCCGCGCCCGATTGCAGCGCGCCGAGGTTGGTGTGCTGCAGGGTGTGGGGGATGAGGTTGATGCGCACCCGGCAGGCATCGGCGCGGTCGTCGACCTGGTTGACCGTCAGGCTCACGCCGTTGATCACGATCGACCCTTTGACCGCGACCAGCCGCGCCAGCTCGGGCGGAACGTCCACCTCGAGCTGCCACGACTCACCCACCGGCGCGAACGCGGCAACTCGGCCGATGCCGTCGACATGCCCGGTGACCAGATGGCCGCCGAGCTTGGTGGCAAGGGTCAGCGATTGCTCCAGGTTCACCGCGGCGCCGACCGCGTCCAGCCCGGCGGTGCGGCGCAGGCTCTCGGCCGAGATGTCGAAGTCGAAGCCGTCCGGGTGCAGCGCGGTGACGGTCATGCACGCGCCGCTGATGGCGATGCTGTCGCCCAGTTCCACGCCGCGCAGCCAGTCACCTGCGACCTGCACCCGCACCCGTTTGCCGTGCTGCGCGTCAGCGCCGAGTGGAGTGACGGCGGCGATGCGGCCGACGGCGGTGACGAGTCCGGTGAACATGGGGCGGGCAGCAGCGAGGTATGCAAAAACCCTTATTGTTCCAGCATCAGATGACCGGCCAGAGTATTCAGGTCGGTTGCGCGCAGCAGCAGCCGCAGATCGTCGCCGACCGGCTGCAACTCGTGCCGGCGCAGCCGCAGCCCCTGCTGCAGCGAAGCCAGCGGCCCAATCGAAGCGATACCTGCGCCCTGGCCGAGCAGCAGCGGCGCCTGGTAAAGCAGCAGCTCATCGACCCCACCGGCGCGCAGCAGTGAGGCGTTGAGCTTTTCGCCCGCTTCGGCGTGGATTTCGTTGAGCCCGCGCGCGCCGAGTTCGCGCAGCAGCGCGGCCAGGTCGGTCTTGCCCGGCTTGGCCGGGTCGGCGGGCAGGGCAATGGCCTGCAAGTCGAGGCCGAGCGCAGCGGCCGCCTGCAGCGCGGCCAGGCGGGGCGCGGCCTGCTCGGGCGGCAGCGCATGCACCAGCCACAGTGGCGAGGCCGCATCGCGCAGCAGCCGGGCGCTGGGCGGCAATTCCAGCCGGCTGTCGACGACGATGCGGATCGGCTGTCGTGGCGTGACGACCGCGCGCGCATTGAGCTGCGGGTCGTCGGCGCGCACCGTGCCGATGCCGGTGAGCACGGCGCAGGCGCGCGCGCGCCAGTGGTGACCGTCGGCGCGCGCGGCCTCGCCGGTGATCCACTGGCTGCTGCCGTCAGGCAATGCGGTAATGCCGTCGAGCGAGGCGGCCACTTTCAGCCGCAGCCAGGGCGTGCCGCGCAGCATGCGGGCGAGAAAGCCGGGGTTGCGTTCGGCCGCTTCCGCGGCGAGCAAGCCCACGTCCACCCGCACCCCGGCCGCACGCAGCCGCGCCACCCCGCCGCCGGCGACCAGCGGGTTGGGGTCGAGCAGAGCGACCACCACCCGCGCCACACCTTCGGCCACCAGCCGGTCGGCGCAAGGCGGGGTGCGGCCGTGGTGGGCGCACGGCTCCAGGGTGACGTACGCGGTGGCGCCGCGCACCGGCAGACCACGCGCGTGCGCTTGTTCGATCGCCTCGACCTCGGCATGGTTGCCGCCGGCCGGTTGGGTCGCGCCCTCGCCGATCACCGTGCCATCGCGGACCAGCACGCAGCCCACGCGCGGGTTGGGGCTGGTGCGGTAGAGCGCGGTGTCGGCCAGCTCCAGCGCGCGGCGCATGTGCCGCTGATCTTCGGCGTCGAACGCGGGTGAGGCGTGAGCGAGGCGTGACGAGTCGCTGCCTGCGCTCATCGCTCCGACCCCTTGCCGCGGCGCGGCGCCGGTGGCGGCTGCATTTCGCGCACCAGCTGCAGAAATTCGTCCGGGTTCTGGAAGCTGCGGTAGACCGAGGCAAAGCGCACGAACGCCACCGGGTCGAGGCCGCGCAGCTCAGCCATCACCCATTCGCCGATCTGCGAGGTGAGAACTTCGCCGCCGGCATATTGCCGCAGCTGGTCTTCGATGCGGCTGACCGCGGTGTCCACCGCCTCGGTGGCCACCGGCCGCTTGCGCAGCGCCAGCCGCAGCGACTCGCGCAGCTTTTCCGGCTGGTAGTCGACCCGGCTGCCGTCTTTTTTCACCACCCGCGGAAAGTTCAGCTCGGCGTGTTCGTAGGTGGTGAAGCGCTTGTCGCAGTGCGGGCAGCGCCGCCGCCGGCGCAGCGCGGCGCCGTCTTCCACCTCGCGGGTTTCGATCACCAGGGTGTCGGGGTGGTGGCAGAACGGGCACTTCATGTGGGCGAGCGGCGGGCGGTTCAGCCGCGCATTATGGCTGGGCGCGGGCTCGCGGGCTGTCGCGAGGCGAGGCGGGCTGCACAGGCCCTACACTGCGCGGCGATGAAAAATCTGGTGCTTCTGATTTCCGGCCGCGGCAGCAATATGCAGGCCATCGTTCGCGCCTGCCGCGAGCAGAACTGGCCGGCGCGGGTCGCCGCGGTGATCAGCGACCGGCCCGAGGCCGCCGGGCTGGCGCTGGCGCAGCAGGCCGGGGTCGCGACCGCGGTGGTCGATCGCCGGCAATACCCGACGCGCGAGGCGTTCGATGCCGCGCTGGCCGCAGCGATCGACGCGCACGCCCCCGACGCGATTGCCCTGTGCGGTTTCATGCGGGTGCTCGGCCCGGATTTCGTCGACCGCTACGCCGGGCGGCTGCTCAACATCCATCCCTCGCTGCTGCCCGCGTTCACCGGGCTGCACACCCACGCGCGGGCGATCGAAGCCGGGGTGAAGTATCACGGCGCGACCGTGCATCTGGTCACCGCCGAGCTCGACCATGGGCCCATCCTCGGCCAGGCCGTCGTGCCGGTGGCCGACGACGACACGCCCGACACGCTGGCCGTGCGGGTGCTGCAGGTCGAGCATCAGCTCTACCCGCAGGTGCTGCGCGACTGGATCGAAGGCCGCATCGAAGTGCAGGGATTGCGCAGCCGACGACGCCTCGAGGCGGCGCGATGAAAACCCGCGATCTGCTGTACGCAGCGCGCGATGTGCTGCGGGACATGCTGCGCTTCGATGCCGCGGCCGATGCCGTGCTGTCGCGCGCGTTGCGCGGCCTGCCGCAGCTCGGTCCGCGCGAGCGCGGTGTGCTGGCCGACACCGTGTATCACGCGCTGCGCCACCTGCGACTGTTCCAGACCCTGGCGGCGATCGATGCGGTGGGCAGCGGGGACAACGCGCTACGGCTGGTGTTGCTGGGCTGGCAGGGCGACGCCGACGCGCTGCGCGCCGCGCTGACCCCCGAGCAGCGCGCCTGGCGCGACCAGGTGCTGGCGCTGGATGCGGCGCAGTTCCCGCCCGCGGTGCGCTACAGCCTGCCGGACTGGCTGTGGGACGCGCTGCAGGCGCGTTTTGGCGACTCGGCCGAGTCGCTGGCGCAGGCCTTGCTGCGGCCGGCGCCGCTGGATCTGCGGGTCAATGTGCTCAAGGCGCGGCGCGAAGCGGTGCTCGACGCCTTCGCCCGCGCCAGCATCGCTGCCCAGCCTACCCCGTATTCGCCCTGGGGAATCCGCATCGAAGGCAAGCCGGCGATCCAGAACCTGCCGCTGTTCAAGGACGGACTCGTCGAGGTGCAGGACGAAGGCAGCCAGTTGCTCGCGCTGCTGCTGGCGCCGCGCCGCGGTGACATGGTGGTCGATTTCTGCGCCGGCGCCGGCGGCAAGACCCTGGCGCTGGGGGCGATGATGCGCTCGACCGGGCGGCTGTACGCCTTCGACGTCGCCGAGCATCGGCTGGCGCGGCTCAAGCCGCGGCTGGCCCGCAGCGGACTGTCCAATGTGCACACCGTCGCGATTGCGCACGAGCGCGACGACCGCGTGCGGCGTCTGGCCGGCAAGATCGACCGCGTGCTCGTCGACGCGCCGTGCTCGGGTCTGGGCACACTGCGGCGCAACCCCGATCTCAAATGGCGGCAGACCCCGGACAGCGTCGCCGAGATGGTGGCCAGGCAGCGCGACATCCTCGCCAGCGCTGCGACCCTGCTCAAGCCGGGTGGCCGGCTGGTCTACGCCACCTGCAGCCTGTTGCCGCAGGAAAACACCGAGGTCGTCGGGGCTTTCCTGCGCGAACATCCTGGGTTCCGACATGTGCCGGCCGGGCAGGCGCTGCTGCCGCACAATGTCGCTGCCGCGCAGGAACTGATCGAAGCCGACGACCTCCAACTGTGCCCCGACCGCCACGGCACCGACGGCTTTTTTGCAGCGGTGCTCGAACGCCAGGAATGAACGTGACTGCCCGCGCGTGCTTGCGCGGTTCTTGTATCCGGATGTGAACCGGCCGATGTGAGGCCGATATGAATATGAATGACTTGCTGCAATGGGCCGCCTCCGGCCTGCTCGATGCGCCGTGGTGGGGCGTCGTGCTCTACACCCTGGCGACCACCCACCTGACCATCCTCGCGGTCACCATCTACCTGCACCGCGCGCAGGCGCACCGGGCGCTGGAGCTGCATCCGGCCGTCGCCCATGTGTTCCGCTTCTGGCTGTGGCTGAGCACCGGCATGGTCACGCGCGAGTGGGTGGCGATTCACCGCAAGCACCACGCCCGCTGCGAAACCGAAGCCGATCCGCACAGCCCGGTCACCCGCGGGCTGCGCACCGTGCTGCTGCGCGGCGCCGAGCTGTACCGCGCCGAAGCGGCCAACGCCGAGACCATCGCGAAGTTCAGCCTCGGCACGCCTGACGACTGGGTCGAGCGCCGCATCTACTCGCGGCTGAAATGGCAGGGCGTCGGGCTGCTGCTGATCGCCGATGTGCTGATGTTCGGCGCGATCGGTGCCACCGTCTGGGCGGTGCAGATGCTGTGGATTCCGGTGTGGGCGGCCGGCGTGGTCAATGGCCTCGGACACTGGGCCGGCTACCGCAATTTCGCCGCGCGCGACCGCAGCCACAACATCCTGCCCTGGGGGCTGCTGATCGGCGGCGAGGAACTGCACAACAACCACCATACCTACCCGACCTCGGCCAAGCTGTCGGTCAAGTGGTGGGAGTTCGACATCGGCTGGGGCTACATCCGGCTGCTGAGCTGGCTGCGGCTCGCGCAGCCGCGCAAGCTGCCCCCACAGGTGCGGCTGGGCGCGGTGCGCGAGGCCGTCGACCTGCAGACCCTGCAGGCGGTGATCGCCAACCGCTACGACCTCATGGCCCGTTACGCTCGCGGCCTGCGCCGCACCCTGCGCAGCGAACTCGCCGCGCTGCGCGAGCAGCCGGGCGACGCAGGCCGGCTGTCGGTGCTGCGCGCCGCGCGCCGCTGGATCGGGCTGGAGCGCGATGCGCTGTGCGATCGGTCGCGCGCGCTGGTCGATGCCGCCGCCGGCGCCAGCCCCGCGCTGTCCAAGCTGCTGCACATGCGCGAGGAGCTCAAGGCCGTGTGGGAGCAGACCAACCTCAACGCCGAACAGTTGCGGCAGAAACTGCAGGACTGGTGCCGCGCCGCCGAAGACAGCGGCGTGGCCGCGCTGCGCGACATTTCCGTGCGGCTGCGGCGCTACGCGCCGGCCGTCTGAGCGGCGTCATTCGCGCCGCATTGACGCTACGCGGGGCGCGGTGGACGGCAGGTGCGGCGTCCCGATCCCGCACTGATCGCACGGCAGACGCAAAAAAGCCGCTGTCACCCCGGCGGGCGGCAGCGGCTTGCGCGGCGGCAGACGGATCGTTACTTGATCTTGCCTTCCTTGTATGCGACGTGTTTGCGCGCGACCGGATCGAATTTCTTGATTTCGATCTTTTCCGGGGTGGTGCGCTTGTTCTTGGTGGTGGTGTAGAAGTGGCCGGTGCCCGCGGTGGACTCCAGCTTGATTTTTTCGCGTCCGCCTTTGGTGGCCATTTCGGACTCCGTGCTGTCTGAGATTGAAACTGAGGGGGAATTTCGCCGCCGTCAGCGCGGGGCTGCGGCGGCGGAACGTCGATGAGAAAAACCGGCGGGGCTGCTGCCGATGCGATGCGCGCGGCCTTCAGGCCTCGCCACGCTCGCGCATTTCAGCCAGCACCGCGTCGATGCCCTTCTTGTCGATGGTGCGCAGCGCGGCGCTGGACACGCGCAGCCGCACGAAGCGGTTTTCGCTCTCGACCCAGAACCGGCGGTATTGCAGGTTGGGCAGGAAACGCCGCTTGGTTTTGTTGTTGGCGTGCGACACGTTGTTTCCAACCATCGGCCGCTTGCCGGTCACTTGACACACTCGCGCCATGGCGAACCCCTTTTTGATGAATGCTTCCGAGGCCGGCGTCCGGCCCGGAGCGAGAAATGAGAAAACAGCCTTAACGCGCACCGCGGGCCGTGAAGGCCGGGTACGCTGGTTCAGGCGAACAGAACCGGTGGATTATATCGGCCGCCGCGCCCCTGTCCAGAGCGGCCGAGGCTCGCCTGGTAGTGCATCACCGCTGCGATCAGCCCGCATTTTCCAGATAGCGCTGCGCGTCGAGCGCGGCCATGCAGCCGGTGCCGGCGCTGGTGATGGCCTGACGGTAGACGTGATCCTGCACATCGCCTGCGGCGAACACCCCGGGGATGCTGGTGGCAGTCGCCATGCCCTGGTTGCCGCTCTTGGTAAGGATGTAGCCGTTTTCCATGTCCAGCTGATCCTTAAAAATCTCGGTGTTGGGCTGGTGGCCGATGGCGATGAAGCAGCCCTTGAGGGCAATGTCCTCGGTCGCGCCGGTCTGCTTGTTGACAATGCGCACCCCGGTCACCCCGGAGTCGTCGCCCAGCACCTCCTGCAGTTCGCTCCACAGCTTGAGCTCGACCTTGCCCTCGGCGGCGCGGGCCATCAGCTTGTCGACTAGGATCGGCTCGGCACGGAACTTGTCGCGGCGGTGGATCACCGTGACCTTGCTGGCGATGTTGGCCAGATACAGCGCTTCTTCGACGGCAGTGTTGCCGCCGCCGACCACGCATACCGGCTGGTCGCGGTAGAAAAAGCCGTCGCAGGTGGCGCAGCCCGACACGCCCTTGCCCATGAACGCCTGCTCGCTCTCCAGCCCGAGGTACTTGGCCGAGGCGCCGGTGGCGATGATCAGCGCATCGCAGGTGTAGCTGCCGCTGTCGCCTTCGAGGCGGATGGGCTTTTCCTTCAAATGCGCGGTGTGGATGTGGTCGAAAACGATCTCGGTGTTGAAGCGCTTGGCATGCGCTTCGAAGCGGGCCATCAGATCCGGGCCCTGCACGCCGTCGACATCGGCCGGCCAGTTGTCCACATCGGTGGTGGTCATCAGCTGGCCGCCCTGTGCCAGCCCGGTGATCAGCACGGGGTTGAGGTTGGCGCGGGCAGCGTAGATCGCGGCGCTGTAGCCCGCGGGGCCGGAGCCGAGGATGAGGACTTTGGCGTGTTTTTGGGTCATGATCTGTGAGAAACTTCGCAATGAACCGCGGATGCCCGGGGTTTGCACGGCATCCGCCCGTTTCAGCCTTTGCATGCGGCCATTGTGCAGCCGACTCATTAAGATTCTAGGAGTGCCCGCCCGATCCGGCCCGCGCGGGGAAATGCGGCGAACGCGCCGGATCGACAGCGCATAGGAGAGTTTTGATGGCCCAGATCACCGATATCGACCTCGTTCGCCGCGTGCCGCTGTTTGCCGTGCTGACGGAGGCGCAGGCTTGGTCGATCAGTCAGTCGATCGTCAAGCGCCGCTACAAGCGCGGCGAGAACATCGTCGAGCAGGGCAGCAAGTCCAACGCGCTGTTCATCATTCTGTCGGGTCGGGCGCGGGTCATCAGCGTCGATGCCAAGGGGCGAGAGGTGATTCTCGCGGTGCTGCATCCGGGCGATTACATCGGCGAGATGAGCCTGATCGATGGCGAGGCGCACTCGGCCACGGTGCAGACCGAGGTGCAGACCGATGTGATGATGCTCGGCCGCGTCGCCTTTCTGCAGTGCCTGCCCGAAAACACCAGCATGTCCTTCGCCATCATGCGTGGGCTGGCGCTGCGGCTGCGCAAGGCCGATCGCAAAATCGAGTCGCTGGCGCTGATGGACGTGTACGGCCGCGTTGCCCGCGCGCTGACCGAGCTGGCCGACACCATCGGCGACGAGCGCATCATCCGCAACAAGCTGTCGCGGCAGGATCTGGCCAAGATGGTCGGCGCTTCGCGCGAAATGGTCAGCCGGGTGATGAAGGACTTCGAGCAGCAGGGCTTTGTCACCGAACGCGAGGACGGCAGCATGCTCATCCGCGAGCATCTGGCTTCGCTGCTGTAACCCCATGCCGGCCATCGACACGCGGCGCCGCTCCCTGGGCGCCGGCAGCGCCTCGGCCTCCGACGGCCGCACCCGCCTGCAGCGCTTTGCCGCAGAGGTGCGGCTGGTTGCGCTCGCGCTGGGCTGGCTGCTGCTGGCGCTGAGCCTGTTGACCTATCACCGCAGCGACCCGTCGTGGTCGCGTTCAGGCACCGGCGCGCCGGTGCAGAACCTTATTGGGGTTGTCGGCGCCTGGGTGTCCGATCTGGTGTATTACCTGCTCGGGTTTTCCGGGCTGTGGCTGCTGCTGCTCGGGCTGTATGCCCTGCTGCGCGGCTGGCGCGGCATCCGCACGCAGCGCGCGCCCGATCTGCCGGACGAGCTCGCCGAGGCGTCGCGCTGGCAGCGGCTCAGGCGGGTCGCCGCCGTGGCCGGGGTGCTGCTGCTGCCGCTGTCGAGCGCGGCGCTGGAGGCGACGCGGCTGTGGTGGGATCAGCGCTGGTTGCCGGGGGAGGCGGGTGGACTGATCGGCGGGCTGATCGGTCGCGGCATCGACCTGCTGCTGGGCGCAACCGGCGGCACCCTGGTGCTGCTGGCGGTGTTTCTGTTCGCGCTGAGCTGGGTCGGGCGGTTTTCGTGGGTGGACGTGGCAGAGCGCATCGGCGGCTGGGTCGAGTCGCTGTGGCAATGGCAGCAGGCGCGGCGCGCGCGCGCGGAGGACGCCGAGGTCGGGCAGAAGGCGATGGCCGCGCGCGAGCGCGAACTCGACATCGAGCGCCCGCTGGTGGAGGAACGCGACGTCATCGCCCCGGTGCTGATCGAGCCGGCGGTGACCGCTGTGCCGCCGTCGCCGCGGGTGCAGAAGGAAAAGCAGCAGCCGCTGTTCAGCGATCTGCCCGACTCTGCCTTGCCGACCCTCGATCTGCTCGACGCGCCCCAGGCCGCGGTGGAAACGGTCAGCCATGAAACCCTGGAGTTCACCTCGCGGCTGATCGAGAAAAAGCTCAAGGACTTCGGCGTCGAGGTGCGGGTGGTCGCGGCCTATCCCGGCCCGGTGATCACCCGCTACGAAATCGAGCCGGCCACCGGGGTCAAGGGCGCGCAGATCGTCAACCTGTCGCGCGATCTGGCGCGGGCGCTGTCGCTGGTGAGCATCCGCGTGGTCGAAACCATCCCGGGCAAGAACACCATGGCGCTGGAACTGCCCAACGCCAAACGGCAGACCATCCGGCTGTCGGAAATCCTCGGCTCGCAGGCTTATCACGACTCGGCCTCGCTGCTGACCATGGGGCTGGGCAAGGACATCGTCGGCAACCCGGTGGTCGCCGATCTGGCCAAGATGCCGCATCTGCTGGTGGCTGGCACCACGGGTTCGGGCAAGTCGGTCGGGGTCAACGCGATGATCCTCAGCCTGCTCTACAAGGCCGAGCCGAGTGATGTGCGGCTGATCCTGATCGACCCCAAGATGCTCGAACTCAGCGTGTACGAGGGCATCGGCCATCTGCTCGCGCCGGTGGTGGTGGACATGCGGCAGGCCGCGCATGCGCTGACTTGGTGCGTCGGAGAAATGGAGCGGCGCTACAAGCTGATGAGCAAGCTCGGGGTGCGCAACCTGGCCGGCTACAACCATCGCGTGCTCGACGCCAAGGCCAAGGGCGAGCCGTTGACCAACCCGTTCAGCCTGACCCCGGACACGCCCGAGCCGCTGGAAAAGCTCCCGCACATCGTGGTGGTGATCGACGAACTCGCCGATCTGATGATGGTCGTCGGCAAAAAGATCGAGGAGTTGATCGCGCGGCTGGCGCAGAAGGCGCGCGCGGCGGGCATTCACCTCATCCTCGCTACGCAGCGGCCGAGCGTGGACGTGATCACCGGGCTGATCAAGGCCAACATCCCCACGCGCATGGCGTTCCAGGTGTCGAGCAAGGTCGACTCGCGCACCATCCTCGATCAGATGGGTGCGGAGAGCCTGCTCGGCATGGGCGACATGCTGTATCTGCCGCCCGGTTCGGGCGTGCCGCAGCGGGTGCATGGCGCCTTCGTGTCGGACGCCGAAGTGCACCGTGTGGTCGAGAACCTCAAGAGCCGGGGCGGGCCGAACTATCTCGACGGCATTCTCACCGGGGAAACCGAGGGCGAGGACGGCGAAGCCGCGCTGCCCGGCAGCGCCGGCGACGCCGAGAGCGACCCGCTTTACGACCAGGCCGTACAGATCGTGCTCAAGCATCGCAAGGCGTCGATTTCGCTGGTGCAGCGGCATCTGCGCATCGGCTACAACCGCTCGGCACGGCTGCTCGAACAGATGGAACAGGCGGGTCTGGTGTCGGCGCTGACCCCCAACGGCAACCGCGACATTCTGGTGCCCGCTCGCCCCGAATGACTTTGCGGCGTCAGCAGCGCCGGCGCGGTGGCGTTGAAGGCTGCAGCAGCGTCGCAATCCGTCACCGGCTTCCGAAAGCATCCCATGAAAACCACCTTTCGCTTCTCCGCTTTGCGCCGCGCGGCCGTGATCGGCCTGCTGCTGGCGGTGGCCGTTCCCGTTGCGCGTGCCGCCGATGACCCGGTGCAGCTGCTGCAGCAGTGGCTGAATCAGACCCGCTCGGGTTCGGCCGAGTTCACCCAGACGGTGAGCAACCCAAAGGGCCCGGCGCAGGCGCCGGCTTCCGGCAACTTCGTTTTCGAGCGTCCCGACCGCTTTCGCTGGAACTACACCGCGCCGTACAAGCAGGTGCTGGTCAGCGACGGCAAGCAGCTCTGGACGTATGACCACGACCTCGATCAGGTCACGATCACCGCGGTGTCGCAGGCTTTTCGCGGCACCCCGGCGGCGATATTCGCCGGTGGCGACCTCACGCAACTGTTCACCCTCAAACCCGAGCCCGCGGCCGACGGGCTGCAGTGGGTGCAGGCCACGCCCAAGGCACGCGACAGCAATTTCGACTGGATCCGCATCGGTCTGCGCAACACGCCGCAGGGCCCGGAAGTGGCGGAGCTGCAGTTGCGCGACGCCTTCGGCCAGATCTCAACCATGCGTTTCAGGAACATCATCGCCAACCCAAGGCTGGCGGCCGACCAGTTCAGCTTCACCCCGCCCAAGGGCGCCTCGGTGATCCGTCAGCCGTGAGCAAACCCAGCGAGCCGCCGGCGCCCGGGCTGTTCGACGACTGGCCCGAGCCCGCCGCGAACACGCCGGCAACTTCGGCGTCCGCTGCCGCCGCGACCGACACCGCGCCGCTGGCCGAACGGCTGCGCCCGCGCGACTGGACGCAGGTCGTCGGTCAGTCGCATCTGCTCGGGCCGGGCAAGCCGTTGCGCGAGGCGTTTGAAAGCGGACGGCTGCACTCGATGATCTTCTGGGGGCCACCGGGCGTGGGCAAGACCACGCTGGCGCGGCTGCTGGCGCAGGCGGCCGATGCCGAGTTCATCGCCCTGTCGGCCGTGCTCGGCGGGGTCAAGGACATCCGCGAAGCCGTCGCCGCGGCCGAGGCGGCGCGCCAGCGCGGTCGCGCGACCATTGTGTTCGTCGACGAGGTGCATCGCTTCAACAAGGCGCAGCAGGACGCCTTTCTGCCGCATGTCGAAAGCGGGCTGTTCACCTTCATCGGCGCCACCACCGAAAACCCGTCGTTCGAGGTCAACAGCGCGCTGCTGTCGCGCGCCGTGGTGTACGTGCTCGAGCCGCTGAGCGCGGCCGAACTGCAGACCCTGGCCGAGCGCGCGCTGGCCGGCAGCGGGGTCGAGGCGATCGCGCCCGAGGCGATGCAGCGCCTGATCCGCCATGCCGACGGCGACGCGCGCCGGCTGCTCGGTGCGCTCGAACTCGGGCTGCAGGCCGCGCGCCGCCGCGGCCAGTCGGTGCTCGACGCCGCGCTGCTGGCCGACACCCTGGGCACTTCGCTGCTGCGTTTCGACAAGGGCGGGGAGCAGACCTATGACCTGATCTCCGCGCTGCACAAATCGGTGCGCGGCTCCGACGTCGATGCCTCGCTGTACTGGTTCGCCCGGATGCTCGAAGGCGGGGCCGACCCGCGCTATCTGGCGCGGCGGCTGGTGCGCATGGCGGTCGAGGACGTCGGGCTGGCCGATCCCAAGGCGCTGACCCTGGCGCTCGAAGCGGCGCAGACCTACGAGCGCCTGGGCAGCCCGGAAGGCGAGCTGGCGCTCGCGCAGGCCGTGGTGTACCTGGCCGTCACCCCAAAATCCAACGCGGTCTACACCGCCTACAACGCCGCGCGGCAGCTCGCGCGCGAAAGCGGCACGCTGCCGGTGCCGCTGCACCTGCGCAACGCGCCGACGCGGCTGATGAAAGACCTGGGCTACGGCGAAGGCTACCGCTACGCCCACGACGAGCCCGGCGCCTTCGCCGCGGGCGAGCATTACTTTCCTCCCGGCATGCAGCCGGTGCGGCTGTACCAGCCGAGCGGTCGCGGGTTGGAGGAGCGCATCGCCCGCCGGCTGGAGGAACTCGCCCGGCGCAACGCCGCCGCGGCGCACGAGCCGCAAGCCGCGCCGTCGGGCGATGCCGATGCGGCCGATCCGGCCTCGCCAGAAGCTTCATCCGGCGCCGACCGCTCCCGTGGCAATTGAGCCCGGCACGGGCTAGTCGCGGGTCTGCAATTCCCGTGAACGACCCCGAATCTCCGGGTTGACCCGGTGGCCGGGGGGCGAAAAGCCACGGTTATCATCCGCCCCAGCCAAAAAACAGGGTGTCACAAGCGCCCTCAAAATGATTCCATGACGTCCGTTCACCCGCGCTCGGCAAGCGCGCCGGCCGCGGCCTTGCGCCGCACTCGCTGCGCCTCCCGCAGCCCTCGCCCTCACGTTTCATCTCGCCTGCCGCAACCGCCTGTTTCGCTGGCGTTGCAGCCGGTGTTGGCGCGCATCTGCGCGCATCGGGACTGCTCAGCCGGGCCCGTTCCTTGCATCGATTTTTCTCATGCGCCGCACCAACGATCGTGCGCGCCACGCCGGTGGGCCGCCCCAAAAGGGCGTCCCGTCGATTTCTTCTGAGCCATCCGCCGCTGGAGACCGGGTATGGAAATTTTTCTGCAGCAGATCGTCAACGGCGTGGTGCTGGGCAGTATGTATGCCCTCATCGCGCTGGGCTACACGATGGTGTACGGCATCGTCAACCTGATCAACTTCGCCCACGGCGATGTGTTCATGGTCGGCGCGCTCACCGCCTACGCGATGTTCAAGCTGTTCGAGCACATCGCGCCGCATATGGCGCCCTGGCTGGTGATTCTGCTGTCGGTGATCGTCGCGATGGTTGCCTGCGGGGTGCTGAACTACTTCATCGAGCGCATTGCCTATCGCCCGCTGCGCAACGCGCCCAAGCTGGCGCCGCTGATCACCGCGATCGGCATGTCCATCCTGCTCGAAACCCTGGCGATGATCATCTGGGGCCGGGACTACAAGGTGTTCCCCGCGCATCTGCAGAACAATCAGGTGATCAATATGGGCGGGGTGGTGATCACCCCGGTGCAGGTCGGCATCCTGGTGCTCACGGTAATTCTGCTGCTCGGGCTGACCTGGCTGATCAACCGTACCAAGCTCGGCCGGGCGATGCGCGCCACCGCCGAGAACCCGCGGGTGGCCGCGCTGATGGGCGTGAACCCGAACTTCGTGATTTCCTCGGCCTTTGTGATCGGCGCCGTGCTGGCGGCGATCGCCGGGGTGATGTGGTTCGCCAACTTCGCCACCGCGAACTTCTACATGGGCTTCACGCCGGGCCTGAAGGCGTTCACCGCCGCGGTGCTCGGCGGCATCGGCAACCTCTACGGCGCGATGCTGGGCGGCATTCTGCTCGGGCTGATCGAAGTGCTGGGTGCGGGCTACATCGGCACCCTGACCGGTGGCATTTTTGGCAGCAATTACCAGGACATCTTCGCCTTCATCGTGCTGATTCTGGTGCTGACGCTGCGTCCGCAAGGCCTGCTGGGCGAGCGTGTGGCCGACCGCGCCTGAGGGAGAACTGACATGGCGAACAAGCAGAAACACCTCAGTCTGTTCATCCTCGCCGCGGTGGCGCTGATTGCGCTGCCGCTGGTGCTGCAGATCGCCGGTGATGCCTGGGTGCGCATCGCGGCGTTTGCGATGCTCTACATCATGCTGGCGCTGGGTCTGAACATCGTGGTCGGCCTCGCTGGCCTGCTCGACCTGGGTTACATCGCGTTCTATGCGGTGGGCGCCTATCTCTACGCGCTGCTGTCGTCCAACCAGCTCACCAGCAATTTCGACACTCTGGGGGCGATGTTCCCCAATGGCTTTGACGTGTCGATCTGGTTGGTGGTGCCGATGGCCGCCGCGCTGGCCGCTGCTGCCGGCATTGCGCTGGGCACGCCGGTGCTCAAGCTGCGCGGGGACTATCTGGCCATCGTCACCCTGGGCTTTGGCGAGATCATCCGCATTTTCATGAACAACCTGAACGCCCCGATCAACATCACCAACGGGCCGCAGGGCATTTCGGGCATTCACGGCATCCGCTTTTTCGGTTTCGACATCAACCAGTCGCTGAGCATCGGCAGCTTCACCATTCCTTCGGTGGCGCTGTACTACTACGTGTTCCTGATACTGGTGGTGCTCAGCGTGATCCTGTGCTATCGGCTGCAGGACTCGCGCATCGGTCGCGCCTGGATGGCGATGCGCGAAGACGAAATCGCCGCCAAGGCGATGGGCATCAACACCCGCAACATGAAGCTGCTGGCGTTTTCGATGGGGGCGACCTTCGGCGGCGTCGCCGGGGTGATGTTCTCGGCGTTCCAGGGCTTCGTTTCGCCCGAGTCGTTCTCGCTGCTGGAGTCCATCATCGTCTTGGCAATGGTGGTGATCGGCGGCATGGGGCACATCCCAGGGGTGATTCTGGGGGCGGTGATCCTGTCGGTGCTGCCCGAGGTGCTGCGCTACATGGGCTTCATTTCGAGCTGGCAGGAGCACATGTTCGGCCATGTGTTCATCGACACCGGCATCCTGCGCCAGCTCATCTACGCGCTGGCGATGATCCTGATCATGATCCTGCGGCCCAAAGGGCTGTGGCCGGCGCCTGAACATGGCAAGGGCTTTGTCAAACTGCCCGGTGCGGCGCAAGGAGGCAAGGCATGAGCGGCGAACCGATTGTGCTGCGGGTGTCGGGCGCGTCCAAGCGCTTCGGCGGTCTGCAGGCCCTGAGCGACGTGGGCATCCAGATCGAGCGCGGGCAGATCTACGGACTGATCGGCCCCAACGGCGCCGGCAAGACCACGTTTTTCAACGTCATCACCGGGCTGTATCCGCCGGACTCGGGCGAGTTCATCCTCGCCGGCAAGCCGTACCGGCCGCAGGCGGTGTACCAGGTGGCGCGCGAGGGCATTGCCCGCACCTTCCAGAACATCCGCCTGTTTCCGGACATGACGGCGCTGGAAAACGTGATGGTCGGCCGGCATGTGCGCACCCACAGCGCGCTGATCGGCGCGGTGTTTCGCACCCGCCGTTTCCGCGAGGAGGAGCGCGGCATCCGCGAGCGGGCCTACGAGCTGCTCGAATACGTGGGCATCGCCCGCTATGCCGACTTTCGCGCCCGCACGCTGTCCTACGGCGACCAGCGGCGGCTGGAAATCGCCCGTGCGCTGGCCACCGACCCGCAACTGCTGGCGCTCGACGAGCCAGCCGCCGGCATGAACGCGACCGAAAAGCTGCAGCTGCGCGAGCTGCTGTCAGCGATCCAGAAGGACGGTCGCACCATTCTGATCATCGAGCACGATGTGAAGCTGGTGATGGGGCTGTGCGACCGTGTGACCGTGCTGGATTACGGCAAGATCATCGCCCAGGGGGTGCCGTCAGAGGTGCAGAAAGATCCCAAGGTCATCGAAGCCTATCTGGGCGCAGGGGGGCATTGACATGGCCGACAACGACATCATCCTCAAGGTCAGCGGCCTGCGCGTGGCGTATGGCGGCATTCAGGCGGTCAAGGGCATCGATCTGGAAGTGCGCCGCGGCGAACTGGTCAGCCTGATCGGCGCCAACGGCGCGGGCAAGACCACGACGCTCAAAGCCATCACCGGCATGCAGCCCGCCACCGATGGGCACATCGAATACAACGGCCGCAGCATCCTGGGCCGCGGCGCTTTCCATCTGGTCAAGGAAGGGCTGTGCATGGTGCCCGAGGGGCGCGGGGTGTTCACCCGCATGACCATCACCGAAAACCTGCTGATGGGCGCCTACACCCGCAGCGACAAGGAAATCGGCAGCGACATCGAGCGCATCTTTGGCATCTTTCCGCGGCTGAAGGAGCGCAAGGACCAGCTTGCCGGCACCATGTCCGGCGGCGAGCAGCAGATGCTGGCGATGGGCCGGGCGCTGATGAGCCGGCCCAAGGTGCTGTTGCTCGACGAGCCGTCGATGGGCCTGTCGCCGATCATGGTCGACAAAATCTTCGAAGTGGTCGAAGACATTTCCAAACAGGGCGTGACCATTCTGCTGGTCGAGCAGAACGCCAAGCGCGCGCTCGGCCTGGCCAACCGCGGCTACGTGATGGACTCGGGCGAAATCACCATGACCGGCCCGGCGCAGCAGCTCGCCGACGACCCGCGGGTGCGGGCGGCGTATCTGGGCGAGTGAGTCGCCGGCGGGCCGCGCTGCGCTTACGCGGCGGGCCCGGCCTTGTCGGCCTCGGTGGTGAAGGCGTCGGCGTAGAACTGATCGGGCGGCAGGCCGCACTGCGCGGTGAAATCGCGCTGCGCGGCGTCGACCATCACCGGCGCGCCGCAGGCATACACCGCATGCCCGGACAGATCGGGCAGGTCCTGCATCACCGCGGCATGCACAAACCCGGTGCGGCCGGTCCAGTCGGCATCGGGCTCGGACAGCACCGGAACGAAGCGCAGCTTGGGCACATGCGCAAGCTGCGCTTCGACCCAGTCGCGCAGATACAGATCGGCGGCCTTGCGTCCGCCCCAGTAGAGCACCGCGGGGCGTGTGTCGCCGCGCGCCTGCATGTCCTCAATCAGCGCCTTGATCGGTGCAAAACCGGTGCCCGAGGCGAGCAGAACCAGCGGGCGCTGCTGCGGGTCGTCGCGCAGAAAAAAGCTGCCGAACGGTCCCTCGATGCGCAGGATGTCCTTCTCTCTCAGGGTGCTGAACAACTGATCGGTGAACTTGCCGCCGGGCATGTGCCGCACGTGCAGCTCGATCTGCGGTGCTTCGCCCGGGCGATTGGCCATCGAATAGCTGCGGCGGCTGCCGTCCTTGAGCAGAAACTGCACATACTGCCCCGGCCGCCAGCGCAGCGGATCGGCCGCAGGCAGCTGCAGCAGCACCCGCGTCACGTCGGGCGCCAGCCGCTCCAGGCGGGTGATGCGCACCGGCATTTTTTTCACCGGAAACTCGCCGGCGCCGGCGACCTCCGGGCTTTCGATCACCACATCCGATTGCGCCGTCGCGCAGCAGGCGAGAATGAACCCCTGTTCGCGCTCGGCCTCGCTCAGCGCCCTGAGCTGGTGCCGGCCGAGTTGCACGTCGCCCTCGAGCAGCTTGCATTTGCACGAGCCGCAGGCGCCGTCCTGGCAGCCGTAGGGCAGGCCGACGCCCTGGCGGATGGCCGCAGCGAGCAAGGTTTCATCGTCGGCCACGTCGAAAGTGTGGCCGCTGGGCTGGACGGTGACGCGATGGGTCATGAGCGGATGATGGAGTGAACGGGTGAAGGCATGTTGACGTGCAAACACGGGCCGCGGTTGCTGATCGTCGGCTGCGGCGATATCGGGCTGCGCGTGGCCCGGCTGGCGCGCGGACGCTGGCGACTGCTGGCGCTGACCTCCTCGCCCGAGCGCGTGCCGCTGCTGCGCGCGGCCGGCATCACCGCGCTGGTGGGCGACCTCGACGCTCCGCACACCCTGTGGCGGTTGCGCGGGCTGGCCCCCGATGCGGTGCTGATGCTTGCCCCGCCGGGAGAGGCTGACCCCGCACGCGATCTGCGCTCGCGCCACCTCATCGGCCAGCTGCGCGCGCTCGGCATGTTAGCCGCGCCGGGGCGACCGGCTTTGCGCGTGGTCTATGCCTCGACCACCGGGGTGTATGGCGACTGCGGGGGCGAGCGGGTGGGCGAAACCCGGCCCTGCCGGCCGCAGACCGCACGCGCCGCACGCCGGCTCGACGCCGAGCGGCAGTGGCGCGCCGCTGGCCGCATCTCGCACTGGCGCGTGGGCATTCTGCGCATTCCCGGCATTTACGACGCCGCCGAGCGTTCGCCGCGCGCTCGGCTGCAGCGCGGCGTGCCAGTGCTGCGGCCCGAGGACGATGTTTACACCAACCACATCCACGGCGATGATCTGGCGCGGCTGTGCCTGCGCGCGCTGCACCGCGCCGCGCCCGGGCGCATCTACAACGTGGCCGACGACAGCGAGCTGCGCATGGGCGATTACTTCGACCTCGCCGCCGATATCTGCGGCCTGCCACGACCGCCGCGGGTTGCCCGCGCCGATGCGGCCGCCGCGGGGCTGAGCGCGATGATGCTCAGCTTCATGAGCGAGTCGCGCCGGCTCGACACCCTCCGCATGCGCGCCGAGCTGGCGCTGCCGCTGCTTTACCCGACCGTGGAGCAAGGGCTGCGGGGACGTGCCGCGAGCGAGCCCTGAATCCACGCTCGCGCGGCCGGCGGCTGGGGTGGCGCCATCGCGACGCGCTGGCGGCCGTGCGCTGCCGTCCGTGCCGAACCGTCGCGGTATTCCACGCAACCTCTGGGCGTTGACGCATCGCAGAGCGCGATGTCTGCTGCGCGCGCCCGCGGCGGCGGGCGCAGGGCGGCCCGCCGTCAGCCTTGTGCCGACGCGTTTTCCGGCAGTCTGAGCTGGGGCAGCGGGCGCACCGTCTCGACTAGCACCAGCGGGCCTTCGTCGAGCACCGGAGCGGGCTTGCGCTCGCGCGGCACGTGGATCGGTGCCGGCATCGCTGCCAGCGCTTCCTGCGCGCGGCGCACGGCCTCGGGGTCGGACTGCACCCACTGCAACCCGGCCGCCTGCACGCTGGCCTGCAGCGCTTCGACCGGCAGCACGTAGGCGGTCGTGGCGGTCGCCTCGCTTGCCACTGACGGCTCGGCTAGTGCAGCCGCAGGCGCCGCGGTGGGCGGCAGCGCCTCTGCCGCGCGGGTCGACTCCGCTGGAGCTGGGGGCACGTCGGCTTCAGCGGCTGGTGCCGCGGCTGCATTGGCTGGTATCGCAGAGATGGCCGAAACGCCTTCGGGGGCCGCCACCTCGGCAACACCCGCCGCAACAGCCAGCGGCAACGCGATCGGAGCGGCCAGGCTGCCGGCGTGCAGCGTGGGCGCAGTGTCGTCGGCGTGGGTCGCTTCGCTTGCGGTCGATTCCTCGGTGCTGGCGGTTTCGCCTTCACCACGACGGCCGCCGCGACGGCCGCGGCCTCGGCGGTTGCGCGATCGGCGCGGCGCTTCGCCTTCGGCAGCATCGGCTTCCGCCGGCTCGGCACCCTGTTCGATGCTCACCGGCTCGGCCTCGCCTGCTGCCAGCATTGGCGCTTCTGCCGAAGGCTCCGCCAACGCCGGTGCGAACCCGGCCTCGGCCGGGGCAGCCGTCAAGTTCGCTGCGACCGCTTCCTCGGCCGCGCCGGGCTCCCCATCGCGCCGACGCTGGCCGCCGCGGCGGCCACGGCTGCGGCCGCGGCGTTCGGACTGCGCCGATTCGGCTTGCGTCGCGATGTCGATGCCTGCGGCGGTGGCCGACTCGTCCGCGGCCTTGCTTTCAGCGGGCAAGGCGGCGTTCGCAGACACGGCGGCGACCGCAGCGCGCTCGGGCCGATCCTTGCGCTGCGACTCGTCGGAACGCGACCGGCCGCCACGGCGACTGCCGCTGCCGCTTTCGCCCGCGGATTCACCGGCTGTGGACGGTCTGGCTTCGCCGCGCGGCCCGCGCTTGTCGCCGCTCGCACTGCGGCGGTTGCCGTTGCGGCCGTTGCCGGATTTGGTCTCGCCTTTCGCCGGCGCCGGAGTAGCAGCAGCGGCGGCCGTTTCCGGCTGCGGCGCTGCAGCGGGCGGCGGAGTGAACACGGGCTGCGGCGCGGCGAACAGCCGCTTGATCCAGCCGAACAGCCCGCCGCTCTCGGCAGCGGGAGCCGGGGCCGGTGCGCTGGGGCGCTGCGCTTCGGTCGCCGCAGCCGCTACCGGGGCGGGCTGTGGCTCTGCGGCCGCAGGGGCGATGACCGGTGCCGGAGCCTCAGGGGTGATGCCGCGCACCAGCGCCTCCTGGCGCGGCCGGCTATCTTTCTGCCGACGGGTGATCTGGGTGTCTTCTTCCAGCTCGTCGGCCATTTTGTAGCTGCTGGGCAGATCGTCCAGCCGCGGGTCGTCATGCTTGAGGCGTTCGAGCTTGTAATTCGGGGTGTCGAGATGCTTGTTCGGAATCAGCAGAATCGACAGCCGCTGGCGCAGTTCGATTTTGGTGATCTCGGCGCGCTTTTCGTTGAGCAGGAAGGAGGCCACCTCCACCGGCACCTGCACATGCACCGCGGCGGTGTTGTCCTTCATCGCCTCTTCCTGGATGATGCGCAGGATCTGCAGCGCGCTCGATTCGGTGTCGCGGATATGGCCGGTACCGTTGCAGCGCGGACAGGTGACGTAAGCGCCTTCGGACAGCGCCGGACGCAGCCGCTGGCGCGAGAGTTCCAGCAGGCCGAACTTGGAAATCTTGCTCACCTGCACGCGGGCACGATCCTGTTTCATCGCCTCGCGCAGCCGGTCTTCGACCGCGCGCTGGTTGCGCGGCTCTTCCATGTCGATGAAGTCGACGACGATCAGCCCGCCCAGGTCGCGCAGCCGCATCTGCCGCGCGATTTCGTCAGCCGCTTCGAGGTTGGTGCGCAGAGCGGTTTCCTCGATCGCGCTCCCTCGGGTGGCACGCGCGGAGTTCACGTCCACCGCGACCAGTGCCTCGGTGTGGTCGATGACGATGGCGCCGCCTGAGGGCAGGTTGACGGTGCGCGAGTGCGCGGTTTCGATCTGCTGCTCGATCTGGAAACGCGAGAACAGCGGCAGATCATCGCGGTAGCGCTTGACCCGCTGCACCGTGTCGGGCATGACGTGCAGCATGAACTGCCGCGCCTGCTCGTACACGTCTTCGGTGTCGATCAGGATTTCGCCGATATCGGAGGTGAAGTAATCGCGGATCGCGCGAATCACCAGCGACGATTCCTGGTAGATCAGAAACGCGCCCTTCTGCGACTCCGACGCATCACGCACCGCGCTCCACAGCTTGAGCAGGTAGTTCAGGTCCCACTGCAGTTCCTCGACCGCGCGCCCGATACCCGCGGTGCGCGCGATCAGGCTCATGCCCTCCGGGTGCTGCAGCTGGTCCATCGCCTCGCGCAGCTCCTGCCGGTCTTCGCCCTCGATGCGTCGGCTCACCCCGCCGCCGCGCGGGTTGTTGGGCATCAGCACCAGGTAGCGTCCGGCCAGCGAGATGTAGGTGGTCAGCGCCGCGCCCTTGTTGCCGCGCTCTTCTTTTTCCACCTGCACCAGCAGTTCCTGGCCCTCGCGAATCACGTCCTGGATGCGCGCCTGCGAGGGCGGCACGCCTTCCTTGAAATACTGGCGCGAGATTTCCTTGAACGGCAGAAAGCCGTGGCGCTCCTCACCGTAGTCGACAAAGCACGCTTCGAGGGAAGGCTCGACCCGCGTGACCACGGCCTTGTAGATATTGCCCTTGCGCTGTTCGCGCCCGGCCTGTTCGATATCGATGTCCAGGAGCTTCTGCCCCTCGACGATGGCCACGCGCAATTCTTCGGACTGCGTGGCGTTGAACAACATGCGTTTCATGTCAACGGCTCCTGACCGCTTCGAGCGGTCGCTGCAACGACGGATGCCGCGAGGCATCCCGGTGCGTTGTCGGCCGGAGCCGGAAACCCGGCAGCGCCGTCCCGGGCGGGACAGGCGCTGCGCTTGCAGAGCGACGGGAGGGCCGTCGCGCGATTCACCTCGGCCCGCAGCACCGCCCGCACCGCGATGCGGCAGCAGCAGAGCGCAGCCCTTGCCCGGAATGATCGGACGGCAGCGCACCGCCGCCGCACGGCGGATACGCCGCCCGCGGCAGATGGAGCAGGGTGGGGGAGAGGTGGATCACGGCGAGGTCTGCGCGATCGTGCCGGCGTGGGGCGGCCCGGGTCGGGGCGGCCTGGACGGCGCGGTCGCAGGGTCGATTCTGCGGGTTCCGGATTCGGTGTTCGGCCTAGGCCACACGCCGCCGTGCACAGGTTCGGCACAGGCTGACGCGCCGCCCGACCGGGACAACGCTCATTCAAAACATTCAGGGTGTGGCGGACGCAGCGCCGCGCTGCCGGTGGGCGCGCAACGCCACGGGGCGGGGCGGCTCTTACAATGCTCGCCTGCGCGGCAGCACCAGCAACCGGCGCCGAATGCGGCAGCGGGTTCAGGCCAGATCCGGCAATGCGGGGCGACTTGAGCAAACGCGCACAACGCCTTGCGTACGCTGCCGAATTTTCGCCGTCCGGTCCTCACACTCTGCCGCCGATTATATGCACGAACCCTCGCCCGTCCCCGCCCGACTGGTCTGCGTCGGCGACGCGGGCGCCGGGCAGCGGCTGGACAACTTTCTCGCGCGGCTGCTCAAGGGCGTGCCGCGCAGCCACATTTACCGCATCGTCCGCTCGGGCGAGGTGCGGGTCAACGGCTCGCGCGCGACCGCGGCGCACAAGCTGCAGGCCAGCGACCAGGTGCGGCTGCCGCCGGTGCGGATGGCCGAGCGCGCCGAGCCTGCCGCGCCGGCGCGGGAGTTTCCGCTGCTGTTCGAGGACGCCGCGCTGCTGGCCATCGACAAGCCAGCCGGGGTCGCGGTGCATGGCGGCTCCGGGGTGAGCTGGGGGGTGATCGAGGCGCTGCGTGCCGCGCGCCCGCGCGAGGCCGACCATCTGGAACTTGTGCACCGCCTCGACCGCGATACCTCCGGGGTGCTGCTGATCGCCCGCAAACGCAGCGCGCTGACCGCGCTGCACGCGGCGCTGCGCGAACACCGCGCCGACAAGCGCTACTACGCCGTGGTGGCAGGTCTCTGGACGGGCGCGGCGACCACGGCCGATGCGCCGCTGCACAAATACCTCACCGCCAGCGGCGAACGGCGGGTGCGGGTCGATGCCCAGCAGGGCCAGGCAGCGCGCACCCAGCTGCGCCCGGTCGAGCGTTTTGTTCTGCCGCAGCTGCCCGGCGGCGGGCTGACGCTGATGGAGGCCCGGCTACTCACCGGCCGCACCCACCAGATCCGTGTGCATCTCGCGCATGCGGGCCACCCGATCGTCGGCGACGACAAATACGGCAACGAGGCGGTCAATGCCACGATCGCCCGCGGCGATCTGCCGGGCGTGCCGCCGCTCAGGCGCATGCTGCTGCACGCGCACCGGCTGCAGATCGCGCACCCGGCGAGCGGCGAGCCGCTGGTCCTGGAGGCGCCGCTGCCGGCCGACGTGCAGCGCTGGCTGCAGGCGCTGCGATCGCTGCCCAAGCCCTGACATCTGATGCGCGCACACTTCCCGACATGACCGACCGCCGCTTCGACCTCATCGCCTTCGACTGGGATGGCACGTTGATGGACTCCACCGCGACCATCACCACCGCGATCCAGAACGCCTGCCGTGACCTCGGCCTGCCGGTTCCCACGCGCGAGCAGGCGTCTTACGTGATCGGCCTCGGGCTGGACGACGCGCTGCGCCGCGTCGCGCCAGAGCTGTCACCGGCCGACTATCCGCGGCTCGCTGCGCAATACCGCGTGCATTACTTCGCGCAGGACGGCGAACTCACCCTGTTCGACGGTGCGCTCGATCTGCTGCACGACCTCAAGGCGCGGGGCTACACCCTGGCCGTGGCCACCGGCAAGTCGCGCGTCGGACTCAACCGGGCGATGGATCGGCCCGAACTGCGCGGACTGTTCGATCTCACCCGTACCGCCGAGGAAACCTTTTCCAAGCCGCACCCGGCGATGCTGCAACAGCTGATGGCCGAGACCGGCAGCGAGCCCGCGCGCACCGTGATGGTCGGCGACACCACCCACGACCTGCAGATGGCGCGCAACGCCGACTGCACGGCCATCGGCGTGAGCTACGGTGCGCACCCCGCCGCCGAGCTGCTCGCATTGCAGCCGCTTGCGGTGGCCGGCAGCGTGCCCGAGCTGCGCGCGGTGTTCGACCGCCTGCACGCCACGGCCTGAACGCCGGCTTGTTATGCTGCGCGGCCGCTGCGCGCGCCGTCGCCGTGCGCCGGTCGCACCTTTCCCCCGTCCCTCGCCATGAGCGCCTCACCTCCCGAACCGTCTTTCGACCCGATCGAGCGCCCCGCCAGTCCGTCATCCACCGCGCCCGGCGCGTGGGAGCGGCAGGTGCTGGAAAAACTGGTGATGGAGGTGGTCAACGAGAAAAGGCGGGCGCGGCGCTGGTCGATCTTTTTCCGCTTCGTGCTGCTGGGCATTCTCGTCGCCATTCTGGTCGGCGGGTATCTGAGCGAGTTCCGCGGTGCCGCACCCACCGGGCCGCACACCGCGCTGATCGACGTCACCGGCACCATTGCGTTCGACAGTGAAGCCAGCGCCGACAACATTAACGCCGCGCTGCAGGACGCGCTCGACGACCCGCACACCAAGGGCGTGATCCTGCGCATCAACAGCCCCGGCGGCAGCCCGGTGCAGGCCAGCAAGGTCTACGCCGAAATCGAACGGCTGCGCGCCAAGTACAACAAGCCGATCTATGCGGTATGCGAAGAGGTGTGCGCCTCGGGCGCCTACTACATCGCCGCGGCAGCGAACGACATCTACGTCAATCCGGCCAGCCTGGTCGGGTCGATCGGGGTGCTGATGGAGGGGTTCGGCTTTTCCGGGCTGATGGACAAGCTCGGCATCAGCCGCCGGCTGCTCACGGCGGGGGCGAACAAGGGGTTCATGGACCCGTTCTCGCCAATGCCGGAAGACCAGAAGCAATACGCGCTGGGCATGCTCGAGCAGATCCACAAGCAGTTCATCGCCGCCGTGGAAAAAGGCCGTGGCGCGCGGCTGAAAGTCAACGACCAGACTTTCTCCGGGCTGGTGTGGACAGGTGAGTCGGCGGTGCAGCAGGGGCTGGCCGACGGCTACGGCGATGTCGACTCCATCGCCCGCGACAAAATCAAGGCGCCCGACATCGTCGACTACACCCGGCAAGAAAGCGTGGCCGAGCGGCTGGCCAAGCGCTTTGGCGCCGCGCTGGGCATGGGCGCGGTCAAGGAACTCACCGCAGCCGGCGCGTCGTTGCGCTGAAGCGCTGGCCGCGTGCGGGATTCGCGGGGGCTGAGGTGTGAGCGCGCTGAGGCGATTGCGTCAGCGCAGCCGCGCAGCGGCGCGCGCCAGCACGTCGTAACCGCTGTCGCGCAGCAGATCGCACACCGCGATCAGCGGCAGGCCGATCAGCGCGGTTGGGTCGTCGCTTTGCATCGACCGCAGCAGCGCTGGGCCCAGCGATTCGCTCTTGGCACTGCCGGCGCAGTCCAGCGGCTGGTCCAGCGCGAGGTAGCGGTCGATTTCGGCCTCGCTCAAGTCGCGAAATACCACCTGGGTTGGCACGTCGCGTACCGCCACCTCACCCGAAGGCGCGGCCACGCACACCGCGGTGTGAAACACCGCGGTCTGGCCGCTCAATTGCCGCAGCTGTTCTCGCGCTCGATCGGTGCTACCCGGCTTGCCCAGCGCCGCGTCACCCAGCGCACACACTTGATCGGAGCCGATCACCCAGGCATGTGGTCGCAGCCGCGCCACCGCGGCGGCCTTGGCCTGCGCCAGCCGCAGCGCGAGTTCGCGCGGCGATTCGCCGAGGCGGCGCGATTCATCGACCGCCGGCGCCAGCTGCTCGAAATCCAGCCGCAGCCGCGCGAGCAACTCGGCGCGATATCGCGACGTCGACGCCAGCACCAGATCGGCCATCAGGGCTTGCGCAGAAGGCGGCCTTCGATCCACGCGCCGATGACAATGCCAGCGATGCTGGCCAGCAGCGGCCAGTTGCCCACGCCCAGACCGGCGACCGCCGGGCCCGGGCACACCCCGCTCAATCCCCAGCCGATACCGAACAGCGCGGCGCCGACCACGGTGCGCCAGTTCAGATCGGACGGATGCTTGCCGAACACCGGCGCGAACACCGGTTTGCGCATCAGCCGCGGCAGCAGGTGATAGGCGATGAAGGTCACGCCGGCCGCGCCGCCCATGACCAGCAGCAGCCCCATGTCGTGCAGCAGCAGAAAGTCCAGAATGATCTCGGGCTTGACCATGGTCGACAGCGCCAGCCCGAAGCCGAACAGCACCCCGGCGGCCAGCGCCGACCACAACACCCGGTTGGGAGAGGCGTGTGCCATGTCAGAACCCCCCGAGCGCGCGAACCACGTGCGCGGTGATGATCGCGGTGGTGAGGAAAATGATCACCGCGATCAGCGAAGGCAGCTGCGCCGAGCCCAGGCCGCAGATGCCGTGCCCCGAAGTGCACCCGCCGCCCATGCGCGCGCCGATGCCCCCGATCACCCCGCCGACGAACAGCTGCCACAGCGGCACCTGGGTGACGAAGCCCTTGCCGTGGTTGAGCGCGAAGGTGAAGATCACCGCGCCGATGATCAGCCCCAGCAGATACATCAGCCGCCAGTCGCGGGTGCTGGTGAAGCGATCGTGGCGGAAAAACGGATGCTTGCTGACGTACGACCAGACCGCGCTGTACGCGGTGCTGACCCCGCCGATCAACCCGGTCAGCGCAAACAGCACGCTCACCCCCAGGCCGATGAAAACGCCGCCGACCAGGTAATGCACCCAACCCAGCGGAAACCACTGTCCGATATCCATGATGATTTATGGGTCTGTAGCTTGTCTCTTCCACCCGGCAACGCCGGAGCGCCGCCGATACCCGGGAGTGTAGGCGCTGCCGCTGGCCGAAACTGTTGCACGCCGTAAACTGCGCGACCCATTCAATCTGCCCGTCCACGGGCCGCTGGCCGCGATGCGCGATGCAGCGCCCGGTCTGCCGGCTCTGTTGCGAACATGGATTCTTCGCCTGCTGGCTCTGCTCAAACACCCATCACGGTCGACGCCTTCGACTTCGCCGCGCGCAGCGGCGAACTCGCGGGTGAACTGCTGCCGGCGGCGCTGCCGCGGCTGGCCGATGGGCTCGCCGCCGACGGCGAGCCAGGCCGGCTGCGGTGGCGGCTGCGCGGATATCTGCAGCCCCGTGCCGGTCAGCCGCCGCAGGCCATGCTGCGGCTGGAAGTGCAGGGCGAGCTGCCGCTGGTGTGCCAGCGCTGCCTGCAGCCCAGCGCGCAGCCGATCGACGAGGCGGTGAACTTTCGGCTGCAGCAGGGCGACTCGACGCCGACGCAGGAGGAGCTCGACGACCCGGACGAGGTGCTGCCGATCACCGGGCCGTTGAACGTGACGGAACTGGTCGAGGACCAGGTGCTGCTTGCGCTGCCCATCGTCCCGATGCATGCCGTGTGCCCGCGGCCGCTGGCCGGGATGGCAGAGTCGCCCGCCGCGCCCGAGCCGTCCGCCGATCGCCGCCGCCCATTCGCCGATCTGCGCGAGTTGCTCGACGCGGCGGGGGCCAAACCCCGGCGCTGAGCGCCGCCGGCTGGCCGCATCGAAAATCCGCGGACGGGTGGCCGCGGCGACGTATAATGCGCCGTTTTTTCACAGGGGATAGCCATGGCCGTCCAGCAGAACAAGAAGTCGCCTTCCAAGCGGGGCATGCACCGCGCCCACCAGCACCTGAGCGCGCCGCCGCTCGCGGTGGAACCGACCACGGGCGAGGCGCATCTGCGCCACCACATCAGCCCCAACGGGTTCTACCGGGGTCGCAAGGTCGTCAAGACCAAGACTGACGAGTAAATCTTGCGGCGCTGCCCACCGAATGCCCGTCCCGCATCGGGTTTGCGGCGATCGCCGACCGTTGACATGAGCCTTGCTGCGTACTGCCACTGCGTCGCGTGCGCGGCTCGCTGCTGCGCGGAGGGTGGGCAGTGAGCGCCGTCGCACCGGCTGCGTCCGCAGCGGCGCCGCTGCCTGGCGGCGTGACGCTGGCGATCGACGCCATGGGCGGCGATCACGGCCCGGCGGTCACGGTGCCGGCGGCCGCCGATTTTCTGCGTCAGCATCCGGACGTTCATCTGCGGTTGGTCGGCCAGCCCGAGGCGATCGAACCGCTGGTCGCCCGCGCCCACCTCAAAGGCGATGCGCGGGTGCAGATCGTCGCGGCCAGCGAGGTCGTGACCATGGACGACGCGGTCGAGGTGGCGCTGCGGCGCAAGCGCGATTCGTCGATGCGCCGCGCCATCGAGCTGGTACGCGATGGGCAGGCGCAGGCCTGCGTGTCGGCCGGCAACACCGGGGCGCTGATGGCCGTGGCGCGCTATCTGCTCAAGACCCTGGCCGACATCGAGCGCCCGGCGATCGCGACCTATCTGCCCAACCAGAAGGGGCAGGGCACGCTGATGCTGGACCTCGGCGCCAACGTCGACTGCGAGCCGCTGCACCTGCTGCAGTTTGCAATCATGGGCACGGCCTATGCCGCTGCCGGCGGGCACCCGAACCCCACGGTGGGGCTGCTCAACATCGGCGAAGAAATCATCAAGGGCAACGAGGTCATCAAACAGACCGGCGAACTGCTGCGCCAGGCCGACGCGCAGGGGCGTCTGCGCTTTTACGGCAACGTCGAAGGCGACGACATTTTCAAGGGCACCACCGACATCGTCGTTTGCGATGGCTTTGTCGGCAATGTCGCGCTCAAGACCATGGAGGGTCTGGCGCAGATGCTGTCGCGGCTGATCCGCGAGGAATTCACCCGCGGGCCGTTCAGTCGCCTGGCGGGGCTGGTTGCGCTGCCGGTGCTGCGGCGGCTGCGCGCCCGGGTCGACCATCGCCGCTACAACGGCGCCGCGCTGCTGGGTCTGCGCGGGCTGGTGATCAAAAGCCACGGTTCGGCCGATGTGTTCGGGTTCGAGCAGGCGCTGGCGCGGGCGTATGAGGCCGCGCAGGGCCGCGTGGTGCAGCAGATCGAGGCGATTCTGCTGGCGATGCATCAGGCGCCGCCGCTGGTGCCGCAGCCCGCGCCCGAGGCGCTGCCCGCGCAGGGCTGAGGCGCTGCGCCGCCGGCCGTCCACCGCAGTCTTCCGAAAGCGCTCATGCCATTCCCTTCCGCTACTTTTTCCCGCATCCTCGGCACTGGCAGTGCGCTGCCGCCGCGGCGCGTCAGCAATGACGAACTCGCCGCCGATCTGGCCCGCCGCGGCATCGAGACTAGCGACGAATGGATCGTCGCCCGCACCGGCATCCGCTTCCGGCATTTCGCCGATGCGCAGACCACCAGCGTCGACCTCGGTGTGCAGGCGGCGCAGCACGCGCTGGAAGCGGCCGGGCTGCAGCCGCAGGACATCGATCTGGTGGTCGTAGCCACCTCGACGCCGGAGATGATCTTCCCGTCCAACGCGGCGCTCATCCAAGGTCGGCTGGGGGTGACGCGCGGCGCGGCGTTCGACGTGCAGGCGGTGTGCGCCGGCTTTGTCTACGCCCTCACCGTGGTCGACCAGTTCATCCGCGGCGGCATGGCCAGTCGCGCACTGGTCATCGGCACCGAGGTGTTTTCGCGCATCCTCGACTTCAACGACCGCACCACCTGCGTGCTGTTCGGCGACGGCGCCGGCGCGGTGGTGCTGGGCGCTGCCGACACCCCGGGGCTGCTGGCCAGCGCGCTGCACGCCGACGGGCGGCAGGCCGGCATTCTGTGTACCCCAGGCGGAGTGTCGGGCGGCACGGTTGCCGGTCACCCCTTTCTGAAAATGGATGGGCAGGCGGTGTTCAAGCAGGCGGTGCACGTGCTCGAAGACGTTGCGCGCGAGGTCGTCGCCAAGGCGGGCAAGACCCCGCAGGACATCGACTGGATGGTGCCGCACCAGGCCAACATCCGCATCATGACCCACACCGCCAGAAAGCTCGGTGTGCCCGAAGAAAAAATCATCGTCACCGTTGATCAGCACGGCAACACCTCGGCCGCGTCGATTCCGCTGGCGCTGGACTGGGGGGTACGCAGCGGCAAGATTCAGCGCGGCCAGAACCTGCTGTTCGAAGCCGTCGGCGGCGGACTGACCTGGGGCGCCGCGCTCGTGACTTACTGACCCCTTTGCACTGCTGCAGCCGCGCTCGCGCCGCGGCCTTGCGCAAATCTCTTCGAATCCCGCGAAAACGCCATGAACTACGCCTTTGTCTTTCCCGGCCAGGGTTCGCAGTCGGTCGGCATGCTCGACAAGGTCGCCGACCACCCGTCGGTCGCGCAGACCCTGCAGGAAGCGTCCGAGGCGCTCGGCCAGGATCTGGCCGCGCTGATCGCGCAAGGCCCGGCCGAGCAGCTCAACCTCACCACCAACACCCAGCCGGTGATGCTCACCGCCGGCATCGCGCTCTACCGGCTGTGGCTCGCCGAGGGCGGGCAGCCGCCGGCGCGCATGGCCGGGCACAGCCTGGGCGAATACACCGCGCTGGTCGCAGCCGGCAGCCTGACCCTGCGCGATGCGCTGCCGCTGGTGCGGTTCCGCGCCGAGGCCATGCAGCAGGCCGTGCCGGTGGGCAACGGCGGCATGGCCGCGGTGCTGGGGCTGGACGATGCCGCGGTGATTGCCGGCTGCGCCCAGGCCGCGCGCGAGACCGGCGAGGTGGTCGAGGCGGTGAACTTCAACGCGCCCGGTCAGGTGGTGATCGCCGGCGCCCGCGCCGCGGTCGACCGCGCCTGCGAGGTGCTCAAGGCCGCCGGCGCCAAGCGGGCGCTGCCGCTGCCGGTGTCGGCGCCGTTTCACAGCAGCCTGCTGCAGGGCGCGGCGGACAAACTGCGCGACTACTTGCGCGGGGTGGCGATCGCGTCGCCGCAGATTCCCGTGGTCAACAATGTGGACGTGGCAGTCCAGTCCGACCCCGATCGCATCCGCGACGCCCTGGCGCGGCAGGCCTGCCGCCCGGTGCGCTGGGTGGAGTGCGTGCAGGCGCTGGCTGCGGCGGGCTGCGGCGCGGTGGTCGAATGCGGCCCGGGCAAGGTGCTGGCCGGTCTGACCCGGCGCATCGACCCGAATCTCAAGAGCCTGGCGCTGGAAGACGCCGCGTCGGTTCCCGTCATTCAGGAGGCTTTGGTAGCATGAGCAACCCCGACCTGCACAACGTCGACCCCGCCCGCCCGCTGGCCGGGCAGGTCGCCCTGGTCACCGGCGCCTCGCGCGGTATCGGCGCGGCTATCGCCAGCGCGCTGGCCGCTGCCGGCGCCAAGGTCACCGGCACCGCCACGAGTGAAACAGGCGCCGAAGCCATCACCGCCGCGCTGGCCGCGTACGGCGGCCACGGCGCGGTGCTCGACGTCAACGACGCTGCCGCCAGCGCGGCGCTGGTCGAGCAGGTGGTCAAAGACCACGGCGCAATGCACATCCTGGTCAACAACGCCGGCATCACCCGCGACATGCTGGCGATGCGCATGAGCGACGCCGACTGGGACGCAGTGATCGCCACCAACCTCAGCGCGGTGTTCCGCCTGTCGCGTGCGGCGATCCGGCCGATGATGAAACAGCGTCACGGCCGCATAATCAACATCACCTCGGTGGTCGGCGAGGCCGGCAACCCCGGGCAGGCCAACTACGCCGCGGCCAAGGCCGGGGTCGCGGGCATGAGCCGGGCGCTGGCGCAGGAACTGGGCAGCCGCAACATCACCGTCAACTGCGTCGCGCCCGGATTCATCGACACCGACATGACCCGCGCCCTCACCCCCGAGCAGGCGCAGGCCATCACCGCGCGCATTCCGCTGGCGCGGCTCGGCCAGCCGGCCGAAATCGCCCACGCCGTGCTCTACCTGGCGTCGCCGCTGGCCGGCTATGTCACCGGCACGGTGCTGCACGTCAACGGCGGCATGTACATGGAGTGAACGCGGGGCGGGCGGTCATGCGCGGGGTTTATGCTTCGCCCCCGCACGGCGGCGGCCCGACACGGCGGCTCCCTATGGCTTGCTAAAATTTTTCACATTTCCACTGGAGGCTCTAATGAGTGACATCGAACAGCGCGTCAAGAAAATCATCGCCGAGCAACTCGGCGTCGCCGAAGATCAGGTGACCAACGAAAAGTCTTTCGTCGATGATCTGGGCGCCGACTCGCTGGACACCGTCGAACTGGTGATGGCGCTGGAAGACGAGTTTCACATCGAAATCCCCGATGAAGACGCCGAAAAAATCACCACCGTGCAGCTCGCGGTGGACTACGCCAAGGCCCACTACAAGGGCTGAGCCTCCGGCTGCGACCGCGCGCCGCGCCACGTACGGCGTCGCGGGTCGCAGCAGCACCGGCCAGGTGCGCTGCCGGGCGGCGTGCCGGGTTGGCGTGGCGCCTTGCGGCGCACGCAAACCGCATTGGCCGGCGAGCATGCGGGCTGGCTGCGGCCCGTACGCTCACTTTCGCCGACCTTCCGCTGACCTCTCCCAGACCCGGACCCCCACTCTGAACCCATGACCTTACGCCGTCGCATTGCGATCACCGGACTCGGTGCCATCTCCCCGCTGGGCAACAACGTGGCCGACAACTGGGCCAACCTCAGCGCCGGGAAATCGGGCATTCGCCGCGTCACCCGATTCGACACCTCGGCCTACACCGTGCAGATCGCCGGTGAGGTGCGCGACTTCGACGTGACCCAGTACCTGCCGGCCAAGGAGGCACGGCACATGGACGGGTTCATCCACTACGGCATCGCCGCCTCCATGCAGGCGGTGCAGGACAGCGGCATCGACAGCGCAGGCTACGCGCCCGAGCGCGTCGGCGTGCTGGTGGGCTCGGGCATCGGCGGCCTGCCGATGATCGAGAACACCTACAAGGAGTTGATGGAACGCGGCCCGCGTCGCATCACCCCGTTTTTCGTTCCAGCAGCCATCATCAACATGGTGTCGGGGCATGTGTCGATTCACTATGGATTTCAGGGGCCGAACATTTCCGTGGTCACCGCCTGCACCACGGGTCTGCACGCCATCGGCCTGGCCGCGCGACTGATCGAGGCGGGCGATGCCGATGTGATGATCGCCGGCGGCGCCGAAAGCACCGTTTCGCCGCTGGGCATCGGCGGCTTTGCCGCGGCGCGTGCGCTGTCCACCCGCAACGACGACCCCGAGGGCGCGAGCCGCCCGTGGGACAAGGATCGCGACGGCTTCGTGCTCGGCGAGGGTGCTGGGGTCATGGTGCTGGAAGACTTCGAGCACGCGGCCCGCCGTGGCGCGCGCATCTACGCCGAGCTGGTCGGCTTTGGCATGAGTGCCGATGCCTTCCACATCACCGCCCCGAATGTCGACGGCCCGCGGCGCAGCATGCTCGCGGCGCTGACCAACGCCGGGGTCAACCCGGACGAGGTGCAGATGATCAGTGCGCACGGCACCTCGACCCCGCTGGGCGACAAGAACGAAACCGATGCGATCAAGGCCGCGTTCGGCGAACATGCCCACAAGCTGGTGGTGCAGTCGTCCAAGTCGATGACCGGGCATCTGCTGGGCGGGGCTGGCGGCATCGAGTCGGTCTACACCGTACTGGCGCTGCACCATCAGGTGTGTCCGCCGACCATCAATCTGCAGACGCCCGACCCCGAGTGCGATCTGGACTACTGTGCCAACACCGCGCGCGATCTGCCGATGACCTACGCGATGAAAAACAACTTCGGCTTCGGCGGTACCAACGGTTCGCTACTCTTCAAACGCGTCTGAAAGGTGCGCGGCCCCGCCGCGCCGACACCTCCCGCAACCGACACGCCATGAAGAGCGTCACTCCCCTGCAAATCCGCGTCGAGCACTTCGGTCGCTGGCATGCGTTGCTGGCCGTGTTCAGCGCCGCTGCGCTGCTCGCAGCCGGATGGACGGTGTGGGTGTGGCGGAACTCCGATTCCCTGCCGCTGATGGGGGCGTTTGCCGCGGTGATGTTTCTTGCCGTGCTGTCGGCGCAATACCCGTACTGGACCATCAAGCCGTTCACCCTGTTTCACGGCGACCGCGGCTGGAAGCTGCAGCGCGGCGAGGGTCTGGAAGACGTGCTGCAGGTGCGTGGCATGCAAGCCCCCGGTCTGCTGCTGGTGCTGGGGCTGACCGCGCGTGGCCGCGTGGTGCTGCCGGTGCCGACCAATATCCAGCCAGCGATATTCCGCGAACTGCGCCTGCGTCTGGGCACGCTGCCGCACTGACCGTCGTGGAGCCCACGGCTGACAGCGATGCCCTGCTGGTGCAGCAGGTTCAGGCCGGGCATCAGAAATCCTTCGACCTGCTGGTGGCCAAGTACCAGCGGCGCATCTATCGCCTGGTGCTGCGCTTTGTGCGGGATCCGGCCAAGGCCGAGGACGTGGCGCAGGAAACGTTTCTGCGCGCGTATCGCGCCATCGGCCAGTTTCGTGGCGACAGCCAGTTCTACACCTGGCTGTACCGCATCGCGGTCAACACGGCGAAGAAGGCCGTCGCCGACGAGCGCAAAGACCCCACGGTTTCCGAGGGCGATGCGGTCGATGACGGAGAAGAAACTTTTCGTCCCACCGAGCGACTAAGCAGCAGCGAGACCCCTGAGTCGATGCTGGTGAGCAAGGAAATCGCCCAGACCGTCAATCAGGCGATGGACGATCTTCCCGAAGACCTGCGCACCGCCATCACCCTGCGCGAAATCGAGGGCATGAGTTATGAGGACATCGCCAATGCGATGCAGTGCCCGATCGGCACCGTGCGCTCGCGCATTTTCCGTGCGCGCGAGGCGATTGCCGAGCGGCTGCGGGCGGTGATCGAGCACAAGGGTGGCAAGCGGTGGTGACAGAGGCGCATCGGCTGGCACCGGGGCAGCAAATCGGCGCGTTCGCGCGGCAGCGCAGCGCGCCGGCAGGAGATTGGACATGAGCACGAGGGTGACGCGCGAGCAGGTTTCCGCCGCGCTGGATGGCGAATGGACTGAGCTGCATGGCGTAGCGGGTGAGCGCTTGCGTGCGATTGCCGCCGACGAGCAGGCACGCGGCGACTGGCTGCTCTACGCGCAGATCGGCGATGTGCTGCGCAGCGCCGATCTGCAGTTGCGCGGCGGCGATGCGGCTTTTGTCGCGCGGGTGAGTGCGGCGATCGAGCGTGAGCCGGTGGTCATCGCGCCGGCGGCGGCGCGGCAAATTGAGGCCGGTCGCGAGGTGGTGACCCAGGCTGTCGCCGCGCATCGGCGGCCGCACTGGAGCACTCGCATCGCTGCGGGCATGGCCGCGGTCGCCGGCGTCGCCGTGATGGCCTGGGTCGCGCTGCCCACCTTGCGTGACGGTGCACCGGCAACGGCGCCGGCGCAGATGGCAGCGGCAGGTGGCGGAAGTGCAAATGGAAGTGCAAATGGCACCTCGGCGTCCTTGCTCAAGCCAGTCGTGGCGGGGCAGGCCACCAGCCCCGCGGGGATCGGCCCGGCGGCCGTGCCTGCGACGCAGCAGGTCGCGTTGGTGCAGGCCGATCTGCAGGTGCCCGCCACCGCGCAGGCCGGCGCGCAGCCGGCCACCCTGGCCTCGCGCACCGCGGTTGCGGCGAGCGATCTGCCGATGGCCGAGTTTCTGCTGGCGCACCAGCAGATGGCTGGCGGCATGATGCCGGTGGTGCCGGCGGTGTTGCGTCAACCGCTGGCGCAGGCGCCGGCGAACCGGCCTTGAGCACTCTGGCCTTGCGGCGCGCGCCGCGGCGTGCGCTGGCTTCGCTGCGGGCGCGGCCAGTGGCCCTAGGTCTCTGGGCCTGCGCGCTGGCTTTCGGCAGCGGTCTGGCGCTGCCCGCATGGGCAGCTTCGCCGCAGGTGGTGGCTTCGGCCGCGCAAGCGGCGCCAGACGCGGGCGGCGAGGGCTTGCAGGCTTGGCTGCAGCGGGTGAGCGCAGCGGCGCGCAGCCTGAATTACCGCGGGGTATTCGTCACCCAGCACGGTGAGTCGATCAGCACCTCTTCCCTCGAACACTATGTGCTGCCGCAGGGGCATTTCGAGCGCATCGAAACCCTGGACGGACAGCGCCGGGTGCTGGTGTGCCTGAACGACGAGGTGCGTACCAGCTGGCCCGATTACAAGCTCACGCTGATCGACAACCAGCCGGGCAACTCCAGCTTTCCGCGGCTGCTGAAAACGGCCGATGGCGCGGTTGATCAGAACTACAGCCGCGAGTCCGAGGGCACGCAACGCTGCATCGGCCGGGTCTGCGAGGTCACGCAGGTACGCCCACGCGACGACTGGCGCTGGGGCTACCGGCTGTGGACGCTGCGCGGGTCGGATCTGCTGGTCAAGGCGCAGACCCTGAATGCCGCAGGCAAGGTGGTCGATCAGGTGGCGTTCACCTCGCTGGACATCGGAGTGACGCCGCGGCCCGGCGCGCTGCGGCAGGCCATGCAGCCGGTGCCCGGCTTCACCTTCGAGCAGATGCGGGCACAGCCGGTGGACTTGCGCGAGGCCGGGTGGAAGCTGGCTGACGCGGTGCCGGGGTTCGAGACCATCGGGGTGTACCGTCGCAGCATGATGGTCGGCGAGCGCCGTTCCAAGGTGCTGCAGTGGCTGCTCAGCGACGGGCTGGCTTCGGTGTCGATATTCATCCAGCCGCTACACGATGTGCCCGCCGGCATGCCAGAGGAGCAGCGGGTGGGCGGCACGCTGGCGCTGTCGCGCCGCATCGGCGACTGGTGGGTGACGGTGATGGGCGCAGTGCCCGACCGCACCTTGCGCAGCCTGAGCCAGGCGGTAGTGCGGGTGCAGTAGCGCGGCGGGTTCCCGTATCGGAGCGAGGTCGTTCGCGCCACCGCGCACGCGGGCGGTGGCGCTTGCGTATGCTGCGGCTCATCACGGCGCGTAGCGCCGAATGGCCCATACGGCCCGACACATTTCACATAAACAGGGAGTGAACTGAAATGCGATCGTTCTGGAGGCTGGCTGGCGCCTGCGCGTTGGCCTTTGGTGCGCTGCTGCCGCTGGCATCGGCGCAGACCGCCGCGACGCCCGCGCGCCCGGCGACTTGCCCGACCTGCGGGCTGCCCGATTTCACCGGACTGGTCGAAAAGGTCGGGCCATCGGTGGTCAACATCCGCACCTACAAAAAGGTGGCGGTCGGCGGCGAAGGCGAAATGGACGACCAGACGCGCGAACTGCTGCGACGCTTTTTCGGCATCCCGCTGCCCGCGCCCAACGCGCCGCGCGGCGACCGCAATGGCCCGCAGGGCGGCGGCGAGGAGGAAGAGCGGCCCACTGGCGTCGGCTCGGGATTCATCCTCAGCCCGGACGGCTACATCATGACCAATGCGCATGTGGTCGACGGCGCCGACCGCATCCTCGTCACGCTGACCGACAAGCGTGAATTCAAGGCCAGGCTCATCGGCCTGGACAAGCGCACCGACGTCGCGCTGGTGAAAATCGATGCCAAGGATCTGCCGTCGGTGAGCATCGGCGATTCGAGCAAGGTCAAGGTCGGTGAGTGGGTGCTGGCGATCGGCTCGCCGTTCGGGCTGGAAAACACGGTGACCGCCGGTATCGTCAGCGCCAAGGGCCGCGACACCGGCGACTACACCCCGTTCATCCAGACCGATGTGGCGGTGAATCCGGGCAACTCCGGCGGGCCGCTGATCGACATGCACGGTCAGGTGATCGGCATCAACTCGCAGATCTACAGCCGCACCGGCGGCTTCATGGGCATCTCGTTTGCGATCCCGATCGACGAAGCGATGCGGGTGGTCGATCAGCTCAAGAAGCAGGGCTACGTGATCCGCGGCAAGATCGGGGTGCAGATCGACAGCGTCAGCCGAGAACTGGCCGAGTCGCTGGGGCTGGGGCAGGCGCGTGGCGCACTGGTGCGGGTGGTCGAGAAGGACGGCGCCGCGGCCAAGGCCGGCATCCAGGTCGGCGACATCATCACCCGCTTCAACGGTAAGCCGGTGGAAAAGGCCAACGACCTGCCGCGGCTGGTCGGCGACACCAAGCCCGGATCGATCGTGCCGGTGCAGGTGCTGCGCATGGGCAAGGAGCTGACCCTGCAGGTCAAGGTCGGCGAATGGGTGATGGATCGCCCGGCCAAGGCGTCGTCAGCCCCGGAAAAGACCGAGGCGCCCGCGGTCGCACGCAATCCGCTGGGGCTGCGGGTGATCGACCTCAATGCCGCGCAGAAAGCGCAGCTTGGCGTCGATGGCGGGGTGCTGGTCGAGCAGGTCGGCGACGCGGCGGCGCGCGAAGGTGTGCGCGTCGGCGACGTGATCGTCAGTGTCAACAACGTGGCGATCACCAGCGCCGCGCAGCTCAACGCGCTGGCGGCCAAGCTGCCCCCGGGCAAGCCGGTGCCGGTGTTGCTGCGCCGGGGCGACTCGGGCCAGTTCGTGCTGCTGCGCCCGCAGGGCTGATTCCCCGCGCCAAGCTCGGGTATTCCGGCTCGCTGTCGCGGGCCGGCAACGCCGCCGAGCCGGGTTATCCACAGCGCCCGGCCGGCTCCGGCGCGGCGGCCATAACCGGTCCAAACGGGCTCAGAGAGCCCGAAACCGTCTGGCTCAGGGATCGGAGCCGATCTGTGGATAAAATGTGGACAAATAGCCCGGTCGCGCGCCAGGACGGCGTCAACCGTCACTTTCGGCGGGTTAGAATGGCCGTCCAACAAGCAGTTGCCCAATCATTTTGTTGGAAGGCGCGTCGCCCTTGTCGCGCCTTTTTTTATGCCCCGCTGCCGTGCAGCCGCGGCGGGGCCGAACGGCTGAATG